>JBJXFK010000257.1:0-3647 GCA_046155505.1 Phycisphaerae bacterium
TGCGTTCACGGCCCGACTCGACCGATCATTCACGGCGGAAATCCGGTGGGATGGACGGATTCTCGCCGTTGCTTGCGACACGGACGTCGCAAAATTGCTGCAACATTCTCTTTCAGCGGCGCGCCGCGTGCCGGTAGAATCGAATCGGCGTTCCGAAAGAACGCCAAAGTCGCGCGCGATCTTCTCGCGCGCCCGGAACCGCTTCCAACGGAGGACACATCGTGAAAGTTAGCGCCATTTCGTTCGCCAACACACTGGGCCTCGCCGCCGCGATCGGCGCAGCAGGCATGGCCACGCTCACCGCGTCGGCCGCGAAGATCGAAATCATCTACTCGAAAAAGGCCGGTCACCCGACGGCCGTCATTCCCGGCACGCTCGACCTCGGCGGCGCGCCCGCGGCGTCCGACTGGCGGGCGATCGAGGATTTCTCGGTCAGCCCCGACGGTCGGCGCTGGATGGTCAAGGGTCGCACGCAGCTCGGCAGCGATCTCGAGACGATCCTGATTCTGGGCGGCGGCACGAGCGGCACGATGTACGCACAGGAAGGCCAACCGATCCCGGGCATCGGCGGTGCCGAACTGTACGACTTTTTCGACACGCCCAGCCCGGTGAGCTTCGATACCCAGGGCGGGTTTGTGTACAGCTTCCGCGCGAAGGGCGCTCCCACCGCCGACGATGAAAAGGTCATGAACGTATCGCCGGCCGGCGTGCAGACGCTGCTGTTCACGCAGGGTGCGGCGCTCACCGGTCTCGACGACGTGCCGGCGAATGTCGACGGCGACGAGATCGTGGGCAACTCGGTGGGTTCGGTGTCGGCGCTGGAAACCGCGGACCGGGTGCAGTATGTGAATACGCCGATCGGAAATTGCCATTCGTCACGCTATCCGGCGATGCTGCGAGGAACCACGGCATTTCGTCAGTCGGGTGTCAGCCCGATCGACGGCGAGGTGTGGGACAACTTCATTCTGGACGGCGCGGGTTGCACGCCGGACGGCGCGCATTGGTTCGCCGAGGGCGACACCGAGAACGCGAACACTGCCGTCGACGGCATCTTTGTGGTCGATGACGTGGTCGTGTTTCGCGAGGGGCTGACCGTTGCTGGCGCGGGCACCCCGATCTACGCCGATGCGTTCGAGTACAAAATGGTCTCGACAGGGGACTGGATCGCGCGCGGCGACGACCCGGCGGATAACGATTGGGCGGTCCTGAATAGCTCGCTGCTCGCCAAGACGGGCGACCCGATCACCGTGGGGAACGCGGAATTGTGGGGGGCGGTTTTCAGCTCCATCGCTTGCAATCGCGAGGGCGATTGGCTCATGGTCGGTAACACCAACAGCGCCGACCCGGCGACCGACACCGTACTCGTGCTGAACGGCACGCATGTCATCGCTCGCGAGGGCGACCCGATCGATCTCGACGGAAACGGAGCGTTCGACGACGACGCGTTTATCGGCCGCGGCAACAACACGCTGTCGGCGTTCGCGCCGTTCGACCTGTTCATCAGCGACACGCGGAACATCTACATCACGTTGCAGTTGCGCAACAGTGCGGGTGCGGATCTGAACAGCGTGCCGTCGTTCGGCACGCCTGATGCGTTTGCCCGCATCGCGTTCTGCCCCGGCGACATCGATCACGACTTCGACGTTGACCTGACCGACTTGTCGCTGCTGCTGACGTCGTTCGGCACCTGCGCGGCCGACTCGGGCTACAACCTGCTGGCCGATGTGAATGACAGCGGTTGCATCGATCTGACCGATCTGTCGATCCTGCTGGCGAACTTCGGCACGAATTGCCCGGCATCGTAAGGCGGGTGACGAGTCGGTAGGGTGGGCATCGCCCACCATTTTTCGGTTTGTCGAATGCGCGACGAATTGGTGGGCGATTCCCACCCTACGCGGCACGCCGGGCGAACCATTGTGGTGGTTCGCTCGGCGTGCGGTCATTCTCACGTCTTGATGTTCGCGATCTGCATCGCCGCCAACGGTCCAAAAGCCAGGATCGGCATCCACGCGACGAGGGCGGCGTATTCGGGGTCGGCGGTCAGGCCTTGCGCGAGGAACAACACGAGGAAAAACGCGCCGCCGACCAGCACCGTTCGCCCGCCGCTGGCGAGGACGTTCAGCGGCTCACGCGAGAGGAACGCCGGGAGTGCCAGCAACAGCAAAACGAGCTGTGCAAGCGGCTCGGTCAAGCGCACATGGCGGGTCATGTTGAGTGCGGGGCGATTGGCGAGATTCTGGCTCAGCAGCAGTTGATTGAGCTGGCGCACGCTAAGCAGATCGGCCCACTGCCCGCCGCGGCGCAGGCCGAGTTGCTCGGGCGTCATCTGGAACGCAAATTCGTCGATGAGCTTGATGCTGATGCGACCGGCGAGTGCGTCGGGCGTGCCTGGGTCGGGGTGTGTGACGCGCCGGCCGCGATCGAGCTTCCAGACTTTGCGGGCGGCGTCATAGGCGGCTGCATCGGCCTCCACGATCGAGGCATTCTCGCCGGGCTTGGTCGGCTCGACGATGAAGACGTAGCGCATCACGCCGGTGACCGGATTGAATTCGAGCGCCGAGAGCGCGGCATTGGTGTTGTCGCGGACACAGTAGACACCGAAGCGGTTGGAGCCAATGACGTCATCATGCGAGCGGGCGATTTTTTCGGCGGCGGCGGGAATCATCAGTTCGCGATTGAGCATCGACACCGTGAACAGCGTGACGGCGACCGCCATGACCGGAATGATCAAGCGTTGCAGCGGCACGCCGGCGGCGATCAGCACGGTCAGCTCGTTGTTGCGCATCATCATCGCCAACGTAAACGCGGCGGTGACCGCGATCAGCGGGCCCGAAAGCTGCGCGTAATAGAGCGGCATGTTGTAGAAGTAAAAATCGGCGACGCGAAACAGCACCGTGAGCAGCGGCACGCTCGTGTCTTCGGTGAATTCGTCGATATTGACGAGCAGGTCGGAAATGACGCGAATGCCCATGCCCACGGCAATCAGAATCAGATAGCCGTTGAAAAACGAGCGGGCGATGTATCGGTCGATCGTGTTCATCGCTGCATTTCGCCTATCGCCGCACGCCGACGCGCAGGAGCACGATCGCCGCCGCTCCGAACGCCAGCAAACTGCCCCAAATGACATAAACGCCGACCGACGCGGTGCTGCTGTTCTCCATCAGTTGTCGCCCCATCAGCATCACCACGAGCGAGGAGAAGAACGGAATCGCGGCCAGCCCGAACGCGGCGAGCGCCCGCGAGCCGCGGAACATGAATCCGAGTATGGCACCGATGATGACGGTGAAAATCGGCGACGCCCCATAGCCGAGCCGAAAGTGAATCGTCGAATCGACGCGCCGCAGGAGCAGCTTCGCGCTCTTACGTACCGATGCGCGATCGTCTTCGAGCAGCGGGTCCATCTCGGGCGTCGGCTCGGCGGCGAGCACGTCGCTCGGCGAGATGCCGGCCATGCGCTGAACGACCGCATCCGGCATCAGCAGGCGATCAACGAATACGTCACGTTTGTCGCGCGCGTCGTCGGCGTGCCCGGGGCGAATGTGCGTTTCGATGACGCGCTCGCCGCCGCGCTCTTCGAGCTTGAATTCAAGCAGCGTTTTGCCGTCCGGCGATGCGCGGGCGCCGAGGGTGGCCTGCGGCGCGTCGTA
>JBJXFK010000178.1:0-6460 GCA_046155505.1 Phycisphaerae bacterium
CGCCGCGCGGCATACTACACTACTTTATTGATTCGAAAGGAGCCCGCTGTGGCCGCACTTGATGGCAAGACGATTCTGATTGTGGACGACGACCCCGACATCCTTACCGCGCTGACCGTCGGCCTGGCCGACACGGGCGCGACCATTGAAACCGCCAGTGACGGCAACACGGCCGTCGCACTCGCCGAATCCAAGCACCCCGATCTGGTGATTCTCGACATCATGCTCCCGCAAAAGAGCGGCTTCCTCGTGCTCGAAAAGCTTCAGCCGTACCGCAAGGCCAACGGCAATCGGCCGCGCGTCATCATGATGACCGGCAACCAGGGTAGGCGACACAAGCAATACGCCGAATCGCTCGGCGTCGACGAATATTTGAACAAGCCGTTCCGAATGGATCGCCTGCTCGAAGTCGCCGAAAAGCTCCTGACGTCGAATCCGTAGGGTGGGCATCGCCCACCGTTTGTGTACCAATTGACAACGCAACGAATGGTGGGCGATGCCCACCCTACGGCTCAACACCACCCCATGCCAAACCAACCCCCCATCGCCGTCTGGCTCAACTCGTACGAGCAGTCTCTCAAACCCGCGCTCGATTCCGCCGCGCGCGACGGCTTCGGCCTGATCCAGATCAACGCCGCCGCCGAGCGCGAGCTGCAAGATTTCTCGCGCACCGCCCAGCGTCACTTTGCCCACCATCTGCAAAGCCTCGGCATGGAGGTTGACGCCCTCGCCGCCGCCCACGGCGGCCTCGGCCTTGCCGATCGCGACAAAGGCGACGACCGCATCATCGACCTCCGCCGCACGCTCGAACTCTGTGCCGCGCTGCACATCCCGCGCGCCACGGTCAACATCGCCGGCTTCAGCGACGAAACGACCCGCCCGCTCGCCGACGAGTCGCTCCGCATCGCTGCCGAACTCGCTTCCAATTTCGGCGTCACGCTGGCCGTCCAGACCTCGACCGCCGACATTCCCGCGCTCGCCGACCACCTGCATCGCCTGCGCTGCCCCAATCTGGGCCTCGCCGTCGATTCGGTGCAGTCCGTCGCCGACGACCTGCGCGACAAGCTGCACGGCCACGTCCACGCCGCATACGTCCGCGACGCCCGAAAACTCGGACAGCAATTCGAGGAGGCCGACTATGGCCGCGGCGACGTGGATTTCGCTGGTTTTCTCGGTCGGCTCGCCGATTGGGAGTACCGCCGACCGCTGACGCTTCGCCGCAGCGGCCTGGCCGGGTCGGTTGACGCGCTGCGCCGCGGACGGGAATATTTCCAATCTTTGCTGGGAATCAGCGGCTGAGCCGTCAAGAATCAGATGCTGACGCTGCCGCGACCAGGCAATCACAAAACCGGGAGTTCTACCGATGCGTTCGATTCGTTTTGCCGGCGTGCTCGCCGGTGCTCTTATGCTCTCCAGTGTCGCGGCCACCACCGCGTTCGCCCAGGCCACGCCGCCCGCGGCTCCGACCGCCGCGCCGGCCGCGTCTCAGCCGGGCAGCGCTCCGACAACCAAGCCCGAAAAACTCCTGCGGCGAATGAAAGAAGGCGAGACCATCGACATCCCGGAGCCTGTGAAGGCCCCCGTCTCCGGTCCGATGCGAGCCGAAATTCTCGCCATCCTCGACAACCGCATCCGCGTCATCGGCGAAGTTCCCGGCGGCGCGCCCAAGCCGGTCTTCCGCGTGGTGTTCAAAGTCACCGGCGAGCGGCTTTACGAAGTCTTCCGCGTCGGCAAGCTCATCGTCGAAGACATGACCGACGATGCCGGCACCAAGCTGCTCGACCCAACCGTTTTCACCGACGCCGATCGCACCGACCTCCAACCGCTCGCCAACGCCCAAGCCGTCACCAGTCAGGGTTACATCATGCTCGATGCCAACCCTAGCGGATTGCCGGGCCGCGCCGCCAAGACCATGAAAGTCCGCGGCTTCGTCAATGTCGCGATGGGTGCCGACGAGCAGAACCTGAACATCGACGGCGTCGGTCGCAAGCCGGGCGAGATGATCACGCACGCGAAACTGACCGAACTGGGCGTCAAAGCCCGCGTTCTGAAGCTCGCCGACGAAGTGAGCGAGCCCGCCGACGGCAAGGGCATCGCCATCCGCTACGAAGCCGGCGAGGATGCGATCAAGAACGTCGAGTTTTACGACGACTGGATGAAGAAAATCGCCACCCGCCCGCGCCCCGGCACGGCCAAGGACGGCAAGCCCTACATCTACTACTCGATCGGAAACAGCGGCCCGATCAACGACGACTGGCAGCTTTCGCTGACCGTCTTCGGCAAAGTCGAGAAGATGAAACTCGAAGTCGACGCGAAGGATGTCGAACTTCCCTGATCGCGTTGCGTATGCCGATTGGGCGACTCTTCGCGGCGCGCATGATGCGCCGCCGCGACACCGATCGATCAGTGAGCGAACGGATTGAACCCAGCCGTTCCCAACCCTGACCAGCCCATCGAATCGGCCCAGCAGCCTCTACCGACGATCGCGCCGAACGCCTCACTGAGGCGCGGCGCGATCGCCGTTTTTCTCGGCAACGGCGTTTTCAATCTTTGCCGCATCGGCGTCATCGTCCTGCTCGTCAAATTCGCCGGCGAGGCGGTCCTCGGCGAGTTCAACCACGCCGTCGCCTTGTCCGCACCGATCGTCATCGCCCTTGCGCTCGAATTACGCAGCGTCTATGTCGCCGACGCGCGCGACGCAACGCCGTTCGCAGTCTATCTCGCGCTGCGCACGCTCGGCATGTGCATCGCCGCCGGCGCGCTGCTGCTCTGGACGCTTCCCTATCTGTTCACGGGCGGTAACCTCGCGCTCTGGATCGTCCTCGCTGGCGGCTGCATCGCCAAAGTGCTGCTGCACCAGGCCGACATCTACTGGGGCGTGTACCAAAAAGCCGAACGACTCGACCTGCTCGCCTGGGCCAACGCCCTGCGCGGCCTGGTCATGTTCGCGACGTTCGCGATCTGCATCGTCATCGCCCGCGCCGCCTCGACCGATGCGACGCGCGATCAATCCATCGCCATCGCCGCCGCCGTCGCCACGCTGATTCAGGTCGCCGGCTGGGCGCTCATCACGCTGTTGATGGAACGCCGCTTCGCGCGTCGTTACGTCTCGTCGTCGCCCACCTGGACCTGGCCACAGCTCCGTACGCTCGCGCTACAGGCGTTCCCGCTCGCGCTCGCCGTCGGCGTCGTCAGCCTGGCCGACAATGTGCCGCTGCTGCTCATCCGCGCGCAAGAAGGCGGTCGCGACGCACTCGCCTATTACGGCGCGCTGCTCTACGTGCCGATGGCCGCCCAATTCATCGTCATCCAATTTGGTAACGCGGCGACTAACCGGCTCGCCCAAACGTTTCAGCACGATATTCGCCGATTCCGCAAACTCGCCGCGCTGCTGATTTCTGGCAGCGTCGCCGTCGGCGCGGCTGCGGTTTTGATCGTGTGGATGCTCGGCGATCCGTTGCTGCGCGTGCTCTATTCGCCCGCGTACGTTCCGCACTATGCCAGCTTCCTCATCATCGTCCTCGCCCAGGCAATCCTGCTGCCGGGCGCGATTCTCGGCTTTATCGTCACGCAGATGCGCATGTTCTGGGCACAGGTGCCGCTGCAACTCACGGTCCTGTTGGTCACCGTCGCCGCATCGCTCTGGCTGATTCCCGGCGACCCCATCCGCGGCGCGGCCAACGCGTTGCTCATCCGCGCCATCACCCAAACCACGCTCTACGCCGCAGCCGCAATCGTCGCGCTCCGCCGCGCGTAGGGTGGGCATCGCCCACCATTTCGTGCGTTTTCGCAAGACCCCAGCAAATGGTGGGCAATGCCCACCCTACGAATGCGGACCGCGCTTCACCTCAACGCATTCTGCCCGCGTCGCGTGTGCTCGATCGAAAGCGCCAGCACGCGCATCGACTCCTGATCCGCATGAAACCCCATCGAGTTTTCCGCCTCGATAAAATCCAGCAGGAACTGTGCCCGCCGCTGCTCCTGCCGCGCCTTCGCGAGTTGCTCGTCGGTTGCGCCGCCGTCCTTGGCCTTCTTGATCCCGTCGATCAATTCGAGCAGTGCATCCATCGCGACGCCGCGCATCGCGTAGGTGCGTGACTGAATCGTCTCGACCCGATCTCGCAGCTCATCCTCGCTCGCCTTGTGACAGGTCTGGCACGCGCGATTGATGTTCAGCATCGGGCTGCGCACATGGTGATCGCTGACCTTCAGCGCCCCTACGCGCTCATACGGCATATGGCAATCCGCGCATGCGACGCCGTTGCGCGCATGAATGCCCTGATTCCACATCTCAAATTCCGGATGCTGTGCCTTCAGCGTGGGCGCCCCGCTTTCGGCGTGCGTCCAGTCCTTGAAGCCGGTTTCCTCGTAATAGGTCAAAATCTCGTCGGCTTTCAACCCCTTGTGCCACGGGTAGGTCAGCCGTTTTTCGGTGCCCTTGAAGTAATATTCGACATGGCACTGTCCACAAACGAATGAGCGCATCTCCTGCCGCGTCGCGTCGCGATTTACGTCGTAATCTCTGATGCCCTGCTGCGCTTTGACGAGTTTGATGCCTTCGAGAAATCCGGGCCGCGTGATGCGCAGCGCCATCGTCTGCGAATCGTGACAATCAATGCACGCCACCGGATGCTCGACTTCCTTCCGCACCTCGGCGTACGGCATCGGGTTGAGTTTCTCAAATCCCTTCATAATGTCGCCGTCGCCGGCCTTCTTGTATGCCACGTACATCGACCCGTGGCAATGCAGACACGCGCCCGGCTGCTTGGCCGCGTTTTGCCGCTCGGTGAACGTCTGGTCCTCGAGCATGTATCCATGCCCGCGTTCCTCGCGAAAATCCACCGCAAACGCGTAACCCGCCCACATGCGTTTCAGTCGCGGGTCTTCTTCGAGCCGCGACTGCGCCACGATCGAACGCGGGTCGGCGTCCTTGGGCGTCTGCGGCACGGCTTCGCTTCCGCCGAAGCGCGTGCGCTGCATGTCCACGGTGCGTTTGTAGCTGTCGTACTGAATCGGAAAGTTCTTGCCCCAGATCGCAGGGTCTTCCGTGTCGTCGGTCAGCTCGACCACGCGGAAGAACGGGTTCCTCGCCTCCTGCTTGTGCTCGAAGAT
This sequence comes from Phycisphaerae bacterium, assembly GCA_046155505.1. Classification (GTDB taxonomy): domain Bacteria; phylum Planctomycetota; class Phycisphaerae; order UBA1845; family Fen-1342; genus JBJXFK01. The sequence continues at coordinate 5,113 of JBJXFK010000178.1, forward strand.
ATTGACCAGCAGCGCCGTCACGCCAAACGTCACGCCGGCGCTGAGCAAAATGGCCACGACCAACAGCATGCGCGACCCGCCGGCCGCGGGTTTCGATTTGCAATTGCACTTCCCGTCACAGCAATTCGGTTGCGACATGTACTACTCCATCCAATGCGGCGCTTGAACCACCGCGCGGCACCAACTACCTCGCGCTACCCCACTCGCTCGCGCTCGAGGTTCGGATTTTTCTCAACTCGTTACTCGCTACTATGCACTCTTTGCTACGCACTAGCCACTATGACCTAGGCACTCTTAGTGTCCCACCCCCGCATGACACCGAATACACGACATCTCCTCGCCACCCGGCGCTAAATGATCAATCTGCTGCGTCATCTCTGCATGGCAATAGCGACACGCTTGCTCAGTGATCTCCCGATTGACCGGCGTGATCCGGATCGGCTCCGGAAACCCGCCCAGCGTAAACGCCATCGAATGGTGATACCCGTTGCGGGCTTTGGTAATCCACTTGCCGAAAAAATCGTGCGGTGTGTGGCAGTCGTTGCACGTCGCGACGGCGTGATGACTCGATCGGGTCCAGCCGTCATAGTGCGTCTGCATGACATGGCAATTCGCACACGCCGCCGCGTCATTCGACAAATACGACCCGCCCTCAGCATAGACAAACGTGAACCCACCGATGCCGACGAGCGCGCCGACGACGATGGCGAGCAAGGCACCGACCATGCCGACGAGATGCTTCATGCGCGAGAGGATACCGCGTAGGGTGGGCATCGCCAACCGTTTCGTGCGTCTCCACAAATCCTCAGCAAGTGATGGGCGATGGCCACCCTACGGATTGGACGCCGCTGCGACTTGCCGCGAAACTGCCGCACTTAGTCAAGAGCCAATCGCGCACGCGCAACGGAGCCAACATGCAAGCGCCTCAAGAATCCAATCGTCGCGACATCCTCAAGGCCGGCGCACTCGCCGTTGCATCGGCACTCGTCGGCGCCGCCGGCTGCGCAAGCCGCAACGACCCGAACAACGCCCCGCACCGCGACAGCCGCACCGCCAGCGGCATGAAACCGGTCGTCACCAAGCCGATGGAGCGCGTCCGCATCGGCTTCGTCGGCGTCGGCGGCATGGGCACGAACCACGTGAACCAACTTCTTCGCGTCCCCGGTGCCGAGATCGTCGCCGTCTGCGACATCGTGCCCGAGCACGCCGCCCGCGCCGCCGATCTCGTCGAAAAGGCCGGCTTCGGCAAACCCGCGCAATTCACCAAAGGCCCGACCGACTACAAACGCCTCTGCGAAACCGTTGATTGCGACATCGTCTACACCGCCACGCCGTGGGAACTGCATGT
>JBJXFK010000303.1:0-7573 GCA_046155505.1 Phycisphaerae bacterium
AGATCATCTATGAAATCAATCGCCGCCTGCTCGACGAGATCGAGCGCCGCTGGCCGGGCGACGCCGAACGCAAGGCGCGCATGTCGCTGATTCAGGAGCAGCCGGTGCGGATGGTGCGCATGGCCCATCTGGCGATCGTCGGCAGCCACCATGTGAACGGCGTCGCGGCGCTGCATAGCGAGCTGATCAAGTCGCGACTCGTGCCCGACTTTGCCGAGCTTTCGCCGACGAAATTCACGAATGTGACCAACGGCATCACGCCGCGGCGGTTCTTGCTGGCGTGCAACGAGCCGCTGTCGAAGCTGATTCGCGAGAAAATCGGCGACGAGTGGGTCAATGACCTCGGCAAGCTGCGCGGCATCGAGCCGCTCGCGAATGACGCGAAGTTTCAGGCCGCGTTTCAGGCCGCGAAGACCGAGAACAAAAAACGCTTCGCCTCGTGGGTGCATCGCAAGATGGGCATCAACCTGCCGATGGATGCGATTTATGACGTGCAGGTGAAGCGATTACATGAGTACAAGCGGCAATACCTGAACATCCTGCAAGTCGTGCATCGCTATCAGCGACTGCTGGAAAATCCCGAAATCGATCTGCCGCCGCGCGTGATGATTTTCTCGGCCAAGGCCGCGCCGGCCTATCACCGGGCGAAGCTGATCATCAAACTGATCAACGACGTCGCGCACGTGATCAATCGCGACGAGCGGATCAAGGGCAAGCTGAAAGTCGTGTTCGTGCCGAATTACAGCGTATCGCTGGCGGAGATCATCATTCCGGCCGCCGATCTCTCGGAGCAGATCTCACTCGCCGGCACGGAGGCATCGGGCACGGGCAACATGAAGTTTGCGCTGAACGGGGCGCTAACCATCGGCACGCTCGATGGCGCGAACATCGAGATTCGCGACGCGGTCGGAGCGGACAATTTCTTCCACTTCGGCATGACCGCTGACGAAGTGCAGTCGTCGCGCGGCGCTTACAACCCGTGGAACGTCTATCACGCCAATCTCGGCCTGCGGCACGCGCTCGATGCGATCGGGTCGGGCCTCTTCAGCCAGGATTTTCCTTCGCGATTCAAAGACCTGTTCGACGCGGTCACGCATCATCGCGATCACTACATGTTGCTCGCGGATTTCGATTCGTATGTCGCGGCCCAGGCGCGGGTCGACGCACTCTGGCAGGATCGTGCGGCGTGGACGAGAGCGGCGATCCTGAATGTCGCCCGCATCGGCCACTTCAGCAGCGACCGCGCGGTCCGCGAGTATGCAGAGAACATCTGGCACGTAAAACCGGCCGAATTCGACGGCAGCAAGCCGTTGCGACCGTCGCAAACCAAGCCGCGAACGAAGAGCAACCCGAAGCCGGGGAAGTAAGCAGAGGGTTTCACCCTGGCCACTGCCCTGTGAAAACCTCCGTCGCCGGGCCGGTCTTGAAGACATGATTGCTCGCCTCGACCCATTCGAGCAGCAGGTCGCCGCCGGGCAGTGTCGCGGTAATTTTCCGATCGGTCAGTCGGTTGAGCACCGCCGCCACGCACACCGCCGCCGCCCCGGTGCCGCACGCTTGCGTCGGGCCGCTGCCGCGTTCCCAGGTGACCATACGCACATGCTCGCGCGACACGACCTGCACCCAATGTGCATTCACACGCTGCGGAAAGAGCGCGTGCCGCTCGACCTGCGGCCCCCACTGATGCAGCGGCACCTCATCGAGCGACTCGACAAACATCACCGCGTGCGGATTACCCATCGAGACGCACGTCATGCTCAGAATCGCCTCACGCAGCGGCAACGGTTGATTGACTGCGCGCTCGCCGCCGAGCGAAACCGGGATACGCTGCGGATCGAGAATTGGCTCGCCCATGTCGACGCGCACGGTCTGCACCTTGCCATCGCCGCCGACCGTGAGTGCAAGCGTCAACACACCCGAATCGGTGGCCACGCGCAGCGGATTGCTCTTCGACAGACCGTGATCGTGCGCGTACTTGGCGACGCACCGAATGCCATTCCCGCACATCTGCCCGCGCGAGCCGTCGGCGTTGTACATCTCCATCCGCACATCAGCGTCGCCGCGCCCCGGCGGCGCGATCAGGATCAACCCATCGCTACCGATGCCGCGATGGCGATCACTGACGTCGCGCGCCAGCGCCGGCGCATCTTCGACCCGCTCGACAAACGTGTTGACGTATACGTAGTCGTTACCGAGGCCGTGCATCTTGGTGAACGTCAGCATGGAGTGCCTAGTGGCTAGTGCCTAGTGCCTAGTGCCTAGCGGGGAGTGCTCAGTGCTCAGTGCTCAGGGAAGAGGAAGCAGGAAACGGTCAGACTGCGTCTTTCCTGTTACCCGTTCCCCGTTCCCTGTTCCCTACCTTCTTCACTTCCGCCCCTGCTTCAGCCACGTTTCCGCCGCGTCGCGCCGAAAGAAATACCGGCCCGCACGCGCATCGCCACGCTGTGAAAGCGGGTTGCTCGAATCGATCAGCACCTCGACCAAATCGTCGCCGCGGCCCGTGCCGAAAAAGCCCTCGCGACGAAACACGCGATTGCCGCCCGGCAGGCCCTGCAACGTCGACGACTGAAGCGCCCGTTCCAGCAAGCTGGCAAAGTCGCCGCGCGTGCCGGGATTGGTCAAATTGACCAGCAGCTCACGCCCCGAACCCGCAGCGAGCACGCCCACGCCTTCGTTATCAATGCGGTTGAACGCGACCGTCACGTCGCTCTGACCAAACACATCCGCGATCGGCGTATTGCGGAACTGCGATTCGTCCAGCCATGAGCGCATGGCCTCGGTCACACGCTCGCCGGGCCGCACGTTGCGCGATTCGTCGCGCATTTTATTGAGCGCATTCACCAAGCCGCGCTCGTCGAGGCCGATCTCGAACGCCTCGGTGTCGCGTTCATAAGCGAGCGAAAAACCCCACGTTCCACGCTTCGACAGCGTGGCCACCGGGCTATCCACCGTGAAGTCGCTCTTCAACCCGCCCTCGGCCACGCCCGCCTTCACGCGACCATAGGCGACGCCGACGCGCACCTTCTTGTTGTCGCCGGTGATGGCCGCTTCGCTGATGACCGTCTTGCCGACCGAGTCGATCAGCAGGCAGGTGTACGGCTCTTCGCTGCCGATTTGCAATTTCACGGACGATCGCACGCCGGTGAGCACTTTGGTCTGCTCGGGCAGTTCGTCGCCGAGTTTGATCGGCTTCCATTCATTACTGTCGAGCGCAGCGGCGCGAACATCTCCCTGCACCTCGATCACCTTGGCCGTGATGGGCTTGCGCTCGGTCGTACCGGCGGCGGACGCCGGCTGCGACGTCGCCGCGTCCTGTGCGATTGCGACCGGCAGCGCGAGCAATGCGAACACGATCGAGACTTGGGCGAATGCAGACTTGACGATACGCATGGTTCCCTCTGCGTCCCGCATGGTGGCCCAGCAGCCGATCCCAGCGATCGTGGACGCGCTGATATAAGAATATCGGCGTTTCGGGCGAGGAACAATGCAAACCTGCCGCTGGCATGCGGTGCGATCGATTCGCGCCGCACACCGCGTGGTTATTGGGCGACTTTCTTGACCGACGCCGCGATCACCGTCGCCTGACCGGCTTCCTTGCCGGCGACCACCGCCGTGACGGTTGGCTTGCCGAGCTCGACGCGCAAGGCGCTCTTGATCGAGCGCTTCTGCACATCGGGCAGGTCAACACGCCACTCGCTGCCGGGCCCGGTCGATCGCTTCAGGCTGACCAGCGTCAGCTCGCCGCTGAGGCGCATGGCCGTGCTCTTCTCGTCGTCCGCGCCCGCGCCAAGAATCACGCTCAGCGACAAGCCTTCATCGACCGTCTGCGTGCGCGGCGTATAGGCGGTTGCGTGCTCGGCGACCACCGGTTCGAGCGACGCGACGTACGTGCGCTGCACGATCGCGGAAATCTGCGACATCGTTCGCCGCGGAATCACCTCGCGCTGAATGAGCGCAGCCGCGTCTAGCTTCGCCGCCGCACCGATCGACGGCGATTCGCCGGCACTGACTTCGTAGGTGAACACGGTCACTTCATAGCTCTCGGAGTAGAGCTTGCGAATGTGCTCGAAAGATTGGAGCAGGTGTTGATGCTGCTCGCGCGTCGCGTCGATGTGAAACAGCCCCGGAAAAATCTGCCCCACTTGTGCGTCCAAGTGACCCGCGAGGCGATCCACGAACTCGCCCAGTGCCTCTTCCGGCGGCGCACCGTCGCTCGGAATCAGCGTCGCCAAATCGCGAATGTCATAGATCTCGGTCACGATCGCGTCCGGCTGCGCGTCGCTCTTCTGTTGCGTGTGCTGCCCGAGCGCAAGTTGCGACGCCGCGGCGATCACGAAAGTCCAGAGTGCTGCCTGAATAATAGACTGCATGTTCGTACTCCCTGTTGTGGTTTAGGCGAACCGGAATGCCGCGGTGAGCCGTGCGATCAGCCGCCCGCGTTCAAGCCGTAGCTACGCAGCCACGGTCGCAGCGAAGAATCCTGCATCAGTTTTTCTAGCGTCGTTCCCGTTTCCGACGCCGTGCCGCTCGCATCGCGCAGCTCGCGCAATTTCCGCAGCGCGATCGGCCGAAGTTCCAGATCACGGGCCCACACGCCGCACGCCTCGACCTGCTGCGCCGGCGACAATTGTTCGAGCACACTCTGTGCGGTCAGCGCCGAACGCAGCGACTCGCCGAGCATTTGAAACCCCGCCGTTCGCTGATCCTCGGCGGCATCGCTGAGCAGCGCAACGGCTGCATCGGTCCGGCGTTCGTCTACCGCCCGCCGAACCGCATCAAGCAGCGGATCAATCGGCTCGACCGATGCGAGATTCTCATCGCGTTCGCGTCGCTGCCGCTGCTCGGCGTCCTGCGCGGACTTTTGCTTCGGCGTCTGGTTCGCGAGCGTCATCACAACTCGCACGAACGCGTACGGTTGCCCGGATCCGCTCGCTATTACGGCGTCGTTCACCGGATCCGCTCCGGCGATCGGCAACATCGCGTCGGTGCGCACGTCGCGCCAACTCGACACCACCAACAGCAGCGCCGCGGCGCTCGCCAACACGCCGGTACCGACGAACATCGCCCATCCGCCGCCGCGTCGACCGCTCCGCGCCGCTGTCGTCATCGCGACCATCGCCAGCGCGTCGCCGCGTTCCAGTCGCGCCAGTCGGCGGCGCAGCTCGGCGCTCGCCAACAGTTCGCTTCGCAACCGATCGGCGATCACGATTTCCAGCTCGCCATCGCGAAACGCATCGAGCTGCTCGTCGGTCCAATTGTCAGGCTGCGTGTTCATTCCGTTTCTCCCGCCGCCAGCCGTACCTTCAACCGCGCGGCGTGCAGCGTCGATCGCGCGCTCTCGACCGAGATGCCGAGCGTCGTCGCGATCTGTTCGTATTCGAGTTCCTCAATCAGCCGCAATGCGAGCACCGCGCGCTGCATCGGCGGCAGCAGGTCGATCTGCGTTCGCACGCGATCGACCGCTTCGGCATCGCTCACCCGATCGACCGGCAACACCGCCAGTGCGCTCTGTCGCGCGATGCGCAACCACCGCGCCGCCTCGCGCCGCATGCTGCGTTGCCGCGAAATCCAGACCCGCATCAGCGTCTGGCGCAGATATCCAACGTGCGTGGCCCGCTCGGGCCGCGTCGCCAGCACCTGCGCGAACGCCTGCTGCGTGAGATCGGCGGCGTCGGCTTCGCTGCGTGTCAGCGACCGTGCGAGCGCGTGCAGCCGTGCGGATAACTCGGTCCACAGGGCCGGATCGCGATCCGGTTCAGGTTGCTGCCATCGCATCAGGAAGCCCATGTCTACCAGCATAGACGCCGCCGCGCGCGGAACATCAAATGAAATTCAGAGCCGATCGGGCGCGGGAACAAGGGAACAACGGGACAACGGAACAAGGGAACAAAGGAGCAAAGGGACAACGGAAGAGCACGTAGGGTGGGCAACGCCCACCATTCGCCGATCGAATCGACACGTACCCGAATCGTGAGCAGCTTCGCCGGGTGCCAAGTGCCATGCCGACGGCCGTTCGCGTCGGCATGCTCTTCGGTAGGGACCGATGCTCGCAACCCCACAACCGCGGTGGGCCGCGGTGCTCCATCGCTCTCGGTTTGTCGATGCAAATTCCGCGGCGAAATGGCCGAACGGCCAATTTGATAACTCGAATTGGCGATTCCAAATTGAATGCGTTTTTGCTACGCTCAGGTGAGTCAGCCTGTCGTGCAGGGAGTTCCATCTGCGCTATCACGCACCGGGTCTGCTCGGAGAAGTACTCATATGACGCTAAGAATCGCCGGCCTGCAGCTCGGCTTCGCACTCTCCGCCACGGCGTCCGCGTCGGCACAAACGTGCAACCTGACATGGCAACTCATCGGGCCGCTTGGCGTCTTTGGCGATAGCGGCACGGCCCTGATCGAACATGACATCGACGGTGACGGACCGATGGGGCCGGTCCTCGTCAGCGCGGGAAACCAGGGCAACACGCCAAAGTGGTGGGACGGTAGCGCTTGGCAGGAGTTGACCAGTGCAAGCCCGGCCGCGCGAATCCTCGAGTGCGACGCGCTCGGGGCCACCGCGTTCGACTTTGATGGCCCGGGAAACGAGCCCGCGTCTCTGGTCCTGTGTGGCTGGTTCAGAATGTCGGACGGTACGACATACTCAGTGATCCGCTGGGACGGCCTTCGCTGGTCAGCGTTGCTTGATAGCAATCGGGTGGAATCTGTCATCGCCTTCGACCCGGACGAGGATGGCCCCGACCCCGAACGACTGTTCGCACTCGGATCTTATTTCGACCTCCCCTCCGGAACCCAAAGGGGCGTTGTTATGTGGAATGGAGCGGAGTGGGTCGGAACCGGGTTTCCGACGACCTGGGTCATCCCCTCGATTTGGGGCGGGCGTTTCGGCCGTTTCGACTTCGACGGGCCAGGACCGTTGCCGGCAGAACTCGTAATCGCCGGCGGATTCAACACCTTTCTTTCAGGCCCGAGGCGAGGCGGCGTAGCGCGTTGGCAGGTGGGCGCGTGGACGTTTGATGGCGTTGGGATTCCGCAGTTTCACATGAACCGCGACTTCATCGACGCGCTCGCCGAGTACGATTTCGACGGCGACGGCCCGCTCCCCCCACGACTTGTCGCCGCAGGTACTCGCAGCGAAACTGATATTCCGGCCGCATGGATTGCGTATCTGGACGGCTCGACGTGGGTTCCGCTCGCGGTTCCCGTTAGCGGTGCCGGCTTCATCTTCGACCTCGAAGTGCTCGACGCTGACGGTGACGGCCCGGAACCCGAACGGCTATATGCCGCCGGAGAGTTCATCATGCACCGTTACGTCGGACCGGGCTGGCAACAAGTCACGAGTCCCCGAACGATGCTCAGCGGCTACGAAATGCTCCCGACCGTGTGGAACGGCAGACCATCCCTCGTCGTCGGCGGAGTGTTGAACGCGACTGGGCTTCCGCGCACCGTCGCCGTCCTCCGCGGCTGCGGCCCGGACTGCATCGGCGACTTCGACGAAAATCGAACCGTCAACCTCGCCGACCTCGCCCTGCTCCTCGCAAACTTCGGCAGCAACGAATCCTCAACTGACCTCG
>JBJXFK010000317.1:0-4948 GCA_046155505.1 Phycisphaerae bacterium
TCGCCGGCGACCGAGGCGAGTTTCGCGTCATAAAGATGCAATTGCCGCAGGGCGAGTTCGGCTTGCTCGGACGCCGCGGCGCGCGTCGCGTCCGCTCCCGAGCGAAGCATTGCCGGTGCCGCGACCATGGCCGCGAGGAGTAATGCCGCGCCGCCGCCGCCAATGATGAGCTCTCGCAAGTCTCTACTCCGTAACGCCCTGTTTTGCGGTTTGCCGATCGGATGTCGAGCGCGAGGCATGTGCGATCGATATCCGGAAGATCGATCCGAATTTGTACCCGCACGGTTTGGCAGGGTCAATGCGACGCCGCACGGCAACGGGGCGCATCGAGGGCAAACGCATTCGGGGTTTTCAGGCACGCAGCGCTGGGGGACCGGTCTCCGACCGGTCTTTTTTCCATTCATTTCCGGCCCAAAGAAAGACCGACCAGAGGTCGGTCTCCCGGCGCGAGATCTTCGACTCCCAGTCGAATTCAGAATGCGTTCGCCCCGATCGCTTTGCCCACCAACTGCAGCGCACTGGAAGCCCCGCACGCGCGGCGGTACTATGCCGCGATGGTTTTCCCGCAGCGGCGATGCGCCGACAGGCGGGGCGGGTAGTGTTTGGCGAGGCTGACGCGTTGCGTTTTGTTCTGATCGACCGCATCACCGAACTCGAACCCGGCAAGCGCATCGTGGCTCACAAGGCCGTGTCGCTGGCTGAAGAGTATCTTGCTGACCATTTTCCGACGTTTCCGGTGTTGCCGGGCGTGTTCATGCTCGAGGCGCTCGTGCAGGCGTCGGCGTGGGTGGCCCGCGCGGGGCTTGATTTTCGACCCAGTCTGGTCGTGCTAAAAGACGCGCGGAACGTGACTTACAAGAGCTTTTGTACACCGGGACAGATCCTGACCATTCAATCGGAATGTAAGGAGCTGACCGCCGAGCAGAGCGTATTTGCGGCGAGCGGCATGATCGGCGATCGAGAAATCGTGAAGGGCCGACTGACGCTTCGGCACTTGTGCCTGGCGGACAGCGATCCGAAGATGGCCGAAACGGACGAACAGTTGCGACAAAAGGCGCGGTCGCTGTTCGGCTTGGTTTGGTCGGGCAAGCAGACGTAGCGATCGGGCCTCCGTGCCCGACGGAGCGGCATCGACAGTAGGGTGGGCATCGCCCACCATGAGTGTGAAAGAAAATAAGGCGGTCGAGGGCGGCAGCCCCCGAGAGCGGACGAGTGGAGGTCGCGATTTATGCCTTCTCGTGATGAGATTTTCGACAAAGTCAAGCAAACGCTGATGGACGCTCTGAGCGTGGACGAGGACGAAATCACTGAATCCGCCACGCTCACCGGCGACCTCGGTGCCGAGTCGATCGACTTTCTCGACATCGTTTTCCGCCTGGAGAAGGCGTTCGGTATCAAGATTCCGCAAGAGGAACTGATGCCGCGCGAGATCTTCAGCAACGCCCAGTACGTGACGGACAAGAAGCTGAACGCGGCGGGCCTGGCCGAGTTGCGCAAGGCAATGCCGCACGCCGACCTGGCTCAGTTCGAAAAAGACCCGCAGATCGAGAAGGTGTCGACGCTGTTCACGGTCGGCATGATTGTGCGGTTTGTGCAGAGTAAAGTTGGCTGAGAGTGTCTAGTGCCTAGTGCCTAGTGAAGAGGGGCCGGCGTGCCACTAGACACTAGGCCCTAGGCACTTTCTCCCGGAGTCTCTCGTGCGCTGGATTTGGTTTGATCGTTTCGAAGTCTTCGAACCCGGCAAGCGAGCCGTCGCGATCAAGAATGTCTCGCTGGCCGAGGAGCATTTGCACGATCATTTCCCCGGCTACCCGGTCATGCCCGCCAGCCTGATGATCGAGGGCATGGCCCAGACCGGCGGCATCCTCGTCGGCGAGCACAAGCAGTTCACCGAAAAAGTGATTCTCGCAAAGGTGAAGCGGGCCGAGTTTCATCGCATCGTCGTGCCAGGCGAGCAACTGAGGTATGAAGCGACGATCGAGCAGTTCACCGACGCCGCCGCCAGCACGGTCGGCGTCATCACCGCCGCCGGCGAGACGATCGGGTACGTTGACATCGTGTTTTCGCACATCGATCAGAACATGAGCGGCCTCGAATTTCCGCAAGAGAATTTTGTCTTCACCGAGCAGTTCATGTCCATGCTCAAGACGTTCCGCGGAAACGCGGCCAACCCGCCAAAGCTGTAACGTCGATCACTGGAGAACTGCGGCCCCCCGCTGTTTCCCCGGAGCACCGCGGCCCTCCGCGGTTTTTCTTGGGAACAAGGAAACAAAGGAACAACGGAACAACGACTGTTGGCGCAGCCCCCGACCTTGTGGAGCTGCCGCCCCGGCTGCTTTCGTTGCCAGACAGAAACGGAGACTCGCTACGCTCGCGGCACTCGCTTGCGCGTCGCGTTCGAATCGCATGCTCTCACACATGCCGACGCGGACGGCCGTCGGCATAGCACCCGCGCCCCGGGCCCCTCGCCGTCGCCCCCCGTGCCGCCGCGGGCCGCTTGCACTATCATCCCGCCCCAAGTGCCGGGCGGCACCAATTTCAGCGCAGGCGATGCATAGATGAACCAGCAACCATCCGGGGCCGACGGCTCACACCCATCGTCGGCGAGCGATCCCGCTCGCCGTGGAATCCTCGACTGGATCGAATGGGCCGGCAATCAACTGCCCGAACCCGCCCTGCTGTTCGTGATCCTTTCGGCGATCGTCATCGGCGTATCGGCGATCGGCTCGGCTGTCGGCTGGAAAGTTCAGCCCGTTCAGCCGCGGGTCGTCATGATCGAGAAGCTGGACGTCGCGGGCAGGCCGGTGCTCGACGCCGCCGGCAAACCAGTCAAAGTCATGAAAAAGGGCGAAAACGGACGCCCCGAAGTCGTCCTCGAACAACGCGGCGACCCGATCGCGCCGCGCAGCCTGCTCACCAGCGACGGCATCTACTGGATGCTCTCGTCGATGCTGCGCAACTTCACCGGCTTGCCCGCGCTGGGCCTCGTCTTCGTCGCCATGCTCGGTATCGGCCTGGCCGAAAAGTTCGGCTTCTTTAGTGCGCTGATGCGTTTTCTCGCGCTCGCGACGCCGAGCAAGATTCTGACCCCGGTCGTCGTGTTGATCGGTGCCAACGCTTCGGTCGCGAGTGACGCCGGTTACATCATCCTGCCGCCGCTGGCTGCGGCGCTCTATCACGCCGTCGGGCGGCATCCGATGGCCGGTCTCGCGGCGGCTTTCGCGGGCGTTTCCGGCGGCTTCGGCGGCGGGTTCTTCCCCACCGGCGGTGACGGTGCGCTCACGGGCTTTGCACAAGACGCCGCCCGGATCATCGACCCGACCTACAACGTCAACATCCTGCATAACCTGTTCTTCAAGTCAGGCTCGGCGGTCGTCATCATGCTCGCCGGCTGGTTCGTCACCGATCGCATCGTCGAGCCGCGGCTGATGCGCACCAACAAGCTCGAAACCGACATCGCCGACACTGCGGTGATCAACGAAATGTCGCTCACCGGCGGCGAACGGCGAGCGCTCTTCGCCGCGATCGGTGCAAATGTGGTGGTCATGGTCGCGTTCCTCGCCATGATTCTGATCCCCGGCGCGCCGCTGCACGGGCCGGGGCAGCAACTGCTCGCGGACGGCAGCGCACTGGTGCAACACCGCGTGTCGATTCTGCCGGCGGGCACCACGACCAGCGCCCCCGCGGCCGACGTTCTCTCACGCACGCCGCTGCTGATCGTCGAAACGCCGGAGCGTGCGCGGCTGCTCGAATCGCCCGCCGATCGCTGGTCGCACGTCATCGTGCCGATCATTTTCTTCGCGTTTCTGATTCCCGGCATGGTCTATGGCTACATCACGGGCACGATGCGTTCGCAGAAGGACTTCGTCGAGGCGATCTACCATGGCATTCGCAGCATCGTGCCGGTGCTGGCGATCTCGTTTTTCATGGGGCAGTTCGTCAACTACTTCTCGTACACGCGGCTCGACCGGATGCTCGCTTACTCGGGCGGGTCGCTGCTGGTGAGCGCCGATCTGCCGGTGCCCGTGCTGATTTGCCTGTTCGTGCTATTGGTGATTTTCGGCGACTTTTGCATCAGCGGCATGCTGAGCAAGTTCGGCGTGCTCGCGCCGATTTTCATTCCGATGTTCATGATGGTCGGCATGAGCCCGGAACTCACCACTGCGGCGTATCGCATCGGCGATTCGGTGGTGAACATCATCACGCCGCTGAACAGCTATCTGCTGATCATTCTGGTCGTGTTGCAGAAGTACAAAAAGAACGCGGGTCTGGGCAGCCTGATTTCGCTGATGCTGCCGTATTCGGTGGTGTTCGCAGTTTTCTGGACGGGGTTCCTGCTGATTTGGTATTTCATTGACGCGCCGCTCGGCCCCAATTCGCCGATGCACTACACGCCGCCGACGTAAGTCCGAAGGCTGAAGGACGAATGTTGAAGGCCGAAAACCGTGCGGCAAGCACGCCGCGCACCGCGCGCCGGCTTGTCGGCCTTTGACATTCCGCCATTTGCCTTGCGCGTTTAGTTTCCGTCGGCGTCTTCGCCGGCGACGCCGATCAGGGCTTGGAAGAGCGCGGTCAGCAGGCTTTGCGAGCCGCTGATGATGCCATCTTCGGTGGTCGAGCGCAGCGTCGCGTTACAACCGTCCAATTGCAATGTCGTACCCAGTGACGCGGCCAGAATTGTGGCCGTCAGACGGCGACGAAATGCAGACTTCATGCGGAGCCTCCAGCGGGGGTTTTTCTTGTTCGACGCATTGTACCGCTCCGGTCAACCTTCCTACCCGCGACTCGTCAAAAGGTGGCATTCCGCCTCTTGTCCGGATCGCTCGCCGCCGCCAGCCGGGCGGCATAAGATGACCAAATCTTTGGAGGTTCCTATGCTCGACCCGCGTATGACCAAGCTCGCCGAAGTGCTCGTCAACTATTCCTGCGAAGTGAAGCCCGGCGAGAA
>JBJXFK010000354.1:0-11249 GCA_046155505.1 Phycisphaerae bacterium
GGCAGGCAAAGCAGCGTGGTCGCCAGCAGCAACATCGGCACCTTGATCGCGCCGAACAGCAACTGCCACAAGCGGTCCGGCGAGTCGACCACGAACGTGCCCATCGCGCCGCCATAAACCGCGCCGAACGCAACAACCATCAGCGTCAACGTCTGCCAGCGCCGCTCGCGAGCCCGCGCCGGCTGATACACGCCGCGCGCGTGCAGAAAATCGTCGGTGGTTTGGAAGGCGGTAAGCGTCATGCGGTTCGCCGCGTTTCGAGGCACTTGTTTCAAGGGCTGAGAAGCGTACGCACGACGGCCGAAATCGATTCGAAGAAGCTGCCCGAACGCGGCCGGAACCAGGCGAACTCCACGCTCGGATCGCCGATGAACGGTCGCAGCAGCCAACCCATCTGCGCACCGACCAATCCGAACAGAATTACCCAGATCTGGAAGATCAGCCGAGCCGCACCCAGCGGTTCCGGCGGTGCGCCGAGCGGCTCAGGCATGCCAAGCTCATCCTGTGCGAGCTGCGCAGCCGACTGCGCCGCTGCCAACTCGGCCTGCCGACGAGCGGCTCTTCGCAGCGTTTGTAGCAGGAAGCCGAGCCCGACCGCTCCCGCGATGCCAAGCAGAATCACATTCAGCAGGACCATGAACGGGTAACTCGATGTGCTAAACGTGAAGAACCCAAGGATCGGCCCGAGCGACGCCGCGACCGCGAGATTCACGAGCACCGCGCCGATGAGCAGTCGGAGCGTCGTGGACCAGGTCAGTCGGCAACCGACGAGTGCGTTGAAAACGTAGAGCGACGGGAACGTGATCGCGAGCGTCAGCAGAAACAGGGCGGGCAACTTCACGACAGTCGCGATGACCTGCTTGTACTCGGCCGCCGGTCGATTCAACACGGCGAACCAGCCCATGAAGAATCCGTAGATCGCCCCGAGGAAAATCGCCATAGTCAGCAATCTCACCGGCGAGAGACGCAGTCGTCCCTCGACGAGTGCATCGGGCGAAGTTCGTTGGCCGCGGAGCAGTTCATCCAGTTCGGAAAACCACTGGAGCATGGCGACTCCTTCGTCGCGCGGCGACTCGCCGCCGGTCTGGGACGCCTCTTATACGCCCGAGGTCGCGAACGGTTCAAAGATGGTCGCGCCGGACTTGCGTAGGCGGCACGGGGCATCACAGGTGCCGAGTTACTGCGCTCGAATGGAAGCGAGCCGCGCCGCGAATTCTGCGCGTTCCGCACAACCGGGATCTTGCGGCCACAGTTGGTTTGCAATCGTGCGAAAGCGTTGAAGAACTTTGCGGCCGAAGATGCCCTGCTCGCAGAGTTTCAGGCCGACATCGAGCAGTTCGACTTGTTCTTGGCGACTCGGGCAGTCCAGACGGGCAAGCTCCTCATACCGCGCCTGCGCGGCCTCGAGACTCTGTCGCACATGTCGGCATGGCCAGCAACGGATGCAGTCCGCTTCCAGTTTGAAGCCGAGTTGCTCGAACCAGTACTTCTGCTCCTCGGCAAAGAACAAAAAGCTGCGACAACAGTCGGCACATGTTCGTCGCTCGTCAAAATAGAACAGCACTGGCAACGTTGCGGGCGTCTGCCGCGACAAATCAGCCGCGACCGCCGTTCCCAGCACACGCGTTTCGCGCGTCGATCGCCAGGATGCGGTGTATGCGTTCGGGTCATCTTGTTTTTCCGCGGACACGTCGGTGTACTGCGGCCCGCGACCAAAGCGCGGGTGCTCGACGTAATCGTCGAACTCGCTCGCGTCTTGCGATCGGCGCATAATCCAACTCTCCCCTTCCCCAAGCTCGCGACGGTGCCCGCGGCGCGCACATACGCGTTACCGACAGTCCACGCCGAAGTTTGCAAGCAATGCGGCCAAGTCGGAAGTGTCGACATCGTGATCTCCGTCGAGGTCACCCTCGCCCAGAATGGCGCCCGACGACACCCCAAGATGACGCAAAATGGTCGAGAGATCCGCGATCGAGACGAGTCCATCCGCGGTTACGTCGCCGGGCGTCACGCATGGGCGTACGAGTTCATACGCACCAGCATCGAGCCGCGGGGCGGGCGGCCCGGGCAACATGTCCAGCGTGAGCGGATCATCCGCGAACCTTGGTCGCCCATCCAAGTCAAGCGGCGTAGGTTCGGTCACGTCTCCATCTTGGTCCACGTCGAAGTAATCCGGCTGAACAGCGTTCACTCCTGCGCCCGAGTCAATGCAAGGGGAACCGGCGAGCGGTCGATAGTCATCGTCCTCAGTCCCCGAAACTCCATCAGGTCCGAGCGGATTCGCAAACCTCGGGTAGGCCGGATCGCCAATGGGCGAGGCCGCACATCTCACAACTCGAACCGTGCTCGAAATTGGAAGGCCACGCCCAACGATCACGGAGCTGGCAAGCGTTGCTACACCGCCACCATTCAGCATTAACCACGGCTCCTGAGTATCAGGGTCGTAAGCAGGATCAAGCGTCGCGGTGCAGTTGGTTACCTCGACGGACGTTTGTACTGCGCTGCTAATCGCGGTTGGACCGGAAACGTCGATAAACAAGCAGTTTTGCACGGATACTCGCGGACCGAGCAACGCGCCAATGCACGAGCCACACCTCACGAAGCGCGTGTTGGCGATGCGCAGAATCGTCTGGCCAAAAGCGGTAATCGCCTCGTTGCAACCCTCGAACCGCGTCTCAAATACGTTGACTAGCGCGTGCGCCACATAACACGCGTTGCGCGTTTGGCTGACTTGCAGATGTCGTAGCGCGAGCGCCCCGCCTTGGCATCCAATCGCAAATCCGTCTGGCGCGACGGGAGATTGATTAATGCCAACCTCGCAGCGATCCATCTCGATCGATGCGTTACTGCCCCACAGCGCATGACCATCGCCCGCTGCATTGCCCGAAAAGTGGCAATCCAGAAGTCGATGACTGGTCCCCTTCGCGGACGACTCGAGATAAAGAGCGCCACCAAATCCGAAGCGATCGAACCGCCCGTTTCCAACGAACGCGCATTCGGTCGCGAGTACAGTGGAATCCACGGCGGCAACAGCTCCACCCGCGTTCGCGTAATTTTCGAAGAATTGGCAACGGTCGAGTTGGATGTGAGAACGGTCTGCGTAAACCGCGCCCCCGGCCGGCACGTCGAGTGCTGCGACGGTCGCGCGGTTGTTGCGAAACACGCAAGCGCGAATCGTCGGGGAGGCGCCAACGCATAGAATCGCGCCGCCGTTCATCGCTTCGCCGTTTCGGATCGTGAAGCCCTCGACAATCGACGATGGCCCCTCCCCTGACACGAATTGAAAGGCGCGGCCGAGCCCCGCGCAGTCAATGATGCAACCGTCAGGCCCATCCAGGCTCCTGACGTAAATCGCGCGACCAGAAAAGTCCAGGTCGCTGTTCTCTGGCCCCACGTATACGCCGTCCGCAACCAGAATCTCATCCCCCGGCAGCGCTGAAGCCAACGCGGCTCCGATGGTCGGCTGATCCTCCGGGACTCTAAGAATTGCCGCCGATGCCGTTCGGATTGCCCCCAATGACAAACTACACGCCAAAAGAAGCAAACACAGGCCATTTGAAAGACGTGACATCATGTTTCTCCGCTAACAGGATCATCCCGCCTACGCGAGAAGGCGAAACGGATGCGATGCAATCTCCGAGCGAATCGACTGGTCCGGAAAATTAAGACCATATATTATGGGTATCGGTTTAGTCGCGTTTTCTTTCACGGACCCGAGTCTGCGGAGGAAGACGCACTCTGGCGTGCGCTGCCGCAGAACGTCGATCTTGCTCGTGCCGATCCACAACTCGCTTCTCGACGATCGACACTCGTTACTCGACAGGCGAGGCTCATTCGCGCATCCCCGGCACGATTGCTCGCCTTGCTCAGGACGCCGACCTGTTGGCACCATCTCGATCCGTCGCGTCGCGGCGCCGGCCAGGTGGAGCGCGTGGCGTTCCTCCTCGGCCTGCGGGTCGCGTGGTATCTATTGCGGAAGGAAAAAAACACCTTACGCCGGGATCGCAATCATTCCCGTTTCCGTCGTCGGCTTCGGAATTTTCTCGCCGCTGAGCCTCAATCCTTCGACGTGAAATTCGATCGCTTCGCGCATCTGCCGCTCGACGGCTTTGCGAGTTTGTCCGGTCGCGATGCAGCCGGGCAGGTCAGGGACGTAGGCGGACCAGTTTCGTTTTCCGCGTTCGTAGATCACCGCGTAGGTTTTCACGATTGATCCTCCAGCCCCGCTTGCTGTAACACGCTTCGCAGTGTTTTCGGAGGACCTCGTCGCGGCGTGTCCGGAAGCAGTGACCGTGCGATCGCGGCTCAATTCCACACCACCGCAACGAGCGCCAGCACCCACATCGCTGCCCCGACTGCCAGCTTCGCCAGCGTGCCCTTCACTCGACCGATCCCCGCACCCACACCCGAACGCACCGCTTCGTCATGCGTGCGGCCCGATGCGAATTCGAGCAGCCATGCACCCGCCGCCGCTCCGCCGCACGCGCCGGCGAGTGAGCCGATGACCGGGATTGGGATCATGAATGTGCCGGCGATGCCGCCGATGATCGCACCCACCAGCGCACCAAGCGAACCCCAGCCGCTCGCCCCGGCCTTGCGTGCGCCCGCAATGCCCGCGGCGAACTCCCAAATCTCGCCTACGACGGCCAGTGCGACGAGCGCAATGAGCGCCGGCGCGGCGATGAACTGCTGGTCCCAAGGCAGCGCACTATCCCAGCGCCACCACGCGACGCCGACGGTCGTGAAGGCGATCAACCACGTGCCCGGCAGCCCGAGCACGAGCAGCCCGAGCCACGCAGTGTTCAGCACCAGCAAGACGCTTGCAGCGATGATCGTCATCAATTCAGCCGGGTTGACTGTCTTTTCTGAGCACTGAACCCTGAACCATGAGCACAGAACGCAGCGACCGATCCCTCTGAACTCTGCGCGCTGACGCGCCTCTGCGTGAGCAAATCTTCGATTCTGCACCGCACAAAGAAACCGCAGAGGGCGGTGCTCCATGTTTTCTTGAACCGTGAACCGTGAACCCTGAACCCCGAACCCGCCGGCATCAATCGCCATCACTCAAGCGGATTGATCACCAGTCCGCTCGCCAGCTTCGGATAAAAAAACGTGCTCTTCTGCGGCATCAGATCGCCAGCTTTGCACACGTCGGCCATTTCCTGCATGGTGGTCGATTGCAGCAGGAATACCGAGCCGCCGGTCTGCTTCGCCTCTGCGACGGCCTCGCTCGCCGATTTCACGTAGTGAATTTCCGGGGCAGTGCCGCCGGCGATTTTCGGCGTGACGACGCGATCGAGCAAGTACGCATGCAGAAACGCCAGCCCGAGCCGTCGCCATGCGTCGCTATGGTCCTTGGCGATGTCGCGCAAAATCTCGGCGTCCTTCGGGCGAACGACCGAGTAGCCGCCGTCCGCCGCGTTGAAGAGAGCGACCGCTTGCGGGCCATATTTGGCGAGCGCCGTCGGCACATCGTCCGCATTGCTGACGTCGAGCGCGAGCACGTCGAGCTGCTGGTCGGCTTTGAGCGCGGCCGCCGGCACATTCAAGCCGGGCAGCACGCGGTGCGTGGGCAGGATGAGCAAGCCGGCGTCTTCCATCGCACAGAACACGCACAGTACGAAATTCGCCGGATGGTCGGCAGAAATGCCGCCTTGCTCGCTGACCCATTTGCGATAGTTAAGCCCGGTGCCGTAGCGGTGGTGCCCGTCGGCGATGTAGACCGCCTTATCCGCCATCATGCGCGTGATGTCGGCGATCAGGGCGGCGTCGGTCACGGCCCACATCTTGTTATCCACGCCGTCGAGCTTGCCGGTCGCGATCGGAGCGCCGCCGCACGCCGCTTCGAGTCGCGTCGAGACGGCATTCGCCGGGTCTTCGTACAGTCCAAAGATCGGCGAGAGATTGGTCCGTGTGGCCTTGGTGAGCAGGAAGCGGTCCTCTTTGGGGCCGCCAAAGGTCTGCTCATGCGGGAAGACGCTGCCCTTGCCGAATTCTTCGAGTCGCAGGCGGGCGAAGAACTTCTTGCGGACGAAACTCCGTCCGCCGTAGGTGTAGCTCTGGTGATAGACGTATATAGCGGGCGTCGCGTCGCGGGTCATGGTGCCGTCAGATAACCACGTGGCGAGCGTTGCGCCGGCCTGGTCATAGACGGCTTGCGGGCCGGCCTGCTTGGCGGGCACATGTGGCAGGTCGACAACGACGAAATTTCGCGGATCGCGGGCGACCAGCGCCTGCTTTCCGGCGACGTCAAGGACGTCATATGGCGGCGCGAGACGGGCGGACAGGTCATGGTTATTCGCCTGGGTCGCGTAACGGACGCCGGGGATTGGCTGAATCTGGGCCATAATATTCCTCGAACTTTTCGAAAATTCGGTCGCAGCTTCACGCCAACGGAGGGTGCCCGCCGACCCGCGCGACGTTTTATAAGTCATTGAGTTTATCGAACTAATGGAATTTTGCGAGCCGCCGGGAAGGGCGCATCGTTCGATTGACTCGACACTTGTAACCATCTAAAGTAGCTGTGTCGGCGGACTCTCCATCTGGGGGGCGACAGCCTCGCCGATCGCACGGTCATCGGTCAATTTTCACGGCCCTACCCGACGGAGGTAGTACACAACATGGGTTCACGCTCGTTCAAAGCCCTGAAGCACTCGTTGTTTGCGACAGCCACAGCGCTTTCGCTGGCATCGATGGGCGGTTGCCCCCAAACTCAGGTGCCAAACCAAGTCAACCAAAACGAAAACACCAACAGTGTTAACGTCAACACCAACAGCAACAACGGTTCGTCCGAGTTGCCTCGGCCGATCCGTCCGGTCGAAGTGCCGGCGGACAACATCACCGGCGGTGACGGCGGTGTAACGCCCACGCTGCCGGGCAACAACACGAACACCAACAGTGTCAGCGGCGGCGGCACCGGTACGGGGACCATTTCGGTCACCGCAGTCGGTCCGACCAGCGACACCCGGACGCGCGGTACCGGCAGCGTCTCGGTCGTCTTCGACCTGCGCGACAACACCGGCGCGCTCAGTAAGGCCGAATTGCTCGTCTCTCGCGACGCGAATGACGACGGCAACGCCGACGGCGATCCGGTCATTCGTCGCACGATCACAGTGACGCCGGGCCGCAACACGATTCCGTTCAACATCGTCGATCTCGATCCGTTCCTGGCGAACAGCACGGGCAAGTTCATTGTCGGTGTCGAGGCGACGTCGACTTCGGGACAGGTGGTCAAGAGTTTTGCGGCGGGGTTGGTCGCGATCGACAAGGTCGCGCCGTCCATTGTGCGCTGGATCACCCCGAACGCAGATCAGCTTTTGAATCATGATGAAAGTGTCGCGCTGTCACTTGAGACGAGCGATAACACACCTCACAGCCTGCAAATCGTGCTCGACGTGGACACCGTCGACGGAAATGGGAATGAGCAAGTGCTCGTTCCGGACTCGCCGATCGCGGCCGGGTCAGGCGTACGTACGTTCAATTCATCGCTTTCGGCGATCGCGGCCGGAACGTATCGCATTTCGATCAGCGTCGCGGACGAAATCGGCCCCGGAGCATCGGCGTCAGCCCGGCTCGCAGACAACAGCTTGCTCGATGTCGGCGTGACCGATCGGCTGATTCGCGTCGTGAACCTGAACGAAATTGCGGCACCCGTACCCGGCGGCAGCGGCCGCGGGTTCACATTCCAAGGCTTTAATCCGAACGACCTGGCCGGTAGCTCGATCGCGGCGATCGACGACATGAACAGCGATGGGCGAGACGAATTCATCGTTGTCTCGCGGTTTGGTAAGCCGTACAACGTCGTGAGCAACCCCGGTTCGGGCGGTATCGGCTTCGGCGAAGCCTACATGATTTACGGTAATCAGCTTCGCGGAGCGCGCGGCCTGAACGCCGTCGGTGGCGGAAACGTCGCCGGGCTGTCGTTCGCAGGCATCCGAACTCCCGTTCGCTCCGGACCTGGCGGAAGTCTGTCTGCCAGCGTCGGTTGGACGAAGGGTATTTCAGACGTGACTGTCGTTCCGGATATGGACGGCGACGATTTCCCCGAGATCGTGTTCAGCTTCCCGCGTGTCGAGTCAATCAGCCTTGCGCAGCAAAATCCGAACGTCGCGTCGCTCGACCTGCTCGATGGCAGCATCGGCGGTGCCGGAACGCTCGAGTTCGATGCGTTTAATCCGATGGCGAACGCGTGGATTCCGAACATCGCGCAGTTTACTCGCGGCGGAATTGTGATCGTGTCCAGTAACAACGGCATCCTGCGCGACGCCCAGACTCTGAATCGCCGCGGCGATCGTGTATTCGATCTGCATGAAACGGGGCAACTGTTCAACACGATGCAGCGGCCCGGAGTCGAGCCGTTCATTCGCCAATCGCAGCAGGTGATCCCGCCGACGCAGATCGAGTGCCCAAATCCTGACGATCCGAACGCCCCGATTGAGGTCACGTTTGAAGCGTGGGTCCATTTGTGGGACATCGCGTTCGCGAATCAATCGGCGGGCGGGTTCCACCAGCCGTTCAACGCCACTCCGGCCGCGCCGCCCCTTGCGAATACGGCACCTTGGCCGTTCCCGCCGGCGCCGGATGTGTTCCCGTTCCTGGGTTACCCGGATAACATCACCTTTATCGACCCGACCACCATCGACCCGTGCGCTACGGATGGCGACGGCGACGGTCAGCCCGACTCCTGCCAATGGGCGAGTTTCTGGTTTGTTCACGGCGCAGGCATCCTGCCGTTCCCGTGCGGCGATGCGAGCACCGTCGGCCTTGAGACTTGGGACAACGGCGGCCAAGTGTTCTGGACCGGTTTCTATGGTCCGAACGCAAACGTTCGCGAGCACTCGGTCGGTGCTCGTGTTCTTGGCCAGGCAGTCGAAGATGAGTTCGGCACGTCAATTGGCAGCGATGGCAACTTCCTGTACATCGCCGCACCGAAGCGCACCGCGAACGGAACGCTATACCCGGATGACGTGCCGCTGCTCGATGGCACGCGGGATTCGGCCGGCGTGGTTTACCAGATGCGAACGCGGGCGTTCCCGAACAACGCGACTGAGACTCGGACGCAGTTGTGGATGGAGCGATTCCTCGTTGACGTCGACACGGACGGCGATCCGCAGACGCCGCCCGTCACCCAGTTGAACACTTGGCCCAACATCGATGCGCAGCAGCCGGTGCGTCAGGATACGACGATGCCGGTTCCGCATCAGTACATCATCGAGTCGGTCGGCTCGAGCCGATTGCCGGGTGGCGGCGACCAGGAATATGCGAGCGACGGCGGCGAGTGCCCGCCGGGCTTCCCCGACGACAACGGGAACGGTTCGATCCCGGCTGGTCTTGATGCTCCGATTTGCATCAACATCAACAGCTACGGCGTCGGAACCGCTGGATATTATGTGAACACGGTGGCTCAGTATGTTGGCCCGCACCCGGACGCCGAAATCAGCTTTGTCCGCGGCCTGGGTGACTTTGATGGCGACGGTATCCGCGACGTGGCGGTGGGGTCGGCTCGCGTTCGGCAGAACGTGCTCGCCGGCACCGGCGACGAAGTCGGAGCGTTGTTCATCATTTCGAGCCGGTCGACAGGCTTGGGCGGTGACATCCTGCTCGACGAATTCGCGAAGGATCCGTCACAGCGCAATTTGACGGGTGTGATGCTGCTCGGTGCTTCGTCGAACGACAAGCTGGCGCGAGTGATCGACAACGCCGGCGACGTGAATGGCGACGGTTTCGACGACATCATCGTGGGAGCTCAGGGTGCAACCGGCGCTCCGGGCCAGGCCATCCTGATTTACGGTTCGCCTGACTTGAACAGTCCGGCCGGCGGCTGGACGATCTCACAGTTGCTTGCAGCTGAAAGTTCGAGCGGCGCTCCCCGCGCGGCACAGTTTGTCGGCGAAGCGGCAAATCACTTGGCGGGAGCGAACGTCGCCGGCGGTGCCGACGTGGACGGTGACAACCTGACCGATCTGCTCATCGCAGCTCCCGGTGCTAACGGCACGCGCGGTCGCGTCTATCTCGTGTACGGACGCCAGCAGCGCTTCACCGGCTCGATCAATCTCGCCGAAGTTGGAACGCTCGCACTCCCTGGTGCGATCTTCGAGGGTCGCGCAGCGGGTGACCAGCTCGGCGGCGGCGATGTAAACGTTCCCGGTACCGATCCGGCTGGCGGCGTGACGAATGCGACTTCGCGCGGCGTCACGTTCCTCGGCGACATTAACGGTGACGGACTGCCGGATTACGCAATCAGCGCCATGCTCGCCGATCCGCTCGGCAAGCAAAACGCCGGCGAGGTGTACTTCCTCTACGGTCGCGGCGACTAACTTGTAAGTTTGCAAATTCACGCCGCTGGCCGATGGTTGGCGACGTGAACTGAAAGTTACGCGAAACCCCGTTCGGCTTGCCGGGCGGGGTTTTTGCGTTGACTTTGTGGAGCAGCAGCCCTCGGCTACTTTCTTTGTGTGCGCGGCCTATCTCGCTCGGTTCCGCTTGGGTTTCGGTTCCGCTCGCGTTTCGGTTTCGTTGAAGCCCTCACGTACGGTCGGGGCTCGGTTTCGGCTCGCTGCGCTCGCGGGCACTCGCCAGCGTGTCGCGCTCGGCTCGCCGCGCTCGCGGTCACTCGCTTGCGCGTCGCGTTCGGTTTGCCGGCGCAATTCGCGGCGTTGTTTGCAAGCAAACATTCAGCCGCGAGCGCGGTGCGGACGGTCGCCTCGACTCACGATTTGCGTGAGATTGCCGCCGAAAACGCCGTTTATCATTGCATCCCGCGGCGGGAACGATACGATGCACGAATCGGGATTCATGTCTGTCATCCGACATTGAGAGGGATAACATGGGACGGGTAGCAGGGTTTCTGATCACGCTGGCCGTGTTCGGCGGGTTGGCCTGGTATCGCATGAACGCGCGCGACGCGGCGTTCGACGAGATCGACCATCAGGTCGAGGTCTGCCAGGATCGAATCATCGCCATCCTGAAAGCCGAGAAGGGATTCGACAAATACGGCGAGAAGGCGCTCGAGGCCTGCGACACCGCGCACGAGCGCGCGATCGACCTGTCCTACACGCAGGGCAGTCGGCGAGTACGGCCCACGTTCGACCCGCGAAAGTACGCGACGGTGTTCGGCGAACAAATCGTCAACGTCGGCAAACTCGGGCGGCAAGACAAGGATTACGACCTGTTTCTGCGACAGTTTCAGGTGGATATCGAGGCTGCGGTAAACACCGGCAAGTTCGACGCGGACAAGCTCGATAGTTAGT
>JBJXFK010000365.1:0-6517 GCA_046155505.1 Phycisphaerae bacterium
CTCGTCGCTCAGCGTGCCGCCGCCCTCGATCTCCAGCGCCCACGCCCGCTCGCACTGCTTGCACGCTTCCGCCGATCGGCGTCGCTGTCGTTCGATCACGCCCTCGCCGACGCGCACGACCGACCGCTCAAATTCGGCGAGCACGAGCCGCGACACGCCCAGCTCCGTGCATTTTTCCACGAGCCAGTCCAGCCGCGGCCCCTTCGGCGCTGCGACGATCAGCGTCAATGGATTCGACGGCGGTGCAACAAGCTCGACGCGCTCGACACGCACCACCGCCCGCGGCGCAGCCTTCCGCCCGCTTGCCGGCTGCGGCTCGAGTACACCGAGCGCGACATGCCCGCACAAATCGACCGCAATCGCCCGTTCGCCGCTGCGCATGCGCAGCACGGTCAACGCATGTCGCGACTCGTCTTCATCAAGGGCGATCTCCCTTACGCCGACATCAAACGGCGCAGCCAGGAATCGCGGCAAATCGGGTCGCTGACTCGCGTCGGACATTTCATCATCCTACGAGCGCGATCCCACGCTCGCCACCGGCCGAATCGGTCGCGGGTCAGGTGTCTGAAGGCTTGGACCAAGGGCATGGTCGCATCGAAACGCAGTGAGACGCGGCGATGCCGGATGACGACGGCGATTCAAAATTTTGGCCAATGGTGTGAAGCGGGCTGCGCTATTGAGCGGGGTGCGTGGACGCCGCGCGGCTTTCGCGAAGTCGGTGCCGAGCGGCCCTCGTTGGGCGAGTTATCGGCGGCCTGCAAAATTTGGCATATGTCAAAAACATGTGCTATACTCGATGTACTTGGTAGCCCGTGAACCGCACCCTAACATGCGGCGATGGGCCGAAAGCCGAGATTTCAACCGACCGCGTCCGAACTGGAACTCGCGGCACGCATACTCCTCGGCGCGATTGGGGAAGTGGGTTGGTTCACCAAGGCCGAGCAAGGCGATGCCAACAAGCCTGGTCTGGCGGGACTGCGACTGCCGAAGCTCTCATCGCTCGCAAAGCGGAAAGCATCGCTACGAAATGTGTTTTGCGAGCAACTGCGGTTGGGCTACGTGCCGTCGGCGTTCGAGGAGATCGGCGACGCGGAAATGGGCAAACGATCGACGGTCGAATGGGAGTGGCGATTTCGATTTCATGGAATCGACCTTTTTGTAAAGACTGAACTGGATGTCAGCGATGTGGACTATCCGATTCTCTACATCAAGGACATCGGGCTGAAGCAATGAAAGCGAAACCCGACCTTCGCATGAGTGACGAGCGAATTGCTCGGTTCCGCTGTCCGGCGTGCGGACAGCGCCAGATGCAACGCGTTCAGCGGCCGTTTGAGTACGAGTGCGCGTATGACAAGCACAATCCAACGAAGATCCGAATTCCCGATCTTGAAGTGATCGCGTGCATGAACCCGGCGTGCGACCCGAAGTCACCCGACCACGCGGTGATCAACGACGACGCCGCCACATGGCGGGTAATGGACGAAACGTGTCGGCAACTCGGGCTGCTGACGCCGGCGGAGATTCGGGCGGGGCGAAAGAAGCTCGGGTTGAAGCAGAGCGAGTTTCAGAAGCTGCTGGGGCTGGGCGGGAATACGCTGTCGCGCTGGGAGAAGGGGCACTACTACCAGTCGCGGGCGATGGACTTGTTGATGCGATTGATGTTTGAGTGTCCGAATGCGTTTGAGCACGCGAGTCAGCGGTCGAGCGACTCCGGCGATCCAATCCGAGCCAGACGCGCGAGCTAAGAGCTGCGCGACTTCGCGCGGGGCAATGATCTAAACGACGACCGAGGGAATCTCAGTTGTCGACTCGTCCGTCAGATGGCTTATCCGCGCACGCAGTCGGTGCGCCACACTCCGGGCAACGCCCGGACGTGTTACCTGTAAGGTTGTAGCCGCACGCCGCGCAGCTCTGTCCGGCGAACGCGATTCGCCGCAGTTGGTTACGGACTCGCACAATCGCGAGCGCGAACATCAGTCCGAACAGTGGCCAGCCAGCCGAAAGCAACTTGCTTGCCCACGACGGCCATTGCCAATCAAACGGTATCAGGCCGTCCTGTCGTAGTCGCTCGACGGTGACTCGCGCGATCGCGCGTGCGAGAAACCATACGAAGCAACCGATCAGAAAAGTGCCCCATGTCAACCGGCATGGCGTTCGGGGCGCGAACAAGCAGAGCATCGGTCGCCAGCGCTGGAAGCTTCGTCGGCGATCGCGGTACCAGAGCACGATAGTCGGCAGGCCGAGCGGCAGAAGCAAAAGCCAAAGCGGAATCAACCGATCAACGATACGAACGCCGCCGATTGTCCCGACCGTCTGTTCGGGATAGGCCGCTACACCGACGGGGATAGTCGAACCGCAACTCCATGAACCTGGTCTGCCGAACTCGACTGTGTATGGTGCATCGGCGAGACCGATTCGGATGGCCCCGGCCGTAAGCGTCACGTAGCCTGTTCGCGAGGAAAACTCATACCAAATGACGCGCGTGAGCGAGCAGTAGAACGCGACGGCGAGACACAGCGTCGAAAGAAGCAGCAGCCATTTCGCGGCACGCTGCAAGATCAGTTCTCCGTTGGTCGAGCATGGCGCTCGGGATCAGATTTTTCAGGCTGCCGCACTTTCGGAGATTCTCCGCGGTCGGTCGATTCGCTACACTCCGGACAGCGCCCAGACGTGTTACCCGTGAGGTGATACCCGCACTGATCGCACTTAGGCGGTCCTGAGCGAATCTGCTTGCCGCTGGAAGCCAGGAGGATTCCCGGCACTGCGAGAAACACCAGTCCAAAAGCGCACCAGAGCGTGGCGTGCAAGGACAGAAAGATATCCCAGGAGGAGGCCGTGAGCCATCCTCCGTTTTGACGCGGCGGCGCATTCAGTTTCTTGTAGAAGCGCAATGCTAGGCCGAGTCCGAACAAAAGCCACACGACGGCGATATGCAGCAAGATCCAGCGGCCGATTTTTCGAGCGGACACGTTCTGCCCCTTCGCGTATCGAAGATCAACTACTGACTGCAGCGAAATATGCTAACGGCCGTCTCACTTGAATTCGAAGCGCTGCGGGCGACCGCGTTTGGCGAAGCCGTTCGAGTTGGCTAAGCCACCCCCGGTCGAGAGTTCGTACTCGATGCTCTCCGGGGAATCGTGGCGCGGGTTCTCGTAAACGGCGCGCGTGCCGCTCGGCACGGTCAGCACAAAATCTATCGGCGGGGCGCCGCCGTCGCGCTCGACGATCCGAAGGAACTCGAGCCCGACGATCTTGCCGCGCGCGACCGTGCGCGAGGTGGTGAGCATCGATCCGACGAGCCGCCCGCGGGCCGGCCAGCCACGCACGGTCGCCGATCACAGTGAGATCGGCAATCGCCACCCGTTGACACCCACCCTACCCCCCGGTTACCTTCCCCAATCCTGACCCGCCACGGTCAGGATTATGCTCACTCGCATGGAGCGTGCGGCCTTGGAAACAGGGCCGTTCCGGGCTTCCCGACTCGCAGAGGGAACTTCGGGCTTCCGAGTGGGTCCGCGACTGCGACCTCCAGAAGCGTGGCGATGGTTGCGGAGGCGACCGCCAGCCGGCGGATCACACGGCGTCAAACCCGTGCGAACCCAAGGGCGAGACGGTCGGACGAGCCGCTGGTCGGCTCGGAATGCGAGCGTTCGTTTGGCTCGCGATGCGACCCCGGAATACCCGGTGGTGTAATGGTAACACTAAAGGTTTTGGTCCTTTCATTCCTGGTTCGAGTCCAGGCCGGGTAGTACTGCCGCAATTTCGGGCGGGAATCGCGGCCCGTTCGAGGCGGGAATGAGTTGACGGAAACCGCTCGCTGGCGCTCGCGGTCACTCGCTAGCGCTTCGCGTTCGGATCACTGGCGCGATCGGCTGCGGGCTGGAAGCCCGCAGTACACAAGAACGGACTGGAAGCCCATAGCACACGTGCTCGCACAAGTGCTCGCATCAGAGTCGCACTGAGCACTAGGAACTAGGCACTAGAAACTAGGCACTGCTGAAAAAGGCGGCTGTTCATTGAAGGGCATCAACATCTTTGCCGGCCGGAGCAATCCGCAGCTCGCGCAGAAGATTTCGGCCTATCTCGGCACGCCGCTGGGCAAGTTGCAGCTCGAGGATTTTCCCGACGGCGAGATTTCGCTGCGGGTGCAGGAAGACGTGCGTGGGCGCGACGTGTTTGTGGTGCAATCCACCTGCACGCCGGG
The DNA here is from genome assembly GCA_046155505.1 of Phycisphaerae bacterium. GTDB lineage: Bacteria > Planctomycetota > Phycisphaerae > UBA1845 > Fen-1342 > JBJXFK01. The sequence goes on from JBJXFK010000365.1 coordinate 4,205, forward strand.
CAACACGCACCTGATGGAACTGCTGATCTGCATCGACGCGCTCAAACGGGCGTCGGCGGCGCGGATCACGGCCGTGATTCCGTACTTCGGTTATGCCCGGCAAGATCGTAAGGATCTGGGCCGCGTGCCGATCACGGCGAAATTGGTAGCGAACCTGCTGACCGTTGCGGGCACGAATCGTATTCTGACGATCGACCTGCACGCGGATCAGATTCAGGGGTTCTTTGATATTCCGGTCGACAATTTGTCGGCCCAGCCGGTGCTGACGGCGTATTTCGAGTCGCAGAACGTCGAGTCGATCACGCTGGTCAGTCCGGACATCGGCAATGCCAAGCGAGCTCGAATTTACGCGGAACGTTTGGGCGGCGAACTGGCGATCATCGACAAGCGTCGCATCAGCGGCAGCGAAGCGGTGAGTTACAACATCATCGGTGACGTCAAAGGCAAGACGGTCATCATGGTGGACGACATTATCGCCACCGGCGGCACACTGGTGCAGGCGGCGAAGATCGTTCGCGATCGCGGAGCCGAGCGGGTCATCGCCAGTGCCACGCACGGCGTGCTGTGCGGGCCGGCGGTGCAGCGTCTGAGCGACGGGGCGATCGATCAACTCGCGGTGACGGACACGATTCCGCTCCGCGACGAGGCACGAGACAAACTGAGCGACAAGCTGACCGTGCTGACGGTCAGTGAACTGCTCGGCGAAGCGATACGAAGAATTCACCGCAACGAGTCGGTGAGCAGTTTGTTTATGAGGTAGTCTTGGGAGGGTTCAGGGTTTGGGGTTCGGGGTTCAGGAAAGAGAAAGACGCACGTCTTCTCCCTCTTTCCTGAACCCTGAACCCCGAACCCCGAACCCTGACGACGGGAGCTATAGCGATGCAGATCGCAAACGTAACGTGCGAAGCAAGAGAACCGGCCGGTCGCCACGCCAACGAGCGCCTGCGCCGACGCGGCATGATTCCTGCGGTGATCTATGGTCACAAGGAAAAGCCCGAAGCCGTGTCGATTTCGCTGCACGATCTGGAGATGGCCCTGCGCGATCTTCAGCACGTCGTAAAGCTGAAAGTCAACACCAAGGAAGACAATTACCTGATCAAGGACGTGCAGTACGACCACTTGCAGCGCACGCCGCTGCACGCGGACTTCATGCGCGTCGATGTGACGGAAAAGGTGCATGTCAAGGTCGCACTCGAGTTGCGCGGCGTGCCGATCGGCGTCGGTCTGGGCGGCGAGATGGTTCACCCGTTCAGTGATCTCGACATCGAGTGCTTCCTGATGCAGATTCCCGAGTCGATCAAGCTCAAGATCGACCACATGAACATCGGCGACGTGGTTCGCATCAAGGATCTGGAACTGCCCGACGGCGTCAAGATTCTGAAGCACGCACCCGAAGACATCGTGATTTCGGTCCGTCACAAGAAGGCCGAAGACGCCGCAGTCGCGGTCGTAGGTGTCGAGGGCGATGCGTCGAAAGAGCCGGAAGTGCTCGCTCGCGGCAAGAAGGACGAGGAAGCGATTCCGGAGGCCAAGTAGACGTGAAGCTGATCGCCGGCCTTGGGAATCCCGGGCCGCGTTACGAAAACACGCGGCACAACGTCGGGTTTCTCGTGGTCGACGAGTTGGCTCGGCGGTGGAAGGTCGATATTTCGACGTTCGACCGCCACTACGAGGCGCTGCTCGGCGAGGGAATGATCGGCGGCGAGCGGGTGATGCTGCTCAAGCCGATGACGTTCATGAATCTGAGCGGGCGCAGCGTGCGAGCGGTGCAGCAGTTTTTCAAGCTGTCGCTCGCGGATTTGTTGATCGTGATCGACGATCTGGACCTGCCGGTCGGGCGCGTTCGCGTTCGCGGCGAAGGGTCGGGCGGCGGTCATCGCGGCATGAACGACGTGATCGGCAAATGCGGCTCGCAGGAAATCCCGCGAATCCGCATCGGGATCGGCAAAGTTCATCGCAGCGAGACGGTCGACTATGTGCTGAGCAAGTTCGCGCCGGACGAACGTGAGCCGGTCGAGCACGCGATCGTCATGGCCAGCGACGCGGCGGAGTGTTGGTTGAAGGACGGAACGACGGCGGCGATGAACAAGTTCAATCGCCGCGACTGAGGAGGGGTTCAGGGTTCGGGGTTTAGGGTTCAGGAAAGAGAGAGACGCACGTTGTCTCGCTCTTGCCTGAACCCCGAACCCTGAACCCCGAACCCTGACAGCGGATTACAGGGACGGCCTTACTCGCCGGCCCTTTCAGGAGAACGACGGTGAAGTTCTACGAAGGCATGTTCCTGTTCAACGCATCGGCGGGGCACGACTGGGC
>JBJXFK010000008.1:0-6559 GCA_046155505.1 Phycisphaerae bacterium
AGGTCGCCGACGGCGACTTCGCGGTCATCAGCCGTACGCTCGACGACGGGCAGTGGATCGTCGCATTTGAAATGGACAACGGGCCGGCGCGGTTCTATCGATTCATTCGCGCGAGCGGCGAGGCGAAATTCCTCTTCTCGAATCGCTCCAAGCTCGAAGGCCTACCGCTGGCCCGCATGCAAACGCCGACCATCAAGTCGCGCGACGGCATGAATCTCGTCAGCTATCTCACGCTGCCGACGAATGTCGATGTCGACGCCGCCGGCAAGCCCAAGCAGGCACCGCCGATGGTGTTGCTCGTTCACGGCGGCCCGTGGGCGCGCGACGCATGGGGCTTCAACGCCTCGCATCAGTGGCTCGCCAATCGCGGCTATTCCGTGCTCAGCGTCAACTTCCGCGGCTCGACCGGATTCGGCAAGGCGTTCATCAACGCCGCCAATCGCGAATGGGCGGGCAAGATGCACGACGATCTGCTCGACGCGGTCGCGTGGGCCGTGAAGCAGGGCTACGCCGACAGTCAGCGCGTCGCGATCATGGGCGGCAGCTACGGCGGCTATTCAACGCTCGTCGGACTGACGTTTACGCCCACGGTTTTCGCGTGCGGCGTCGACATCGTCGGCCCGTCGAATCTCGTCACACTCTTGCAGTCGATTCCGCCGTATTGGGCACCGATGATCGAGACATTTTCGGCGCGGGTCGGCGACGTGCGCACCGAAGAGGGTCGCAAGTTTTTGACCGAGCGTTCGCCGCTGACGCAGGTCGCGAAGATTCAGCGCCCGCTGCTGATCGGCCAAGGCGCCAACGACCCACGCGTGAAGCAGGCCGAGGCGGATCAGATCGTGACGGCGATGCGCGACAAGAACATCCCCGTGACCTATGTGCTCTATCCCGACGAGGGCCACGGCTTTCAGCGGCCCGAGAATCGCATGTCGTTCAACGCGGTCACCGAGGCATTCCTCGCCCGCCATCTCGGCGGTCGCGCGGAGCCGATCGGCGAGGATTTCCAGAATTCGAGCATCTCGGTTCCGACGGGCAGCGATCAGGTGCCGGGGTTGAAGGAAGCGCTGCCACCGACGACGGCGCGGCCGTAGTGCGATTTTGCATACGACTGTGAGGGCCGGCGCGTCGAAAAGCGGGTGTACGCCTACAGCGGCTCGGCGTGGGATCTGTCGCAGCGCCGCCGGTTCGTTTGGTACAATTGGTTGATGGTCATGGAACTCGATTGGGCTGCGGGCACGTCGGTGAACACGGTGCTGCGCAAGTACACCTGGGGCGCGACCTGCACAGTGCGTTTGCACGTGCCGCTGCGCTGCGAGCAGTGTGCTGCGGATACGAGTGAGCCAGCCGATCGCCGAGCGAGCACCCTCTCGAATCGACCAAGAACGGCGGCTCTCACCGAGCGCCGAATTCTTACAATGCCGCTCCGATTTCAGGTTTTCCCCCGCCGCGAATCCTCTGCTCCCGCGAAACGCTTCTCACAGAGCAGGAGCATCCGCGAGTCGGTAAGCTACCCGACAGTGCCACCTGCCTCCGCGCCTTTGCATTGATGAAATCAAGCATGCCGGAGCAGCGAGCTATCTTGCCGCACCGCAGATTGAGCCGCTCCACGCTCCGGCGTGCAGTTACAACGAGAAGAACACGGGCGTGCGATACGAATGGGCGATTGCGCTTTGCTTTTCGCTTCGGCAGCAATAAGATATATTGAACCGACACGAGAACACAGGCAACTTTGTGTCAGCGCAAGTCGGCGAGTTTGTTTGATCGTTGGATGACTGAATAAACGGCAGCCCGTCAATTCGGGAGGCCTGTTATCGAGTAACCGACGTGTCCGCGAGCTGCAAAGCTCACGGGCACGTTTTTTTTGCGTTTCGATGGAATCGACGATCGGCGCGCCTTGGCCGACCATAAGTGAGAATCGCACCATGAAAGCGCGAGTTTTTGCGGAACCGCAAGAAGTTCACACCTCGCTCGCCTGGTCGGCGGGGGCGATCGTGCATCTGTGGCTGGCGATTGTCTTCAGTGTTGCAATAATCGGGTCGCCGAGCAGCGCATCCGATACGCCTGCGACGATCATCGGCTCTGCCGTCGGCACACTCGTTGTCGCCACGTTTTGCGCAATTTTCACTTCCGAGATTCGCACCGCCGCGGAGCATGATCGCCGCCTCGTCCTTGGATCGGGGCGGTTCCAGCGCGTGAACGGCCGCCGTCTTCGCGATGGGAAACCGGATCGAATGGAGGGTTACCGATGCACACCGCACGCCCGCTCCTGATCTCGACCTATCCGCCGGAGGAGTGCGGACTGGGAACATTTTCACGCGATACGGTTGATGCGGTGGATCGCGCGGCACGCGCGCCGCTCTGCTCGGTCGCCGCGATTCGCAAGGCCAACACTGCGCCTTATGACGACCCGCGTGTTGTTCATGTGATCGACAATGGCCGCAGGAACGCGTACAGCCTGCTGGCGAATGAAGTGAATGCCAGTCCGTGCAACGTCGTGAGCCTGCAGCATGAATTCGGGCTCTATCCCGGCGAATGGGGAGTGGATGTGCTGGATTTCGTGATCGCGTGTCGCAAGCCGATCGTCACCACGCTGCACACGCTGATGACCGAGCCACCTGCGATTCCGCGTCGCATCATCCGGCAACTGGCGGCACTCAGCCGCAACCTGATCGTGATGACCAAGAGCGCGGCCGATCTGCTCGCGACCGTCTATGAAGTGCCCCGCGATCGCGTGCAAATCGTCCCGCACGGTGTTCCGGAAGCCGGGCCACTCTCTGATCAAGTGTGCAAAACCCGGCTGGGCTTGAGCGACCATCAGGTGATCTGTACGTTCGGGCTGATCAACCGCGGGAAGGGCCTTGAGTACATGATTCGCGCGATGCCGCGCATCGTCGCGGCACACCCCAACACCATCTATCTGATCGTCGGCGTCACGCATCCGCAGGTCAAACGTGCCGAAGGAGAGATCTATCGCGAGTCGCTCGCCGCGCTGGCCGAAGAACTCGGTGTCGGTTCTCATGTTCGATTCGTGAACCGATTCCTCAACCTTCCCGAACTGCTGGAACACTTGCAGGCTTGCGATGTGTACGTCACACCATACGCCGGGAAAGACCAGATCGCGAGCGGCACGCTGGCGTACGCCATCGCCGCAGGTCGGCCCGTGGTCAGCACGCCCTACATTTACGCGGCGGAAGTACTGGCTGACGGGCGCGGGCTTTTCGTTCCGTTTGGAGACAGCGCGGCACTGGCTGACGCGTCGTTGAAATTTCTGGGCGATGAAGTGCTTCGATCAGAAACTCGCCACAAGGCTTTCGAGTATGCCAAACCGATGCGCTGGACCAACGTCGGCAGAAAGTACCTGCACACGTTCAACCGCGTTACGGCAGCGCAATCAATGCCGGTCGAAAGAGCGATGGAAATCCCGCACCGAGCCGCCCCCGGCAATCTGGTTGGATCGGCGATCCGGGAGGCACGCGATGTTCGAAGCGGGTAGTGTTGATCTGAGCCACCTTGACCGTTTGACCGATCAAACGGGCCTGATCCAGCACGCAATTTACTGCCTGCCACGCCGTGACAGCGGATACACGATCGATGACAACGCACGGGCGCTGCGTTTGTGCGTCAAGCTTTGGACCCTCGATCCACACGAACGCATGCTGAGTCGCATTGCCTGCTACTTGAGCCTGCTGGAGTACGCACGCCGACCGGGCGGCGGGTTCCACAACTTGATGAGCTACCAGCGACAGTGGCTCGGCACGGAGACCCGCGGCGACTGCCAGGGCCAGGCGGTACGTGCACTCGCCGAAGTGCTGGCCAGCGATCTTCCGGACGACTACCGCAGCTTGGCGCGCGAGTTGATGGACGCAGTCGTGCCGACACTGACCGAGCATAGAAGTCTCCGAACGCAGGCCTACGTGATCCTGGCTTACGATCAGTTGCGAAGCGCGCGCCTCGCAAACATCGCACCGTTGGAGTTGATCGCTCGGCTGGCAGCCGAGAACTTGGTTGACTGTTTCAATCGCTCCCGACGACCGGACTGGGACTGGTTCGAGTCGCGCATGACGTATGCAAATGCCGTCCTTCCTCATGCACTGCTTGCCGCAGCGGAGTGCTGGTCGACCCGGCCGTTTCTCGAATTCGCTTTGGTTTCGCTCGACTTCCTCGACCGCGAGACCAAGGTTGCAGAGTTTTTCTGGCCCATCGGCAATGCAGGCTGGTTTCCGCGCGGCGAGAACAAGGCACCGTACGATCAGCAGCCTCTCGAAGCGGCCACAATGGCCGAGGCGGCGATGGCAGCCCACCGGGTGTGCCCGATCGAGAAATATCACGGGCTGTTTCGTCGTGCGCATGCCTGGTTCCACGGGCGCAACAGCCTGGAATTGCCGCTCATCGACCGACGAACGGGAGGGTGCTGCGACGGCTTGCAGCCCCAGGGGGTCAACAAAAACCAAGGCGCCGAATCGACACTGGCCTACCTGAGCACGGAAGTGCTCGCGCGTGAGGCGATGGCGCTGGGCACGGTGCCACCTGTTGCAACATCCAGAGAAATTCACGCAATGGACCCGCGCGCGAGTCATGCCGCGAGTGTGTCGTCAAGATCAAAGTAGCACGGCCGCTCTCGCGCCGCGCTGCGATCACGATCCGCCTAATGAAAGGAACGCCATGCGTTCAGAATCCAAGCCGTCAAACGTCTATGAAGAGCTGTTTCATCGCGAACCTACAAACCCGATTCTCACCGCGCGCGACTGGCCGTATCCGGCGCATACGGTCTTCAACGCCGGTGCATGTGAAGTGGCCGGCGATACGATTCTGCTCGTGCGCGTCGAGGACCGCCGCGGACATTCGCACCTGACCGTGGCCCGCAGCCAGAATGGTGTGACGAACTGGCGCATCGATCCGCAGCCCAGCTTTGCGCCGGACCCGGATAACGCTGAGGAAAAGTGGGGCGTCGAAGACCCGCGCCTCACCTGGGTCGAAGAACGCAAAGAGTGGATCATCGCCTACACGGCCTTTTCGCCGAGCGGACCGATGGTCGCGCTCGCCAGAACGACCGATTTCAAGACTTTTACCCGTCTTGGCGGAGTCATGCCGCCTGACGACAAAGATGCTGCGCTCTTCCCGCGCCGCTTCGGCGACCAATATGCGATGATCCACCGCCCGGTTGCCGCGAACAGCTCCGGCGCGCATATCTGGCTCTCGTTCTCGCCGGACATGATCCATTGGGGCGACCACCATGTTCTGCTACACGCGCGACGCGGTGCCTGGTGGGACGCAAACAAGATCGGCCTCAGCCCGCCGCCGTTGGAGACCGCCGAGGGCTGGCTGCTGCTGTATCACGGCGTGCGGCACACGGCCGCCGGTTGCTTGTATCGACTCGGCCTGGCGTTACTCGACCTCGAGGATCCGCGCCGCGTGCTGCACCGCAGCGATGACTGGGTTTTCGCGCCCGAACTCCCGTACGAGCGGCAAGGCGACGTCGGCGGTGTGGTGTTCCCCTGTGGCTGGATTCTCGATCAGGCAACCGGCATGATTCGGCTCTACTATGGCGGCGCCGATAGTTGCCTCGCGCTCGCTACTGCGAGTCTTCCCGAACTGCTTGCTTACGTACGGAAGTGTCCCAGTCCCGCCTTGTGATGTGGATAACACCGCATTCGGCAAACCTCAGGGCGGGTGGCACGCAGGGATTCACGCGCGATGTCGCCCGCGATGTCGAGCACGCCGCGTCTCGCGGGGACCACTGCCCCTGCGAGCTTGCTGTCACCCACATTTCGATCGCCAATTTGTGCATTCGAGCGTCAACCGAAACGGCCGGTGGCATCACGACGCCTCGGGTGCGATGCCGACACCGGTACTCCGCAGTCGGCATGTCTTAACCAGTTCGAGCAGCCGCGCCCGACTTCCGAATTCCCGCACCCGCCCAATTCCGGCTTCCCTTCTGCGTTCCGCACTCTTCATTCTGCATTCCCGCTGCCGCTCAAACCCGCTCAAATCCGCCCACCACCGTTCACCTCTCGCACGCGCACCATTTCCGCCTTGCCTTGCGCCACTCCCCATGCAAATACTTCCCCCGAGTACTCACCGCGCGAGTCGACACGCGCGGCGTCTGAAAAAGGAATCCGCAAGCGAACCCCGGACGCGCTCGTCGCGCATCCCAAACTCGCTACTCGCTACTCGCTATTCGCTACTCTCGGAGGTGCCTGGCCCAAAACAACACAGTGCGTGACCGGCGAGTGCCTACATCAGTGGCACACGCAAGTGTGCTATGGGCTTCACGAAGTTCCTATGCTCACGAGAGTGTGCTATGGGCTTCCAGCCCGTTCTGATGTACTGCGGGCTTCCAGCCCGCAGCAAGGCAGGCGTCAGCCTGCCTTGTGGAACGGGTTTCCAACCCGTCTCTGGTTCACGGGTTTCCTAACCCGTGATTCAAAAAGAAGCACTCGCACGAGGCCACCCCAACCCGCTCTGCTCGATTCGACTCACCAGCCTCGCCGGCCGGCGTCGAAACCCGAACAGCGCAGGTCTCCGAGGACCTCAACGGCACCGTTGCGTTCTCGCGCCA
>JBJXFK010000011.1:0-3919 GCA_046155505.1 Phycisphaerae bacterium
GAACCGATCAATTCGGTTCTTTTTTCGGGGGTGACTGACATTTCCAATCCCTTTCACACTTGGGCTTGCCGTAGTCGCCCACGCCCCCGCGTAGTGCAACCACATGCAGCCTGCCTCACAACATCCTCGCGAGCGGCCTTCCCCTGCCAGAACGGAAACTATAGCGGCCCGCTGGCGGAGCCGCAATTGCGGTTCAAGTCCCCGTGCGCCGCCGCTCGGACCAGTGGCCGCTCAGCGAGAGCCGGTGTTACTTTGTTCCCTTATTCCCTTGTTCCGTTGTTCCGATGTTCCAGTTCGGCCTCTTCCCCCGTCCGTGTCCCGCCGCTACCCTCACCCGTCGGCCCAATTTTCCCCGTGCAAGGACGCAACGTGCAGCTAGCCGCAATCCCATCGATTCACGACTCGCTCGCTTTCAGCATCTGGTTCTATCTCATGGCCGTCATCGGGCTGATTTGGCTACGCCGACACTTCGACCTGAACAAGGGCGGCCGCGAACCCATCTTGCAGGAAAACGAACCGGGGACGCCGTTCGAACAGCTCCCCAAACTGTCCATGCTCGTCGCCGGCAAAGACGAGGCAGCCAACATCGGGCGCTGCATCGAGGGGCTGCTCCGCCAGCAATACCCCAACCTGCAAGTCATCATCATCAACGACCGCAGCACCGATCGCACCGGGCCGATCATCGATGAATGTGCCGCCAAAGACCCGCGACTCGCCGCCGTCCACATCAAAGACCTACCTGCCGGCTGGTTCGGCAAGAACAACGCGATGGCCCACGGCGTCAAGCAGGCGACCGGCGAGTGGCTCTGCTTTTCTGACGCCGACTGCGCCTACGATTCGCCGCACCTGCTGGCGGCCGCCGTTCGCCTGGCCCAGCGCGAAAAGCTCGGCTTCCTGTCTGTGCTGCCCAAGCTGGAGGCCGGCACCGTCTGGGAGCGCATCGTTCAGCCCGTCGCCGGGGCGATCATGGTCTTTTGGTATCCGCCGCAGAAGGTGAACAGCGACCGCTATCCGCACGCCTACGCCAACGGGGCGTTCATGCTGCTCTCGCGTGAGGCCTACGACAAACTCGGCGGCCACGAACCCGTCAAAGCGACCCTCAACGAAGACATGCACCTCGCTCGCCGGGCCAAGCAGGTGGGCGTGCGGCTGCGCGTCATTCGCGGCGATACGCTGTATCGCGTCCGCATGTACGTCGGGCTCGGCCAAATTTGGCGCGGGTGGAGCCGCATTTTCTACGGCTGCCTGGGCACGTTTCCGCGATTGCTGGGCAGCGTGGCGATGCTCACGTTTTTTAGCGTGGGGCCGTGGGCGACGCTGTTGGCGTCACCGATTGCCGGGCCGCATGCGCCGTGGATCGCCGCGGCCGGCGCGTGGGCTGTGTTGGGTCAGCAGAGCGTGATGTGGCGGTTCTATTCGCTGACGCGTAACGGGGCGGCATGGGCGGTGACGTACCCGATCGGGGCGGCTCTTTGCGTCGCGATGACAATAAATGCGATGAATCGCCTTCGCGGGGCGACGACGACCTGGCGCGGCACGGCGTACAAGGGCGGGGCGTGAACGCAAGGCACCTAACAACTGGCGTAACCTGCTTTCCGACAATCACTTAACTATCGTTCGGCCAGTGTTAGGCACCACACCTAGTGTCCGCTCCCCATCGATGACTACTTCCAACAGTGGCAAGATAATCACGCCCACGCTCATATTCGGGTTGACAACGGGCAATTGTTAGGGTATATTTCGGATGTCAATTGTTCGTGTCCGCGCATCAGGCTCTGACGCAAAGGAGTGCGGAATGGCCCGCTACCGAATGCAATCCGATGCCGGTCGTGCCCTGTGCCTGCTCGGCCCCGGCGGCGACTACACTGACGAAGTCTACGATAGTGGTGACGGGTTGTTGGGCGTGTCACGACGCCCGATGAAGGCCGCGTATGTGTTCGTCCTCGCCCGGCGCGTGCTCGACCAGTTGATTGGTCGCCGGTCGGCGGTGGCGGAACACGTTGACGGCGTAATGGAATCTGACTCGTCGGTCTGGCGTGCCTCGTCACGGCCCCTGCCAGCGATTGTTCACGGCTCGTTGAGCGCCTTTTTGGCTGAGGAGTGGTCCGATGCCCCGAACGAAAGCGTCGTCGAAGAAAGGTCCGTCGTCGCTCACTCCCAAGCAGTTGCGGGTGATGACCTACATCCGGGACTACAGCCACGCCCGCGGCTACGCCCCGACGATGCAGGAGCTCGCCGACCAGTTCGAGGTGAGCAAGGTGACCGTGTTCGAACACATCGCCGCCTTGCAACGGAAAGGCTTGCTGAAGCGCTCTCGGCACAAGGCACGCTCTTTGCGACTCAGTGAGGATTTCAAGTTTCCGGATGAGCGCTCGACGCGTCTGCCGCTCGTCGGCACCATTGCTGCGGGTCGACCGATCGAGGCCATCGAAACCCGCGAAGTTCTTGATCTCGAAGAGCTTTTCGTCTCGCCGCACGGCAATTATGTGCTCAAGGTGCGCGGCGACAGCATGATCGACGACCATATTTGCGATGGCGACTTTGTCATCGTCGAGAAACGCAACACGGCTCGCGACGGCGAGACGGTGGTCGCGCTGGTCAACGGCGAAGAAGCCACGTTGAAGCGGTTCTACCGCACGACCGAAGGTGTGAAGCTCGTCGCCGCCAATCCGAAATATCAGCCGATCGTCAGCCAGCAGGTTCAGGTGCAAGGCGTTGTGGTCGGCTTGATGCGGCAGTGCTAACGGGTGTGGCCAAGGTGATCTGAGTCGCCGCAGTGTGGCACCCGCTATTAGCGGGTGGCAAGTTGCCTCCGCCTCCGCCGCTGTCGGTGGTGCTTTGTTTCCTCGTCTCAGTGCGGCAGGCGATATCAGCCGCTGCCCAAGGTCTGCGTCATGAGTAACTCGCGGCGGACATTGCTTTGCTGCATTGTATTGGCCGTTTCACCGACGATCGCCAGCGCGCAGTCCGCGTCCTCTCACGCGCTCCGCTTCTTCGGCACCGGCACCAATCAACAAGACCGCGTGCGCATCCGCGTCGATGACAACGCCCCTGGCCCCGACACGAGCGAGCCGATCGATGTCGGGTCCGGTAGCTTCACCATTGAACTGTGGCTTCGCGGCAATCTGTCCGACAACAACACGATCCGCGGCCTCGGCGACCGCGAGTACTTCGATTTCCGCTGGATTGACGGCAACATCATCGTCGATCGCGACATTTGGGGTGCCAGCTCGCGCGACTGGGGCATCAGCCTCGCCGGCGGCTTTGTGCAATTCGGTACCGGCCGAGCCGACGCGAACCCGCTCGACCTCGAGCACACGATTGAGGGCAACACAAACGTCCTCGACGGCGCGTGGCATCATGTCGCGGTCGCCCGTGACGTCGGGACCGGCGTGAAACGCATCTTTGTCGATGGTCTGCTTGACTACGCCAGTCCGCCGAACCGCTCGCGCGACGACATCAGCTATCCAAACTCGGGCGACTCGTCGCCGCAGACCCCGTGGGGCCCGTTTATCGTCCTCGCCGCTGAAAAACACGACGCTGGCAGTACGTACCCATCGTTCAATGGCTACCTCGACGAGCTCCGCATCTGGAACATTGCCCGCTCATCCACCGATCTCGGGGCGACGTTTGATCTAGTCCTCGCGTCGACCTCGCCCGGCCTTGTCGGCTACTACCGATTCGAAGAGGGCGTCGGAACCTCGCTCGGCGACAGCAGTTCAGCCGTCTCGCCGTCCGGCGAACTGCTCGCCGGCATCGTCGGCAACGGCGAATGGGTGAGCCACGCCACAGACCCGACCAACGTCGCCCCGATCCGCTGTCTTCCGCCACTGTGCACGGCGCCCGGCGACGTCGATTCCGACGGCGATGTCGACCTCGCCGATCTGTCGCAACTTCTGACCGCATTTGGCACCTGCGC
>JBJXFK010000030.1:0-15397 GCA_046155505.1 Phycisphaerae bacterium
GCTTCGAGCAACGTGCCCAGCGCCGACGGGGCGTCGGCCTTGCGATCGGTATCCGGGAATGGCGTGCTGTTCCAGCATAGCAGCGAGTCTGCGGGCACGAGGTCGAGCGGTTCGGTGTCCGCCGCAATCGCCGAGAGAGGTGCGATCTGTGTCGAAAGCAGCAGCGAGATGAGCACGAGCGCCGGCGGCGCGATGCGTTTCGGATTCGGCAACGTGCGGCTCCTTCGCGCGGTCGCGCTCCGTCGCGCCCCGTCCCGAACGCGGCTATGCGGCGGGGGCGCGGCTCGCTGCACAAAATGATACGCCCGGACGCCCCGGCGGTTCACACGCACGCGCGGACGCACGCACTTACGGCTTGACGTGCGTGTGCGACTTGGCCCATTCGTCGCGTTCGCAATAGAGCATGATCACGTCGCGATAGCTGCCGCGTTTCCACGTCCGCCGCGGAATGCGCCCGCACTCTTTGTAGCCGTTCTTGGTCAGCACGCGCAGCGAGCCGACGTTTTCGGGATAAACCTCGGACAGCAGCAGCCGCAGGTTGAGCACCTCAAACGCATATCGCGTGCGCGTCCGCACGGCGTCGCTGGCAAAACCCTTGCCCCAATACTCGCGGCGACCGATGGTCGTGCCGGTCATGGCGACGCCGCTCTTCCACTCGATCTTGTGCAGCCCGGCCATGCCGATGTGTTCGCCCGCGAGCGTTTCGATCGCCAGCACGATGTCCGTCGGCTGATTCGAGAATTCGGCCATCGTGTCGAACCACTGCTGCTCAGCTTCGCGCGACATGGGGAAGTCGCCGGAGAAGATGTTGTGCGTGATCTCCGGGTCGTTGACCCAGGCGAGAAAATTTTCGAGATGTCGCGCCTTGTCGAGCGGCACAAGCCGCGTCAGATCGCCGGTCCAGCCGATGGGCATGAGATGCTCCTGAGAAACTCGAAGCGGATGGTAACGCTGGCATTCGAGCGTGTCAGAGGGCGAGCATCTGCATCAAGTGGCGCTTGCGAAGTCGTTCGAATCGCGCACCGGCAGAATAGCGCGAGCAGTCTGGTGCTGTTGAGAAAATCTGAACTATGACGCTTCCCGAGATGGCGGTACCGCTTACAATGACCCGAACGTATCCCGTACTCCAAAGGGGCGCGAGTGCTTCTGAATGCGTGCCAACCTGTGCTGTTCCCCGAACTCGTCGCCGAACCGACAGTGAGCGACGCCGCATCTTCGACGTTCATAGACAACATGCGTCTGCCAGTTCACCGTTGGATTCGGTTCAGCGCGGGCTTCTCCGGAGCGTGGGCGCAGCACGTCATTCAGAACGCACCATCGAACGGCGACACTCGAATTCTCGACCCATTCACTGGTTCGGGCACGACGCTCATCGCCGCAGAAGATGCCGGAGTTCCCGCCTACGGAGTAGAGGCCCATCCGTTTGTCTATCGGCTGGCGCGCGCGAAGCTGGCCCGGCGCTCGGAACCCGAGGCGTTTCGCGACATGGCCAAAGCGATCCGCGCCAGTGCGGCAGGGCGCAAGCCCGAGCTGGGAAAATATCCGAAACTGATCCGAGCTTGCTACACAGACGAAACTCTGGGCGAACTCGACTGCCTCCGTGAGGCAGTCGAAGCGACGGACGATGGTTCCGACGCCTCCCAACTCGCTTGGTTGACGCTCGTTGGCATCCTCCGTCGCTGTTCGCACGCGGGGACCGCGCAGTGGCAGTACATTCTGCCGAAGAAGTCAAAGAAAGCCCCCGCCCGTCCGCTGTTCGCCTTCGACGACATGAGCCGCACGATCCTCGCCGACATGGTCGCGTCGTCATCCGTTGACGGGGCTTCGGCCACGCTCCTGCAAGCCGACGCCCGCGATTGCGACGGTGTGCCGGACAGATTCGCCACGCTCGTGGTCACGTCACCGCCATATCCGAACAACTACGACTACGCCGACGCCACCCGACTCGAAATGTGCTTCCTTCAGGAAATCAAGGGTTGGGGCGACCTGCAATCGACAGTCCGCCGCCACTTGATACGCTCCTGTACCCAGCACGTTCCGGAGCGCGCCGTCAACCTTCACGCGGTTCTATCCGACTCGCGCTTGGATGCAATCCGCGCGGATATTGTTCCGGTGTGCGAACAACTCGCCAAGATTCGACTCTCGAAAGGCGGGAAGAAAACGTACCACCTAATGGTCGCATGCTATTTCCTCGATCTCGCGCGCGTGTGGATCGCGTTGCGGCGGGTCTGTGACAGCCCAAGCCAAGTCTGCTTCGTAATCGGTGACTCAGCCCCTTACGGCGTGTACGTTCCGGTGATCGACTGGCTCGGTCGGCTCGCCGTGGCCGCCGGCTTCAAGTCATTTCGCTTCGACCGTACGCGCGATCGCAACGTGAAATGGAAGAACCGTAAGCACCGCGTCCCGCTCTGCGAAGGACGTCTATGGGTTGAGGGCTAGAGGACGCGCATGGCTGAATCACCCTCTCACCGCTTCGGGCAGATCATCGGCGAAGTCCTCGAAACCGCTATTCGTCCGATCGTGGAAGGCGTCGCCAAAGAGCACGGACTGTATCTCGACGCCAAGCGCCCGCGCAACGCACGCGGCGGTAAGAGCAAAGTCGCGTGGGTGGATGGGAGGGGTAACACGCACGATCTGGACTACGTGATCGAGGCGGGCGGTACCGAAGACGTGGTCGGCGCACCCAAGGCGTTCGTCGAAATCGCGTGGCGGCGGTACACGAAGCACTCCCGGAATAAGGCGCAGGAGATTCAGGGCGCGATCATGCCGCTGGCGGAGCGGTACGGAGACTCGCACCCGTTCCTTGGCGTCGTTCTCGCCGGCGTGTTCACCGACGGCTCGCTCAACCAACTCCGCTCGCTTGGGTTCAACATCGTCTACTTCCCGTACGAAAGCGTGGTCGCGGCGTTTGCAGCGGTCGGCATCGACGCGGCCTTTGATGAGGACACGCCTGATGTGCATCTCAAACGCAACGTAACGCAGTACGGGAAACTGAAGGCGGCCGAGCGCGAGCAGATTGGCGCGTTCCTGCGTGATCGGCACAGAGCCGACTTAGCCACATTCAGCAAGGCGTTGCGAACTACGCTCACTCGGAAAATCGCGTCGGTCTATGTCCTGCCGTTGCACGGTTCGACCAGGACACTCGGGGACGTGGCTGAGGCGATTGCGTTCATCGAGTCCTTCGATGAGTCGAAGCCGTGCGAGCCGTTCACGCGATACGAAGTCGGAGTGCGCTATAGCAACGGCGACGAGATCCGCGGTCAGTTCATGGACAAGGCGACCGCGGTCGCGTTTCTCCGTAGTATGCGATAGTCGTCGCTTCAAACACACCATCCAAGGGCAAGGCTTACAGTCGGAACGGGGCAGGCGAGCGGCGGCCGACTCAATCCACAAATTACTTTCGCTTGGTGGTCGCCTCATCCTCGTTACCGAGTTCGTCTGGGTCGTCGGTCGACGCCTTCGGGGCATTGTCACGAAACGGTTGGGGGATCGACTTCGTCGGGTCAAGCCGTGTGTTCTTCAAATAAGCTGTGATGTTCTTGCGCAGCTTGGTCGACCATTCGGGCTCGCGGACCTCGTATGTAATCACGCGAAGATGGCGAAGGTCGAACGGAACGTCGTCGATACTCCCTGTCACGAATACGACCGGCTTACCAAGTGCATGTGCGAGTCCAAGTTCGTAGAAAACGTTTGGATTCTTGCCGGTCAGCTCGGCCAGAAGCACCTTTGCCTTCCGAATTTGGTCCCAAATCTGCTCCATGACCGAGCCGGTCTGGAACAAGTCGTCAGCTCGTACAGGCTCGTATCCCGCGTCCTTAATCGCGGGAAAATAGACGTCTTTGTAGTAGCGGTCGAACCACGAGCCGAATGGCATCATCACGAAGCAATCGTCGAGAAACTCGCGTATGGCGTCAGATTGCTCGGTAGCGGGAACCGACAACTCGACTTTGGCCGAAACGTCGCCGGGAGCGACTATAGTCTTGACGATCGGCTTGCCTTCACGATCGACGGCGAAGGCTTTTAGGAACTCAAGGTTTTTGTTGAATACCGCGATGAAGGTCTCCACGCGGTCCCGTTGAATTTTGAACTCCCGAACCAACGTGTTTCCGAAGTACTCGTCCTCGGGAATGCGCTTGTTCTCGTAGTAGGTAACCACGCGCTTGAACAAGTCAACATTGTTGAAAGCAGCCAGAAGCGCTTTCTGTCGTTGGTCGGCCGAACTGGGCGCGACAAGATCATTTCCGATTTTGGCCATCTCAACCGTGGCTGCGGCACCACTTCCAGTCACAAGTCCATATGCGTTGGCAGAGCGTAGCAAATTGAGGAATCGCCAGTCATTGGATTTGCGGAATCCCACCCACTTTGCCAGTTCGGACGCCAAAACGGGCTTTCCAGCGTTTTTCTCTTCTAGCGCTTGCGGGACCTTTATTGCCTCCTCAAGTGTGTGTCTGGCGAAATTCCACGCGCTGGTTGATCCTGCCTCAGACGTTTCGGCTCCATCTTGCACGTTTGGATCGGGCGACCCTTTTTGCGTAGCGGCGTCTCGGCGCGTTTTTCGTCTTGCCATTCGTTTTCCTCGAGTACTGAGTATTGCACGATACTACCCAGCAAAAATCGCCGCCGCAATCTAGCTTTCGACGGGCCCGTTTCACCGCGCGTGCTCAGCCGACGCACGATGAAGTTCGCGGTCCAGCGAGCTTCGTTCGCCGAGAGGTCCGGCTGCAGTGTGTCGTTTCACACTTCGCGCGTCATCATCGAACCACCTTCAACGGCACCGTCCCATCCTTCCTCGGCAGCGGGTCCGGCGGCGCAATATCCACATGCGCCCCCAGCAACGTCGCCTCTCCCCGCTCCACTTTCGCCGCGAGCTCCCGACACTCATGCAACAGCGCATCGAGCATGCCCGCTTCGGGCACGGTCTGCCGCAACTCGCCCTGCACGTAGAGGATGCCCTTGCCCTTGCCCGCGAAGATCGCCACGTCGGCCCCTTCACACTCGCCGGGGCCGTTGACGACGCAGCCCATCACCGCCACCTTGAGCGGCAGCTTGATCTCGTCGCTGATTTTTCGCCGCACATCGGTCACCAGCTTGAACAGATCGACCTCGATCCGCCCGCAACTCGGACACGCGATGAGCTCCGGCTCTGTGCGGCTCCGCAAACCCAGCGAGCAGAGCAGTTCCTTGCCGTCGTCCACCTCGTACACCGGATCGGCCGCATAGCTGATGCGAATCGTGTCGCCGATGCCGTTGGCCAGCAGCGTGCCCAGGGCCGCGATGCTGCGAATCCGCCCCGTCTCCGGCGGGCCGGCGTGCGTGACGCCCAGGTGCAGCGGAAAGTCGTACTTCTCGCTGATCGCTGTATACGCATCGATCACGATCCGCGGGTCGATGCTCTTGGCACTGATCACGATGTCGTGGTAGTTCGCCTCGTCGAAGATGCGCAGATACTCTTCGAGCTTCTCGATCATGATGCGAATAAGCCCGCCCGCGTAATCCTGCGACATCTTGGCCTTTTCCTCGGCCCGCTGCTCCTTATCCTTGCGCTCGACGATGCCGCCCTCGTTCACGCCGACGCGAATCGGAATGCCGCGTTCCTTGCAGGCCGCGATGACCTTCAACACTTGCGCCCGATCCTGCAAATTGCCGGGATTCAGGCGGATTTTATGCACGCCGGCCTCGATCGCCTCAAGCGCCCGCTGAAAGTGAAAATGCACATCGGCGACGATCGGCACCGGCGAGGCGGGGATGATCGTCTTCAGCGCCTCGGTATCCATCTTCTCCGGCACGGCGACGCGCACGATGTCGGCCCCGGCCCGGGCCAGCTTCTGAATGTCTGCGATGCACTTGTCGATCTCATAGGTATAGCCGGCGGTCATCGACTGCAGTACGACCGGCGCATCGCCGCCGAGCTTAACCGGACCGACGCGGACTTGACGGGTTTTTCGACGCAATCGCATGGACTACTCCGGCGTACTCAGGGCAGCGATGAATCTTTTACAGAACGGCAATCGGTCAGCAACCTTGACCAAGTCGATGCGCTCGAGCAGCGCAAACGACACTCGCCCCTTTGCGTATGCACCGCTTGTCGTTTCTCGCGTTGCGTCGGCGAGCGCTTGGAACAGGCGCGGTTTCTCAACGCGCTCAAGTTCAGTGGTCTGAGGCAACTTCTGCGTCTTGAATCCCTGCCCGAAAAACGCCGCGAGTGTCTCAGGGGCGGCGACGAGCCAGGTCTCCATGCAGACAGCCATAAAGTGCAGGTGTTCGCCGCTCGCACCTGCGGGGCGATCCCATTTGTCCCCGCTCGATTCTCGCACATGCAACCATGGATCGATCGCATTTGCGTCCGATTGCACAACAGTCTCCGCATCAACCAGCAAAATCGCGATATCCGCGCTGCCCGACTTCAAGTGTGTCTGAAACCGATCGAACGCCTTGCCGCGCGGCCCGCACGCGACGATTTTCGGTCGGCCGGCGCAGTAAACGACGTTTCGCAGCGCTTCGCGAAACCCCGCACGACAGCGGTTGTCCATGTCTCGCGTTCCGCCGCCTTCAACATAGATCGTCACGCTCACCAGCGCCGCCCCCCGAGTTGACCGCTGCCGTAAAGCTGGCCGAGCGAGTACTTCTCAAGCCAGATCGCGAGCGCGACTTTATCAAGTCGTTGGAACGTCGTTCGCCCATCGTGCTTCTCGCAAACGACTACGTTCTCGGGTCGATCACTCATCGCATCGACAAGCACCTCCGAGTGCGTCGTGACGACGAGTTGAATTCGATCCGATGCCTCGACGAGTAGATCGGCCAACACGGTCACACAATCGGGATGCAAACCGACTTCGGGTTCTTCGAGACAAACGAGCGCCGGCGGATTCGGGTCGAGCAAGATCGCCAGCAACACCAGCCAACGCATCGTTCCGTCTGAAAGCCGTGTTGCGGGCACCGTGAACGACGACTCGGCGATGTAGATTTGGGCGGTGTTGCCCTCGATGTCGACATCGACCGCGGTCGCCGGTTCGTAGAATTTCGACAGCAACGACTCCAGACGGCGGCGAACGCTGACGTCCTTTTTCAAACGCGAAAGCACGAGTGCCAAATTCGAACCATCTTCCAGCAAGAATCTTGTCGGCAGGTCGGTTCGTTGCGGGCGGCGGATGGACGAGTTCGGCCCGCAGTTGATCTCGCGGTAGGTTCGAATGCCCTCGTAGGTTTCCTGCATTCGCGTAATTTCGGGATAAAATGTGGGATCGCTGCGCTGCGCTAGAATCGACCGAGTCCCGTCGATATCTTCGCCCCAAATTGGTGGTGCGTCAGGCGACCCAGCCTGTGCGAAAAAGGCTTTTCCGCCCTCGGACCTGAAATAGAACCGTGGCTCGTTGGCACCCGGGCGCGCGATCTGCGAATCTTGGAGTTGCTCATCAACAAATGTGAATCGGCGCGCCGACTCACAGAACTCGATGCGATGCCGCAGACAGAGTGTTGACGCAGCTTCGCGGCGGTCGGCGACCACCTCCACACTCGCATGCGCTTCCGCCGGCCCGCCCTTCCAAATCCAATCGACGATCGGAAGCGACGTGTTCACGTTCGTGCTTGGCAGGCGACTAATGAGATGCAGCACTTCCAGCACGTTCGATTTGCCACACCCGTTTGGCCCGATCAGCACGTTGAGTCCGCGCAGTTCGAGGCGAGTCTCGTCCGGCCCGAACGAGAGGATGTTTCGCATGGCAATTTCGCGAATCACGCGCGACACTCCGTGGCCCCAACCAAACGCACATTCGGCGCGGCCCATTCAATGAATTCTACGGCGGCACTGCGGTTGCGGCGAATCCTGCGAGCAACTCGTTGTTGCCGTCATCTACTCGCTCCGCCACCGCGATCGCCTGCCCGCTGAACCGCTGAATCACCCGCAGTCGCGAGACAATCGCCTCGCCTCGTCGCACATCCAGCTCGACGCCCACATGCCCGCCCCGCAGGTCAATCGTCGCCAGCCGCCGCTGCGCGTCATAGTGCCGCACCGTCGCCGACACGTCGCGATCGATCGCCGCAATCCGGTCCAGCGCCTGCTGAATCCTCACCCGCTCGCTCGGCGACGCATCCGCAAGCTGCCGCCGCAACACGCCCGCACCCATCGGCGACCCAATCTCCGCCAGCCCCATCGCCGCCAGCCGCGCGATGTCGCCGTCTTCATCATTCTCCAAATCAACCAGCACCGGCTCGCCGATCTCAAATCGCAACCACGCCAGCGACCGCACCAGCAATCGCCGATCCGCCGGCCGAGCGTCCGCCAAGAACGCCCGAATATCCTGCGGCGTCACCCGCGACGGATTCTCCAGATACGCCGGCGTCTTGCGATAATAGATTTGCAAGGCCAGCGTCGAGATCGCCGTCGTATACACGCGACTTCCCATCTTGCCCCACTTGCCCCACTCCTGCCCGAACGGCGGATAGCTGCCGAAACTATGCGACCGCCGCCGATCGCCGAGAACCTTGCGATCCTGCATCGTCAGCAGCGCATCGCGCAAACTGCCGTTCCAGCGTTCCCATTCCGGCCCGCCAAGCTGAAACAGCCCGACCGTGCCGTAGTACCAGTAGTAGTAATCATGAAGTTGCGTCGCGTCGCCGCCCTGCAATTGCCCGATCGACGGCGGATCGGCGAGCAGCAACCCCTGCTGTCGCTGCGTGATCTCGGCATCGGGTCGCACGCCCAGCAGCATGTTGCTCACAATGCCCACGCCGATCATCGCCGCGCCGTATCGATACGCCGGCTCAGCCGTGTCGCGATCGATCTTGAAACCGGTGCCCGCGTCGGTGTACCAGACGCGCCCGTCTCGCTGCGTCGCCCGCGCAAAGTGCAGCAGCGTTCGCACGAACACCTCATGCGGCACATCAACACCCGCCGCCTCGCACGCCTGCAACGCCTGCACCACCCAACCCGTGATCGACGTGTCATTCCGCCCGCTCTCGGCGTCCGCCAGATAGTCCCACCCGCCGTGCCGCTGCTGCGATCGCGTGAGCGCCGCCACCGCCCTCCGCAACGGCTCGACGATGTCCGGATTGCCGGTCTGCGTCAGGTATTCGGCCAGCGCAAATGTCGCGAGCGACGTGTTGTAGCCCGCCATGCGATCTTCGCCGCCGAAATTTCCGTCGTTATCCTGCGCGCGGAGCAGCGCCGTCACCGCGCGGGCCACCGTCTCGCCATATTGCGGCGACGCATCGGTGTGTCCATCGCCCAGAAACGCCAGCAAGCACAATCCGGTCAGCCCTGCGTCGAGCGAAACCCCCGTGCGATTCAACGCCGGGCCTGTGCATTCGTCGCCGCGCGGGCAGTGTCGCATGAATTCGAAACGGTCCCAAGTACCGTCGCGATCCTGATGCGCGGCGAGCCACGCCAGGCCCACGTCGACCGCGCCAAGTGTCGCCGCGTTTCCGCCGAAGCGCGTGTTGCGTTTCGTGCGTTCGACGGGATCCGGGGCGGGTTGTGGCAGCGTCGCCGGGCGCGACGCCGTCGTCGCCGTGGCGATCGCCGTCGTCGTGGACTGCGTTGCCGCGAGGATCGGCCGCGCCGTCGGCTGCGCTCGGCGCGACGACGTCACCACCGGCTTGCTTGCGACAGGCGGCGAGACTGGTCGGTCGCGAGGAATTTCGGAAAGTGGTTCAACCGAGGCGGCGGTAGGCGCGCTCGCCGGCGCTGGCACCGGCGGCGCTTCAATCCGTGGCGCTCGCGGCATCGGCACGCGCATGATCAGCAGCGGTGCCATCGCAATCGCGCACGCCGCCGCCGCGAACACGGCCAGCCCCGCGTACCAGACTCTCTGCGACATCCGACCGGCCTTCCGAGAGGCTCGCTTTGCCCGATGCGGAGTGTAGAGCGTGGGGGACGGTGCAGCGAATGACTCGCGCTGGGGGACCGGTCTCCGACCGGTCTTTCTTCGGCACGACTCTCGAACAAAGGAAAGACTGGTCGGAGACCGGTCGCCCAGCGCGCGGTCGTTTTCTCCCGCAGGCTCAGGGCTTGCTCGTGCGCTGATCCGGCTTCCTACGGCACCGCCGATGCTGGCGCGCTGCTCGCGCCGCCAACACCCGGCTTTGTCATCGTCCAATCATCAAGCACTTTGCCCTCAATGTTGACCTGCCGGATGTTGAGCGTTCGCCCATCGACCCGCGCGACGGTGAAGCCATGCGCATCGTCATTCGACGAGGCAAAATAGCTCGGCATATCCGCTTTCAATTCGTACAGCTTCGCCCCACCCGCGCCGCTGACGACGTAGACGACCCCGCCATCTGCCGCCGCTCCGCCGCGCATCGGGACCGTGCGTTCATACAAATGGTCATGCCCGTTCCAAACCACATCGACGCCGGTTCGCTCGAACACGGGCACCAGCGCATCGCGCACGCCCTGGTGCGGCTTGTGCTTGCCATTCGTGTACGGCGGATGGTGAAACACGACGAATTTCCACGTCGTTCGCGCTTCGCCCAGCACACGCTCGG
The DNA here is from genome assembly GCA_046155505.1 of Phycisphaerae bacterium. Classification (GTDB taxonomy): domain Bacteria; phylum Planctomycetota; class Phycisphaerae; order UBA1845; family Fen-1342; genus JBJXFK01. The sequence goes on from JBJXFK010000030.1 coordinate 10,483, forward strand.
CCCACGGCGCGAGATCGCTCGCCATCACCTCGACGCTGACATTCGAATCGAGCACGACGAACCGCGCATCGGCATACTCAAACCAATAGTTATTCTCCGGCGGCTGCTTTTCCGGGCCGTTGCGCGGCAACTCAAACACCTCGCGATAGGGTCCGCCGCGTGTGCGTTTGGCGTCGTCGTGGTTGCCAAGGCTCGGCCAGAAATTCACTTCGCGAATCAGCGGGCCGTAGGGTTCAAAAAACCGTTTGCGAAAGTGCTTGCGCTCCCCGCCGGGGTAGATCAGGTCGCCGGTGTGTACGATCAGATCGGGTTGATGCTCGATCATGCGGGCCGCGAGGCGATTCTGCTCATCGCTCCCCTGGCCGCTGTCGCCGAAGACCATCATCGTGAACGCCGCGCCCGCTGGCTTGCTGGTCCGCGCGGTCGCCGTCGCCAGCACGCGATTGGGTAGCGCGATCGTGTATGGGTACTTCGACGCGGGCTGAAGGCCGCTCAATCGCGCGACATGCCGCGTGCCGTCGCTCTCGATCGGCACCTTTCGCGGCAACTGACCATCAACCACGACTTCAAATGTCTGCGTCGCATCAGGCCGCGACGTAAACCACACCACCGCCAGCGACCGCTCGCCCGCGAGCTGCACCATCGGCCCCTCGACGAGCTGCGTCGGCAACACCAGCGCCGCGAGCGAAAACCAGTACGCAAAGAACGCCGCCCCCGCGATCAGAGACACGCCACCCACCGCCCAATAAGCGGCGACCGCGCGCCGCGCACGCGGCTCTCGGCAACGCGACGAGACAATAGACGTCGAGCGATTCACGGCTTGCTTGACTCCTTCGGCTGCGTTGCCGTCGCGCTTGCCGGCTGCGACGCAGCGCGCGGACGATTCTTCTCATGCCATGCTCGAAACGCACGCCGCGCGTCGATGCGGCTCTTGTCATCCGGAAAACCGGTCATGCCGCGTTCGCTGTCCGTGACGAAGCCGTAATCCTCGGCCTTCAACTTGTGTACGCTGAGCAGCGCCAGCAGGGCCGCATCGCCGACGGTCTGGCTGATTTTCTGCGCCGGGCCGGGCACGCGAAAATCGGCCAGCCGCGGATCGTCGAGCATGCCCAGCAGCAAATCGACCACCGGCGGCGCATCCCACGCACCGAGCGCGCGGATGATCTCAGCGGTCTCATGTTCGTCCCACAGTTTGCCCCGACCGAAATACGCCGTCACCTCGGCGACCGTTGCCGCATGCTCGCGTGCGTCGTGCGCGATCAAGACCTTGACCATCTCGCCGACAAAGATCGCGATGGTGCGCGCGAGATCCTGCTGCCCGACATCGTAGTAACCGCCACGAATCGCATTCGTGTAGTCGCGGATGATGAACGCAATGCGGCGCGTCAACACCGGGTCTTTGAACTTGCCCGCCAACTCAATCGCGGCATCCATCACATCTTCGGTCGCGTCGTCGATGCGGGCGGCGATCATGATTCCCGCGCCGCCGCCGGGGTCGAGCGGAATCTGCTCGAGCGCCGTGCGGCGGACGAACTCACTGTCGTGAAACAGCCGCACGGTCAGATCGGGATACTCTTTTTCGAACCGATCGAACAGCTCGCGGTCAGCCGTCGGCAACGTGGCCCGAAACGTCCGCGCCCGCAACTGACTGGAGATCGCCTCGAGCGCGACTTTCAGGCGAATCGCCTGCGGCATGGTCAGTTTGTCATACTCGATCGTGCCGAGCGACTTGGCCAGCGTAGCGGTGACCTGATCGGCGAGCCGCTGCGTTGCTTCCTTCGATTCGACCTCGTCGCCCTTCAAAATCTGCTCGATCAGCAGCTTCATCCTGGCTTCGTCGGCTTGTGCGAGTAGCGGGGCAGCGCCGATCGATGCAATCAGTAGCGCCGTAAATAGCACGCCAGAGACGCGCATGATGGAGTTCCTCCGTCGGCGTCGCTGCGTCGACCGCTCCAAACTTAGCAGTCGCCGCCCCGACCGACACACAAGAGAAGAGAAGCGTAACCGCGCGCAAGTCATCTGGCGCGGGCCGGGTAACCGAGCGCTTTCTTCGCCCCTGCAATCGCATTCTGTGTTTTCAGCCACGGTGCGCTGGACTGACTACGTGCTGTGCAAACCGCATGTGCGTCGTTGACACACGTAGAAGCGCGAGATACGTTGCAAACATCGTCGGGCGCAGCGGCGCTCCAACTCAGTCTGAATTCGCAAGCTTACGGGGGCTGTCCATGGGTGGTTTCATCAACGCTCTGCTCTACGGCGTCGTCATCCTCGTGATCGTGCCGGGAATCCTGTTCCTCTTCAACACCTCGATCGGCTTCTTCGAAGATTTCTCGCTCGGCGGCAACGACACGCCGCCCGCCGCGGTCGACGAAGCCGCACCGTAGCGATCGGGTCTCCGTGCCCGACGGCGAGCGTTAGCGAGCAAGCTCAGAAGTCCGTTGGAACGCGAGTCGTTAGGCTTGCTTCCCGCCACGCGAACGGCATTGATCACCTTCCGACTGCCAACAAACACCACAGCCGCCCCAATCGCACTCGGCGATCGCGGCGGCTGTCTTGTTTCTGGAAGCAGAGGAGAGTTCCACCGATTACTGTTGTTCAGGCCGCGCGGCCGGCTACTCCGCCGCCGCCAGCTTGCGCTCCGTCACCTTGTTCGCCACGCGCAGCTCGACAATCTCCGTCGCCGTCTTTTCGCCCTGAGCCGCATCGATCCAGCGCTCGATCGTCCGCGTCGACCCCGGCAACAGCGGCCCCGGCCAATCCGCATCGTTCACCGCCAGCGGCGACACGACATATTCGAGCGACGAACCCGTCGGCAGCCCGCGATCGTCCAGCACCCGCGCCCGCAGCGCCAGCACCGACACCGTCTCCTGCCCCTTGTTCGTCACCTCGATCAACGCCCGCGCATGATTGCGGCGAAACTCGACCAGCTTGACGTTCACATCGAGCTGATCGCGATATTCCGGTGCCCGGCGATCATCGAAAGCGTCCGATATCGCGGGCGGCATCGCCTCACGCCACTTCGGCAGCGCCTCGACCACCTTGCCCACCATCCCCACAGCGTCAAACCCCGTGCTCTTGAACGTGTGAATCGTGTACACGCCCAGCCCGGTCGCACAGACGACACTGGTGGTCAGAAACCCGAAAAAGCCATAACACAGGGCGCTCAGAAAGCCGCCCTTCTTGACGATAACTTGTGGCATGCTCGACATTTGTGGTTCTCCTGAACCGGGTGCGGGCGTAACCACGCACCGCATCGTCAGTGTATTCGCCGACCGCCGCCGATTATTTCCCCGCGCGTTTTCCCGCGTGATCGGTGCCCACCATTCCCGCCTCGGCGGCCGACCCCACGCACAATCCGGTCCCGTCGTGCAAGCGAGGTCTTCGCCCGCGGCCCGACGTGCCGGACGGCTGCAAAATTCGAGCGACGACCAGCATACAATAGGATGCGGTTTTATCGACTCTGCATCCTGCCCATCCTGTATATCCTGTTCAAGTTCCCATTCGAACGGCACGGCGCACGCTGTACTCCGCAAGTCGCCGTCGCCCCGGTGCCTGTCCGACCGATCCCGATCGATTACACTCCCCGGCTCGCAATTTGGCGGGGATCGGCTACCTCAATCGACTTCAGACGGAGAACATACATGGAACGAACACTCATCATCTTCAAGCCCGATTGCGTGCAGCGCAACCTGGTCGGCACCATCCTGCAACGCTTCGAAAACAAGGGCCTCCGCCTCGTCGGCATGAAGCTGCAGCACTCGCCCAAGTCGCAGGTCGAGCAGCACTACGCCGTCCACAAGGAACGCCCCTTCTTCGGCGAACTGGTCGGCTTCATGACCAGCGGCCCGGTCGTCATCGCCGCCCTCGAAGGCCCCAGCGCGATCACGGTCGTTCGCAACCTGCTCGGCCCGACCGACGGCAAGACCGCCCCTCCCGGTACCATTCGCGGCGATTTCGGCCTCGACAAACAGTACAATCTTGTCCACGCCAGCGATTCGCCCGAGTCGGCGACGGCCGAACTGAGCTTGTTCTTCAAGCCCGAAGAACTGGTCTCCTATCAACGCGCATCGGACCGCTGGGTGGTGAGTGGATGAGTAGCGAGTATCGAGTAGCGAGTTGAAGAAAAGACGCGGTACCGGGCACCGTTCTCAACTCGCTACTCGCTACTCGATACTCGATACTCGATACTCCGTCGTCCCGTCTGCCAAAGAGAGGAACATGCGATGAAAGTCCTCCCCCTTCTCCAGCATGAGCAAAAACCGGTGACGATGGAGGGTTCGCGCGGTGCGCAGATGCGCATGCTGGTCGGCCCGTCCGAAGGGGCGGCGAACTTTCACATGCGCCAATTCGAGGTCGAGCCGGGCGGCTTCACGCCGCACCATCAGCACGACTACGAGCATGAGATTTTGATCCTGAAGGGCCAGGGCGTCGCTCGCAGCGAGCAGGGCGAGCGACCGTTCAAAACCGGCGACGTGATCTGGGTGCCGCCGAACGAAATGCACCAGTTTCGCAACACGGGCGACATTGCGCTCGAGTTCATCTGCCTGATTCCCGCGCCGAAGGATTGCGCCAAGTAAGCACGCGCCGCGCGGTGCGCCGTGCAAGAGTCAACGCATGCACGTTCGCCTGATCAAGACGTTCACGTTCGAAGCGGCCCACAGCCTCCCGTCATTTCCCGAAGGCCACAAGTGCCGCCGCCTGCACGGGCACAGCTTCCGCGTGGAGATTTGCGTCGCCGGCGAAATCGATCCCGCCCGTGGCTATCTTGTCGACTACGGCGACATCAAAGCCGCGTGCGAGCCGCTGCGCAAGCGACTCGATCACTATCACCTCAACGACATCGAGGGATTGTCGAATCCGACGTCGGAGATGATCGCAATCTGGATCTGGGATCGCCTACGGCCCTCGCTGCCGC
>JBJXFK010000038.1:0-3732 GCA_046155505.1 Phycisphaerae bacterium
CTCGGCGGTGAGCGTAACAAAGTACTTTTTGACCATGCTGGGCCTCCCTGCCCGCGGCGGGGAATCCGCCACGGCGACAAGGATGACCGCATCCACTCGTCAATTCAAGCCGGACGGAGCACTAGCCTGCGCGCTTGCGCTCGACTCTCGAAGCGGTCGGCTGGCTCAAATCGCGTAGTCGTTGCTGCGCCCGCTGGCGCACGGCGTCTTCCGGCTGCGAGAGGCCGATCGCGCGGTCCCATGCCGCGTGCGCGTCGGCGCGGTTGCCGAGCTTGAATTCGACATCGCCGTAGCGGAGCCAGTGCGACGCCGAGTCGGGCTGCAACTCGGTGAGGCGTTTGAGATGCGTGCGGGCCGACGGGTAGTTCCGCTGCGCAGCGGTGACGAGCGCGAGCGATTCCAACGCGGCGGCGTGGTCGGGCTGCTGCGAAATGACGCCTTTGAATTTCTTGACCGCGTCTTCGAGGCGGTTGGTGTTCATCAGCGCCTGACCGAGATCAAGCTGCACGTCGACCAGATCGGGGGCGATGCGGGCGGCGTCTTCGAATCGGGCGGCAGCTAAATTCCACTCGCCACGACCCGCAAACGCGGCGGCGGAGTGACGCAGTTCGCTGACGCGCCGCATCTGCTCGGGCGAAAGTTCGGCGATCGCCGCACGCGAATCGCGAGTCGACGGTGCGTCCGGCGGAAGCGGCGATGGTCCGGCATTTCGATCGTCGAGAACAGGCAGTGCGACTGCGCTGACCGTGCCGGCCGCACCTTCGGCACTCGCCACACCCGCAGCACTCATCGACGGTTGAGCGAGCGCGACCGGCACGATCGGCTGAGCGGGAATCGGCACGTCGATCACGCGCTCACATGATCGGTTGCCGGCGAGATCCGTGGCGCTCACACACACGTCGATGCGTTTCGCTTCGCAGAGATCACCCGCGAGCGCCAGAACCGCGCGACCGGCCTCGATGCGAATCGGGCCGAGATCGCGCCAGGCCGTCGCATCGTCGCCCGAGGGTCGCGCGAACGCCCGCACCGCGGCGGCATCGATGTTCTCCTCGGCCAGCGTCGCGTGCAGCATTAATCGCGCTGCGCCGTCCGACCAGGCCACGCGCACCCCGTGCAATTGCAGCGTCGGAGATTGCGTATCGACCAGCACCGAAACCTGCGGCGACTGCCCGGCGATCGGCGGCAGGGCCGACATGCCCGCGGCGTTGCGCACGACGATGCAAAAACCAACGCGGCCGTCGCGATCAGCGGCGACGATTACTGCGGAGCGCTCAATACGCTCGACCCGCGCGGCTTCCCATGTCCGACCCTCGTCGCGCGTCTGCCAGACTTCGGCTTGCTCGATCGCGGAATCGCACGAGCGAAACTCGATCGCCACCCGACGCGAATCGACAACCGAAAGCGGCTCGGCGATCGCGAGCGTTTGAAGTGCGGTAATCAGAAATGTGGTGCAGCCAGTGCGACAAAGCCCGCGAGTCATCCGTGACTCCTTTTACGGCGTTTACGGCGTGTGACATACGGACTATCGGAGTGCGAGATACCCCAGATTCACATGTCACGTTCGCCTCGCGCGGCTTCCGCCGAGGAGCGCAGCGTCTGCATGGCGAACCCTGCGCGTCGCGGCTACTGCCCCTCGCCGGTCAGGTACTTATCAAACCACGCCGCGTCCCATTCCATCTTGGCCTTGCGGGTCGAATACTTCGAGAGGCCGTGCCCCTCGCCGGGGTAGACGACGAGTTGCGTCGGAATCTTGCGATAGTCCTGCAGCGCGCGGAAGAGCGTGTGGCCGTGCTGGACCGGGACGCGCTCGTCGTTCTCGCCGAAGTGGATCAGCGTCGGCGTTTGCACCTTGGCCATGCCGTAGAGCGGCGATGCGGCGCGATAGGCGTCGGCGGCGGCCCACGGGAGGCCCCGCATGTAGTTGTAATTGTGGCCGGGCGTGTCCTGAATGCCCCACTGGATGATCTGGTCAACCATGCCCGCCCCGCTGCTGGCGGCCTTGAAGCGCGGATCATGCGTGATCACGCAGTTGGTCAGAAATCCGCCGTTGCTCCAGCCCATCACCGCCATCTTCTTCTCGTCGGCGATGCCGCGCTGGATGAGTGCATTCACGCCGCTCAGAATGTCCTGCACATCGATGTCGTTTTCGCGGCCGATCAAGTCAGTGAGAAACTTGTCGCCATAGCCGGTCGAGCCGCGATAGTTGGGGCTGAACAACGCATAGCCCTTCGCGGGGAATGCGGTGCGGCCATAGATCGTGTGTTCAAAGCGGAACTTGGTGCTCCACGTCGGGCCGCCGTGCAACTCGACGATCAGCGGCAGCGGCTTGCCCGGCTCGTAGCCGTGCGGCAATTCGAGGATGCCTTCGACGCGCATGCCGTCGGGCGCGGGCCAATCGACGATCGAGATTTGCGGGAGCTTCCACGATGCGACTTGCGGGTTCACATTGGTGAGGCGCGTGACGCGCTGCGTATCGCGCAGGTCGATCAGCAGCACGTCGTTCGTACTGGTCAAGCCGTTGCCGACGATGGCGAGCGATTTCGCGTCGGCTGACGCTGCAAACGTATCGACGACGATGCTGTCGGGCGTGACGCGCTGCGACTGGCCATGCGTCTCAGGCGTGATTCCGTTGATGCGATAGACAAGCTGGCGGGCCCGCAAGTCGCCGATGATCAGCAAATCGTGCGCGCCGACGACCCACTCGAAGTGGCCGGTCGTGTAGCACTCGTCCGGGCGCTTGAGCCGTTGCGTCTTCGGCGTCGCGGCCGCGAGGTCGCCGACGACGAAAATTTCGCTTGGATAGCCGTCAAAGCCGACCGCAAACGCCAGCAGTTGCGAATCGCTCGACCACGCCAGTCCTTCGAGCCAGCCGTGCGGCGACGGGGCGTCGGCCCGCCAGAGCTTGTCGGGCGGCGAGGTGATTTTCTTCGATGCGACATCCAACACATCGACCCGCGACCAACCCTCATTGGTGATCAGTCGCTCGTCGGGCGTGGTGATGAGCGCAATCTGTTTCTGATCCGGCGACACATCGAAATGCGTGATGAACCGCTTCTCGTCGACGAGCTTCTCAGTGATCCAGCTTTCGAGGTCGAGCTTCCAGATTTCGCCCACCTGCCGCTGACCGGCTGATGTCTTCGCGTGGTCCTTGTACTTGTCGCGCAGCTCGCGAAACGCGTCTTCGCCATGCTCACGCGATTTTAGGTAGTAAATCGCTCGCCCGTCGTGGCTCAGGTCATAGGCATCGATGCCACCGGGAATGCGCGTCACCGGCTGCGGCGCGTCGCCGCCGAGGGTGAATCGCCAGACCTGCTTTTTGCCGTCGAGCGGCGGCGATTTTTCGCCTTCGCGTTTCGGGCTGCTGACGAAGTAGACCGACTTGCCGTCGGGCGACCATTGCGGGCCGCTGTCGCCGCAGGGGTCGAACGTGACGCGCCGCCGCGCCTGCGTTTTCGCATCGACGATCCACAGGTCGGCGTTGCGACCCTCGGCCGGCGGCTCCCAACGTTTCTCGACGTAGGCGACGTGCGCGCCGTCGGGCGAAATCGCGCACTCCTCGATGTAGCCGAGCGTGAAGTAGTCGTCGATGGTGATGTCGTGCGTGCGCTCAATCGGCTGCGCGGCGGCGAGGCAGGCTCCCAGCGCTATACACACGAACCCAACGACACGGAATGGACGCGGGTGGTTCGGCGACGGGGAGCATCGGCCTCCGGCCGGTGCATAGGTAGTCCG
>JBJXFK010000045.1:0-9674 GCA_046155505.1 Phycisphaerae bacterium
GCGTGGGTGTCGTCATTTCCACCGTCGCGCTTTGTGTGATGATCATTACCGGCATCGGCGGCGGGGTTGAACGACTAGATGAGAACCTGACGACCGCCGAGCTCGTCATCACGATGTGCATCGTTCCCATTTGGCTGATCAGTTTCGTGGCATGGTGGCGCTACTTGGCACATCTGCTCGCACTCGTGCCGAGCCGTCGCATGGCGCGCGTGGCTGAGTGGCTCAGCTGGCTCACATTGGTGTTCATCCTGCCGTACTTGGCGACGATTTGGTTGATCGTGATCGAGCCGCTGGATACCACGCCGCCACCGCCATACGCCATGTTCGCGGGCACGATCGCGACCGCGTCGGCGAGCGCCCCAGCGACGACGACGTCGCAATGGATCTATTTCTCAGACGCGACGAACTCCGATTTTGTTACCACACTGCCCGCGGGCACGCCAATCTACACGCCGAAACCACCCAGTCCTGAATTCATGTCACTTGCGTTCTCGATTGCGCCGTTCGCGTGTTGCGGCGGTCCGCTCTACGCGATCGGCGCCATCGTCGTTGTGCTGCGAATGCTCCGTTCGCTCAACGAAGTGACTGCGATTGCGGCGGGCCGAGACCGAGCCCCGCGCGTAGGCAACGAATTTTCGCACGGAGAAGGATGACCTCGCCGTTACGGTTGGGGCTCGGTTTTGCGCTCGCTGTCGCTCGCAATCAGTCGCGTGCGCGTCGCGTTCGGACTCGCTGCGCGAGCCGCCGCCGTGCGTGCTGCCTTCCAATCCAAAATCCCCAATCCAAAATCCGAAATCTCGAAGTGAAACGAACGCCCCGCACCGCCGCACAGAAACCGTCGCGGGACGGAACGGCTTTCGCCGCCCGTCCCGCCGATTCGGCCCCTCTCCTGTACCGAAGAGTCTGCAAAAAGCCGGAGGGGGGATTCACCCGCCTCCGGCCGGGGCGACGCAGCAAGCCTGATCGCCGCATCGCCGCACTCCTATCGAGTGTCGGAGTTGTTTAGAACTGACCCCAGTGCTCGGACAAGACCGGTTGCAAACCGGTCTTACATGGGATCTGAAACGGAACTACGCGCTTTCGCCGCCCGGGTTCTGGTTGCTGTTGCCGGGATCCTGCTCGAGCATTTTGCGCAGGTATTGATTCTCGCGACGCGTCGCTTCGAGATCGAACAGCAGATACTTGATCCACAGCCGCAGGAAGTCGAGGCTCTCCTGCATCTGGTCGACGCTCTTGCGAATGTCGGCGTGGCGCTGCTTGGTCTCGGCGGCAATGGCCCGGATGCGGTCGCGCTCGCCCTCGGGCAGCGTGTCGATCTGCGCCATCAGTTCGCTGAGCTTGTTCTGGAACGTGACTTCATCCATTGCGGCTTTCCTCCCCCGGATTGCGCTGGAATGTACAACGTAAGCTGCGTCTGTCTGGCAAGTTGCGTCAGGCGTGCTTACCGTGGAATGCTAGGTGGGGCTGTTCGGTGAATTCAAGCAAAAAGCGCCGCGCGGTGCAACGAAAAACCACTGAAAATACTGAGGTTTCGTAATCACCTCCGTGGCGGCATACGACGAATGTTTTATGAGAGCCTTTTCACACAAGGCAGCCGCCGCGATCGGCAGCGCACGAGACGATGGACCGACACCCGTCACGGATTTTCGGACGCGCGGCGCAGGCTCGGGGAGCATCGGCCTCCGGCCGGTGGATTCCGCAAGGTACCGGCCGGAGGCCGATGCTCCCCGCGCGCACGCGCGGACGCCCGCGAGCCGCCTTTGCACCGCGCCCCGGCCCGAACGTATACTGCTCGGCTCGGTTTTACGGGCGGGAGACGCTGCATCATGGCTGACACAGACTTATCCAAGCTTCGCAACATCGGCATCGCCGCCCACATCGACGCCGGCAAAACGACCACCACCGAGCGCCTGCTTTTCTACAGCGGCACCATTCACAAAATGGGCGACGTAGACGACGGCACGACCACGACCGATTTCGACGTCGAAGAGCAGCAGCGCGGCATCACGATCTACTCGGCGGCGGTTTCGTTTCATTGGCGCGATTGCCGCGTCAATTTGATCGACACGCCGGGGCATGTCGATTTCACGGCCGAGGTCGAACGCAGCCTGCGCGTGCTCGACGGCGCGGTCGTCGTGTTCGACGGCAAAGAGGGCGTCGAGGCGCAGTCGGAAACGGTCTGGCGGCAGGCGGACAAGTATCACGTTCCGCGGCTGTGCTATGTGAACAAGATGGACAAGATCGGGGCCGATTTTGAGCGCTGCGTGCAGACCGTTCGCGATCGGCTGCATGCCAATCCTGTGCCGATCCAGTTACCGATCGGGGCCGAGAACACGTTTCGCGGCGTGATCGATCTGGTCGCGATGAAGGCGTACATCTACAAGGGCGGCGACGGGCGCGATTTCGAGACGGCCGACATTCCCGCCGAGCTTGCCGCCGGGGCCGCGACGGCGCGGCACTATCTCGAAGAGAAAATCGCCGAAGTCGATGACGAGTTGACCTCGCACTATCTCGAACACGGGACGTTGACCACTGAACAGATCAAGCGCGGCATTCGCAAGGGCGTGGTCACGCGGCATTGTCAACCGGTGCTGTGCGGCAGCTCGTTCAAATTCGTCGCGGTGCAGCCGCTGCTCGACGCGATCTGCGATTACTTGCCGTCGCCGCTCGATATTCCCCCGATCGAGGCGCACGACCCGGAGAAGCCGGACAAACTCGTGACACGCAAGTGCGACCCCGAAGGGCCGCTCGCCGCGCTCGTGTTCAAGGTCGTCGCCGACGCGCATAGCGATCTGCATTTCCTGCGAATCTACTCGGGTACGCTGAAGGCCGGCTCGCGCGTGCTGAATGTCGGTCGCAATCGCAAAGAAAATTTGCCGCGCATGTTCCGCATGTTCGCCAAGCGGCGTGATCAGCTTGATAGCGCCGTCGCGGGCGACATCGTCGCGGTGATCGGCCTGAAAGAGACCTACACCGGTGACACGATCTGCGAGACGCATCACGCGTGCCTGCTCGAAAAAATCGAGTTCCCCGAGACGGTCATCAGCATGGCCATCGAGCCGCAGTCGTCGGCCGACAAGGACAAGTTGCAACTGGCGCTGACGATGCTCGCCCGCAGCGATCCGACGTTCAACTTCCGTTCGGATGCCGAGACGGGGCAGATGATCATCAACGGCATGGGCGAGTTGCATCTGGAAGTGATTTGTCACCGCCTCGAACGCGATATGAACGTCGCCGTGCGTGTCGGCAAGCCGCGCGTGGCGTATCGCGAGACGATCATGGCGGCGTGCGAGCACGAGGGTCGCTTGCAACGCGAAATGGGCGGCAAGCGGCAGTTCGCGGCGGTGAAGTTCCGCGTCGAGCCGTTCACGCCCGCACCGGGGCAGGAGCACTTTCGCTATGTCAACAAACTCGTCGGCGTCGATTTGAAGAACACCTTCATGCACGCCATCGAGCAGGGGGCGCGCGGCGCGGCGATGAGCGGTCCGCTCGGCGGCTACCCGCTGATCAACGTTCAGGCCACGCTGCTGCACGCACAAGATCACCCGACCGATTCGTCGGAAGCAGCGTTCGAGAGCGCGACGAGCATGGCGTTGCAAAAAGCGATCGACGGCGCGTCGCCGGTGTTGCTCGAACCGATCATGAAGGTTGAAGTCGTGACGCCCGGTGATTTCCTGGGCCCGATCAACGGCGACCTGATGAGTCGGCGGGCGACGATCGTCGAGACGGGGATTCGCGGGCAGAACCAGGTGATCGTGTGCGAAGCGCCGTTGTCGGCGATGTTCGGATACTCGACAGCGGTGCGATCGCTGTCGCAGGGCCGGGCGTCGTATTCGATGGAGCCGGCGCGGTATGAGCCGATGCCGATGGAGCACGCGCGAAAGGTGCTGGGAGTGATGTAGGGGTCGGGGTTCAGGCTGTAGGGTGGGCATCGCCCACCATTCGTATGCTCGTTGAACGAGCACGCAAATGGTGGGCGATGCCCACCCTATGGGTCAAAGCAAATGATGGGCGATGCCCAGCCTACGGGTCAACGCAAATGGTGGGTGGTGCCCACCGTCCGGATCGCCGCTTGCTCAATTCCAGTAGTAATACCCGCCGAAGATCGCTCCTTGCAGCTTCGTCAGCAGTGTCCGTTCGTCCTGCAAGCTGCGCGAGGTTTCATCCAATCGATCCGACATACCCAGCGTCTCGGTGTCGTAGCGCACGAGGAAGTCGGTGATGAGCTGCCCGCCGGCTTGTCGGTTTCCGGACCAGCCAAGCAGCGTGGCTCGTTTCATCACGCGGGCCGTGTCGAGCAGCAGCGCCGCCCGCCGCACGCCGTCGCTGCTGAAATACGCCGGATCGCCATCCGATTCGATTCCGGTCGGCAGCGTGAGTGTCTGCGTCTGTCGCCGCACGGTGCCGTCGGGCAGCACGAACGACAGGTCGATCGAGCCGAAATCGACCGCGACCGAAAAGTCCGGCGGCGTCGCCGTCGTCAATCGCACGACGATCGCGCTACCACCTTCGCGGCGGCTGAAGAACAGCGTCGGCACCGAGACGCGCGCGGTCTGTCCGCCGCTGGCGTAATAGTCTGGCACGCCATACACATCGCGGACGCCGATGCCGCTCGCGATGTTGATGTCGAGCGTCAGGTCATAGGCCGCAGGCGTGACGAGAAAATCAAAATCCTGATCAAACACAGCCGCAATACGCTCGTTGGTGCTCAGGTATACCGAATTCGCGCCGCGCACGCCGCTGAGTTGCCGAGCCAGGTCGCTGCCGAATTCCCAGCCGACACCGAGCAGCGTCAGGCCGATGCCCTCGTTCGCATACTGCTCGACCAGCGGGATGAACTCGATCGAGCCGGTCGGCTCGACGTTCGGCTGCGCATCGGTGAGCAGGATCACGCGGCTCTGCAACCCGTCGCGCCCGGTTTCGATGAGTTGCTCATATGCAGTGCGCAGCGCCTTGTGAATGTTGGTCGCGCCGCCGGTCTCGATCTTGTCCAGCGAGCGTCGCACGCGAGCCACGTCGCCGGCAGCGGTCGTATCGAGAATCTGCGTCACGCCGTCGTTGAAGGTGAAAATCGTGACCTGGTCGTCCACGGTCAGATGCTCGATTAATCGGCTCAGGGCCAGCTTTACCGAGTCGATCTTGCGCTCGCCGACCGGCGTGACCACCTCGGGCGGCTCGAAGCCGAACAGATAATCGAAGAACCCGGCACCCGCGTAGTAATAGTTGTAGTTCGGATCGTCCGGCTCCTGGGCCGAGTCCCGCATCGAGCCGCTCACGTCGATCACGACCGCCAGATTCAGCGGCGTGCGGCGAAACGCGTTGATGTCGATCGTCGTGCCGAGGCCGACGTACACCTCGCCCATCGGGGCCGGCTCGTCGAAGGGCACGCGATAGGCCGTGCCGAACGCGGCGTAGAACTCGGGAGCATCGGCGGGCCGCTCGATCGGGATCTCATGCTCGGCCATGAAGCCTTCGACGGTGATCGCGTTCGGATCGGGCACCCGTCCCGAGTCGATCTGCGCCCGGGCCTCGGCGATGTCCTTGGTGCCGCCTGCGGTGAGCCCGACGGCGTCGAGCGGCGCTGCCGAGGGACATCCTGCCATGAGCAAGGCGATGCCCGCTGGGGTGATCGATAGCTGAATCAGACTGGTCGGAAAAGCCTTCATGGTCAGTTCTCCTTCGATACAACCCAAGGGCAGAAATTGTGCCAGACATCCGAGAGCAAATAGGCCGAAGTGACTATGGATTATCCGGCCTCCCAATTGTCCCCGCTACTGCCCGATAATCCGCGCTGGCGACCTTGTTCGCATCGGCGGCAGGGTGCGCAAATCCGCCCTTGAGTGCGCTTGCTGCCCCAATTTTCAGACCATTTGATTTTCAACAAAATCGGTTCGCGATTCGCCGAATCGCCGGCTTATAATGCCATGCAGCTTCGCGAAAAGCGCGCGATCAACGACCACGTCATTGATCCTGCGCATCTTCGAGGGAACGCGAAGCGCCGCCTCATCAGAAAACTGGGGGAAGTCTTACATGCAAGCATCGTCGTATCGACGCCACAGCGGCGTCATCGCCGCTATTTTGCCCGCCGTCGTGCTCTCGCTCCTGGGCCTTACGGCGTGGGGCACGTTGCCGACCACGATCGAGGATTTCGTCCAGCCCGGCACGCAGCCCAACACGCTGTTCAACAATTTGCAGGAAGCTCAGGTCTGCCGAATCTGTCACGGCGACTTCGAGTATGAACACGCGCCGTACGATCGCTGGGCCGGCAGCATGATGGCCCAGGCCGCGCGCGATCCGATTTTCCACGCGTGCCTCGCCATCGCCAATCAGGACGCGGCCAAGTCCGGCGATCTCTGTCTGCGCTGTCACGCGCCAGTTGCATGGCTCGAAGGCCGCAGCATTCCGACCAACGGTGCGGGACTGATCGACAAGGATTTCGACGGCGTGTCGTGTCATTTCTGCCATCGCCTCGTCGATCCAATCTATGACGCCGTCAATAACCCGGTCGAAGACGCCGTCGTTCTCAGCGAGCTGACCACCGCCATCCCGACCAATCCGCACACCGGACAGTACATCGTCGACAAATTCGACCTGCGCCGCGGCCCGTTCGAGCTCGATCCGAACTTCTCGCTGCACCCGTGGGCGCAGTCGCCGTATCACCGCGAAGCGTTGCTGTGCGCCAACTGCCACGACGTTAGTAACCCCGTGTTCGTCAAACAGCCCGACGGCACCTACATCCCCGGCGACCTGAACGCGCAGCACCCGACGCACAACAAGTTCGACGAATTCCCCATCGAGCGCACCTACAGCGAGTGGTCGATGAGCGCATTCGCTGCGGGCGCGATCGAGATGGGTGGACGCTTCGGCGGAAACATCACCGCCGTCAGCACTTGCCAGGATTGCCACATGCCCAAGACTACCGGCGTCGCCTGCGCGCCGGGCCTGGGCGGCATCGAACGCACCGACCTGCCGCAGCACAACTTCAACGGCGCGAACACCTGGGTGATCGACGCCGTTCGCACGCTCTATCCCGACAACGACACCGGACTCGACAACCAGATCGCCGATGGGGCCAAGGCGCGCGTGCTCGACATGCTCGACAAGGCGTCGGACATGGAGCTGGGACAATTCGGCTCGAATGTTCGCGTCCGCGTGATCAATCAGACCGGGCACAAGCTTCCCACCGGTTATCCCGAAGGCCGACGCATGTGGGTCAATGTGAAATTTTTCAACTCGGCCGATCAAATGATCGAAGAGCGCGGCGCGTATGACACCGCGACGGCCGTGCTCACCGCGGCCGGTACCAAGGTTTATGAAGGCAAGCTCGGCATCGCACCGCCGATGGACACCATCGCCGGCCTGCCGCTGGGCGAGTCGTTCCACTTTGTGCTCAACAACAGTTGGGTTTCGGACAATCGCATTCCGCCACGCGGCTTCACCAACGCCGCGTTCGCGTCAATTCAGGCTGCTCCGGTGAACTATGCGTATGCTGACGGTCAGTTCTGGGACGACACGATGTATCGCTTGCCGGTCGGCGCGGCGCGGGCCGAGGTGAAGGTCTACTTCCAGACCACGAGCAAGGAGTACATCGAGTTCCTGCGTGACAACAACTACACCAACAATGCCGGCCAGACGGCGTATGACATGTGGCTGCTGCACGGCAAGAGCGCACCCGCGCTGATGGACTCGGCATCGATCACGCTCGAACTGCCGGGCGATCTGGACAACGACGGCGACGTCGATTTGACCGATCTCGCCATCCTGCTGGCCAACTTCGGCGGCGGAGCGGGCGGCGATGTGGACGGCAACGGCGTGACGGACCTTTCCGATCTGGCGACGCTGCTGGCGTATTTTGGCACGGTGCTTTGATCGCGGTCGTCTTCGCGAAGTGAAACGACGCCGGCGTTCATCAACCCGATGAACGCCGGCGTCGCTGTTTGCGCTCGCAACCGCGCGCGT
The DNA here is from genome assembly GCA_046155505.1 of Phycisphaerae bacterium. Classification (GTDB taxonomy): domain Bacteria; phylum Planctomycetota; class Phycisphaerae; order UBA1845; family Fen-1342; genus JBJXFK01. The sequence goes on from JBJXFK010000045.1 coordinate 7,960, forward strand.
CAGCCGCCGATCGCCTCATCGCTCGTCTCGGTCACGCCGATCGGCTTGATCTTCATCACTTCCGCCGCGAATTCGCAAAACGCGCCTGGCAGATAGTTCAGCGGTCGGAAGCCGAAGCGATGATCAATTTCACGCATCAGCGCGTGCAGTTCCTCGGGCAAGTGTACGCCGCGCGTTCGCCGCGAAAAGTAGCTCTCATGCGTCGGCGTACACGTCTCAGCCGGATCGAGGCTGAAAAAATACCGACACGCCAGCGGCCGCACGCGATAGATGCGACAGCAGCCGGTCGCCGTATCGAGAAACCCGCATGGCCGGCTTTGCAGGTTGTATTCCATGTGCGCCTCGGCGATGCGCGGGTCGCGGGCAGTGGGCATCGCCTCGCCCGGCTGGGCCTTGCCGGCCAGGATCTGCATGAACGAAAACGCCGACTCGCGGTGGTACTCAAACAGTTGCTTGGCATCTGGCCACGAACGCACATGGTGATAAATGTGAACGATCTCGGGCGTGGTCATGCCGCGCACGAGATCGATGCAGCAGTTCGAGCAACCCTTGGCGCATTTGACCTCTTTGCCGAGCGGGTCAAAGCCGAGCACGCCGTCGATCAGGCGATCATATGCATCGAGCGCCGCCTGGAAGTGCTCGAAGAACGCGCGTGACAGCTTGCCGGTCTTGCGAAAATGCGGCAACTCGGGCATGTCGCGCACGGTTTCCAGCTCGCGGCGAATCTCGGCAACCAGCGCGACATAGAACGGCTCATTGGCCGCCATGTCGTCGGGCATGATCGGAAGTTCCATCGCATCGCCCTCGCGGTTCGCAAGTTGGCAAACCTAGTTGGCGCGCCGAACGGCTGTTCGCGTAGAAGAACCGCGGAGGGCCGCGGTGCTCCATCGTGTTCGACGCGAACGAGGCCCGCATCAGCCGCCGCTGGGTGCGTCGGCGGGCGGTGTTTGCGGCTCGCCGTCGGCGGGCTGGCTGTCGGTCGGCGGCGGGGCCTCGCCTGCGACCGCGATCTTGAGCGCATTCAACTCACGCGAAACAAACGGCGACTGCTCGCGGCTGCTCACAGCCTTCGTCAAATTGTCGATCGCGCCGGCCATAAACTGGCTCTCGGCACCCTTGTCGAGCATCGCCATCTTGTACAGCACGCAACCGAGCGTCGCCTGCTGAATCCACGTCGTCGGCTTGCCCGCGGTCGCCAGCGGTTCGAGTTGCTGCCGCGCGTCGCCGAGCGCCTGCACCGCCTCATTGAAGCCGGCGTCGATCGCCGTCTGGAGCGATTCCTTGTCGTATGTCGCGCCCTTCACGATCTGCGTGATCTGTTCCAACGTCTCGCGATACGCTTTCAGCGAGGTCACGCGATCGGCCAGGATCGCACCCACCAGCGCCTTCGACTCAGCCGCGAGCGCCGTGTGCTGCAACTCGACCAAATCGTCGCCCAGAATCATCGTCAGCCGCGGGTTCTTGCGCTGCGGGTCGAATTCGCCCTGATCCTTACGAGCCGGATCGCGCAACTGCTGCACCGACGATCCCGCCGCCGCAAACTGCGACCCAGCGTCGCGCGCCGCGGCGAGGGCACGATCTTCGATCTCGGCGGCGGCCTTGCTCAGCTCTTCTGCACGGGCACGTGCCTTGTCCAGTGTGTCGAACACTTCCTTCACACGCACGTCGCGGGCGGCGGCTTCTTTCTTGCTGTCGGCGGCGTAGTCGCGCGTGTT
>JBJXFK010000060.1:0-80260 GCA_046155505.1 Phycisphaerae bacterium
CTGGCGGCCCATCTGAAGTTCCAGTGCCTTGGCACCGATTTTCCGCACGGCGTCGAGAATGGCCTGCTCGTTGCGGGTCATGTCGTCCGTGAGAGCCGCTCCATCGGCTGCACAAAACGCCAACACGGTTTCGGCGACTTCGGTAAGATCCACATGGCCCTCCTTGGCCAAATGGCTCGTTTGAAACCCGAAGCTATTGAAACCGAGGATCGGGCCTTTGTCATTTACCCACAAACCTGACGCCGACCCGACGCGCAGCGCCGTTTGCCCGTTTCTTGACATCCGCCGCCTCCGACCGTACTTTCCGTGATTCGTGACTCGGCGCGACGCGGGAGTGGTCCCGTGCTCGCTGCCCCGATGGGCGATGGAGATCGAGTGGGTCGCCAATTCGCCGCGCAATGAGGCCAGCATGCTTCCAGTACATAAGAAAACCAAGCACCGGAAACGGACCCGTCGGTCGCATCACGCGCTTGACGCCGTCCATTTGATCTCCTGCCCCAAGTGCGGTCAGGCCAAGCTCCCGCACGGCTCGTGCGGTAGTTGCGGCTATGTGAACAGCCACACCACGGTGAAGCTCGGAAACGCGGAGTAATCGCGACTATGCGGATCGCCCTGGATGCGATGGGCGGCGACCATGCGCCGCGCGAAGTGATTCGCGGTGCCGTTATCGGCATGAAATTTCTGGCCGAGAAGGACGAGCTTGTCCTCTATGGCCCGAAAGACGTGCTCGAAACGGAAATGCGCGAGGCGGAGCTGACCGATCCGCGCGTCCGCATCGAGCATTGCACGCAGGTTATCGGCATGGACGAAACGCCGGTTGAGGGCGTGCGCCAGAAGCGCGACTCTTCGATCGTGCGCATGGCCACTGACGCGGGCAAGAAAAATGTCGACGCGATCATCTCGGCCGGGAACACGGGCGCTTTCGGGGCGGCGGCGGTCCTTCGTGTCGGCTTGATCAAGGGTGCATCGCGGCCTGGCATCGCAGTCATCATTCCCACGTTTGCCGGGCCGGTGGCAGTGTGCGACGTGGGTGCCAACGTCGCGCCGAAGGCCCACCATCTGCACGAATACGCACGCATGTGCCGCGTGTATGCCCGGCGCATATTGCACATCGAAGAGCCGCGCGTCGGCATCATCTCGATCGGCGAGGAAGAGGGCAAAGGCAGCCCGCTGGTCAAAGAGGCGTACTCGATGTTGAAGAGCGATACGACGCTCAACTTCATCGGCAACGTCGAAGGTCGCGACATTTTCGCGGGTACGGGCAATGTGTTCGTTTGCGACGGATATGTCGGCAACGTGATTTTGAAACTCACCGAAGGTCTGGCCGAGGGCCTGTTCAAGACGATTCACAATGAGCTGCGAGCCGAAGCGCCCGAGCTGAGCAAACAGTTCGAGCCGGTCGTTGAGCGCATCTGGAAGCGGCACGATTTCGCCGAGCATGGCGGCGCGCCGCTGCTCGGCGTCAACAGTGTGGCGATCATCTGTCACGGCCGTAGCGATCGGCGGGCGATCTCGAACGCCGTCCGCATCGCCGTCGAACAGGTGAAGTGCAACCTGAACGGCGAGATGGAAGACCAGCTCCGCCAGATCGCGGAATCGCAAGAGGTCTCGGCATGAGAGTCGATTGGCCGGTCGAAATCGCCGGCACTGGCGCGAGCCTGCCGACGACGGTGGTGCCCAACCAGCATTTCATCGAGCGGCTGGAAACCTCCGACGACTGGATCGTGCAGCGCACCGGCATTCGCGAGCGGCGCATTGCCCAGCCGGGCGAAAGCACGCTGAAATTCTCGACCGAAGCGGCCAAGCTCGCGCTGACCGATGCGGCGATGCCCGCGACTGATATCGACCTGATTCTCACCGCGACGATCACGCCCGAGCATCCGCTGCCGTCGACCGCTTGCGAATTGCAGGCTGAGCTGGGTTGTCGCACGGTGCCGGCGTTCGACTTGGCCGCCGCGTGTTCGGGGTTTGTTTATGGCCTCGCGACCGCGGCCCAGTTTGTGACGCAGGGCATGGCACGCAACGCGCTGGTGGTCGGGGCCGAGAGCTTGACGCGGATCACCGACATGCAGGATCGCTCGACGGCGGTGATTTTCGGAGATGGCGCGGGTGCGGCGATCTTGCGCAAGTCCACCTTGCCCGAGCGGCGAATATTGGCCGTGAACCTCGGAGCCGACGGCACAGGCGCGAAGGCGATCTGGGTGCCGGCGGGCGGTGCGTCCGAGCCGGCGTCGAGCAAGACAGTAAACGAGCGGCTGCACTACATGCGCATGAAGGGCCGCGAGGTGTACAAGTTCGCGGTCTCGAAGATGTGCGAGATCATCGAGACGACGTTGGCTGACGCGGGCGAATCACTCGATCGCCTATCGATGGTCATTCCGCATCAGTCGAATATGCGCATCATCGAGAGCGCCTGCGAGAAGCTGAAACTGCCGCTGGATCGCGTGCTGATCAACATCGATCGCTATGGCAATACGTCGGCGGCGTCGATTCCGATCGCGTTTCAGGAGGCCCGCGATACGGGCCGGCTGAAGCGCGGCGACATGGTGATGCTGGTCGCGTTCGGCGCGGGGCTGACCTGGGGTTCGGTGCTTCTGCGGTTTTAGAATGGAGCACCGCGGCCCTCCGCGGTTTGATCGAGAGCAACGGCCCTCCGCTGCTTTTTCTGATCGAACGGCGCGGGTGCGACACTGACGTTGTGGAGCTGCCGCCCTCGGCTGCCTTCTTCGAGCGGGCACCAAACCCCACTCGCTCGCGCTCGGGGTTCGGATTCGCCGATCGCCGGCCAACGTCCGTCTGCGTCAGCGTGATTGAAAACCCGTTCCGTACGGTTGGGGCTCGGGAAAAATCAGCCGAGGGCGGCTGCTCCACAAGGGAGATCTGATCCATGTCCAATTTCGCCGCTATTTTTCCGGGTCAGGGCGCGCAGCTTATCGGCATGGGCAAGGACGTGGCCGCGCAGTTTCCGGCGGCGCGCGACGCATTTCAGCGGGCTGACGCCGTGCTGGGCTTCTCGCTTTCGTCGCTCTGTTTCGAAGGCCCCGCCGAGCGACTCGAACAAACCGACATTCAGCAGCCGGCGATCTTTGCGACGAGCGTCGCTCTGTGGCGCGCCGCACTGGCGACCGGAACGATTCGTCAGGATCAATTCAGCGCGATGGGCGGCCTGAGCCTCGGTGAATACACGGCCCTGCATCTGGCCGGTGCGATGTCGTTCGACGACGCCATTCGGCTTGTGCATCGCCGCGGGCAACTGATGCAGGACGCATCGACGCGATTCCCCGGCGGCATGGTTTCGATCATGGGTGCCGACGAGGCCAAGGTAATCGAGCTATGCCAGAGCGTGGCGGACAAGGGTCGCGTCGCGCCGGCGAATCTGAACTGCCCCGGCCAGATCGTGATCAGCGGGGACAAACCGGCTTGCGAAGCCGCTGCCGCCGCGGTGGACAACATCGGCGGCAAGGCGATCGTGCTCAAGGTCGCGGGTGCGTTTCACAGCCCCTTGATGCAGACGGCGGCGGACGCGTTGCGTAGCGAACTCGAAAAGGCGAACATCACGGCGCCGCGAGTGAAGGTGATTTCGAACGTGACATGCGGGTATCACACCGACCCCGCGTCGATTCGCGAGCTGCTTGTGCAGCAGGTGGTCAGTCCGGTCCGTTGGCAGGGCTGCTGCGAGCGGCTGATTGCCGACGGCTTTACCGAGTTCACCGAAGTCGGCCCGAACAAGGTACTGCTGGGACTGATGCGCAAAATCAACCGCGCGGCCAAGGTGACCAACATCAGCACGGCGGCGGCCCTGACCCCCGCGCCGGCGGCGTAAACTGACATCCCATCCGTTCGCGGATCGGCCCAGCCTCAACATCGCCGCCCTTTGCCCAATTTTGCTTGCAAACACACATCCCAAATTCCTGTCTTGCGGTGAAATTCCGACAAACAATCCGGCCGAGTAGCGCACTACCCTTTGGGCGAACCGTCGCCCCGGGCGAATGCCTGCAACTCGGGCATGTAGACAAAAATCGTGAGATTTCTGACATCAAATTTGCTTTCCCGTTGTTGTGGGCACAGACTTGTCCAGTGTCACTCATACCAACAAAGGAGAACCAAATGAGTGCTCGGACAAATGCATCAGTCGCCTTCCTAACGCTCGCCGCGATCGCCTTCTCGGCGGGACTCACGGGCAGCGCTTCCGCGATCGATTGCGACAACGGGCACCTCGGGCCGAACACCCTCGCGTGTGTCACTTGTGTCTCGTCCAACAACTGCGGCACCTGCAAAGATGGTGTCTGCGATGCGCCAACCTACCTGGTGTGCAGCACAATTCCATTGGTTCAGACGCTGGTCTGCGGCGGAAATGACATCCTGTACATTTCGGCCCAGTTGTGCTGGGTCAGTTATCACTGCCCGGCGTCGCCGGGCTGCAATGGTCCCTGCGTGAGCTCCACCGAGGAGATTGCCTCCGCTTCCTCGGACTTCGTTGACGTTCCGAGCCTGGGCGATCCGTGTCCGCCCTGCCCGTAACGTGCATCGATCGATACACAGCCACTAACAAGCAAAGGAGGAAACCGATGAACCGCTGCCGCCCAACGCCATCCCGCCGCACGCGCATCATCATTGCCTTCTGCGGCCTGCTGGGGGCGAGTGCCTCTGCTCAAAACCCGCAACCGCCCGATTCGCTACGCCGGCTCGAAGCCGATCGAGCCAAATGGCAAAACAGCCGCCTGGTCTGGACTTCGACGCGCGACAGCAGTCCCGGCGTCACGAATCGCTTTGAAACGCTCCAGTCCGCCAACGATCAGATCACGATCTCGCACGGTGACGACGAGGGCGTGCTCATCCGTCTGCCGGACGGCAAGCCGCATCCCTTCGGCGTCGGGCCGTGGTACTCCATGACGCGCGACGGCGAGTGGTGGCGCTACACCCATGATGCCGCGTTCGCCGACTGTGCCGTCCGCGACGATCCGCAGCGCGGCGCATTGGATGCGCGCACGCTCGGTCTGTCGGCCGACTCGCCGGTCGGCGATGTTGCGCGAACGCTGTGGGGTGATCAAAACATCGCCTGGAAATATTGCGAATCGCGCGAGGGTGGCCGAATCGTCGTTACCGCCGAGTCGGAGCGGTATCAACGCGTCTGGGTGCTCGATCCGGCGGCCGACGGGCTGCCGGTTCGGGCCTACACGCGCGACAACGGCCAGATCGTGCGCGACAGCGGCATTTCGCTCGCCAAATTCGGCGACCGCTGGTACGCCTCGACCGTCGAGTATTACCACGGCGACTCTGAAAAGGGCGCGCTGCCTGTTCGCGTGATTCAAGTCACAGACGTGACCAGCAACACGCCGGACTTGCCCAAGGCCGGGTTCTCACCCGAGGACATCGGCGTCGAAGACGGTATGACGATCACTCACAACAACCCAGCGACCGGCACCGGATCAACGATGTTCTGGCACGAAGGACGCATGGTGCCGGCGGACGAGTGGGCCGAAATGCTCCGCAAGGGAACGGCCACAACATCGCCGGCGCTGCGTGCCAAAGTCGAGCGCGGCGTGGCTGTGAGCGAAGTCTTTCGAGCATTGAAAGCCCAGGCCGGGAGTTCGCTCGGCCCGGCGGCAGCAGTGCTCCATTCCACCGAAACACGCTGGGAACGCTACACGACCGATTTCATCCGCCGCTACGAACTCGACGCGTCGCAATCACAGAAGGCGATGCTGTTCCTCGAAGCGGCCAAAGCGGAGATGCAGCGTTTCGGGGCGAAACATGCCGGAAAGATCAGCGAATTGGGCGAATCCATGACCCGCATTGCGGCGCTTCGCGAACCACAACGGTCAAAGGAAGCAACCGAGTGGGCCAAGATTCGTCATCAATTGGTCGAGGATCTCGACACGACCATCCAGCGAATGCTCGTGCCCGATCTCGAGCAGATTCCGACGAGTGCGCAACGCAAGGTCCACGACTCTCGCCTGGCCGCTCAGACCAAGAAGCAGAGTTGATTTTCGCGTGTCGCGGTAAGGAGATTTCGCCGCTCGCCCACCGGACGGCGGCGAAGTTCTCACGCCGTCTACCCACGCCGGGTTCGTGGAATGGTCCAGCCTCCCGCGCCTGCGAGAAGCCGGGTGCCGTGCCGACTGCGGAGTACTGTCGTCGGTAATCTGGATTTGGATGGACCCGCGTCGCCGCACGGGCAGCTAGCGCGCCGGCCGCTCGAGTTTTTGGATCATGGGCGCGTGTTCCAGAACAAATGTCTTGTCGCCTTGCCCTGGAAAGCGGATCACCGCGCGCGTTTGCGGCGTGGTACCGCTGATCGTCACGATCTGCCCCACGCCATACGCCGGGTGCTGCACAAAGGTTTGCGGCTTCCAGTCGGCGTAGGGCGAGGTCGGCGCGACATACGTCGGGCCGCGGCCGGCGTGATCGTCCATGGTGAATGTGCGTTCGTCGACGAATTCGCTTCCGCCGCCGCCCCAGCGACCGCGCGGGAGTTTTGTCGGGCTAAAGCCGGGCCGTGCCGTGCGACCGCCGGCCCCCGGACGCCATTCAGCGTCGGGGTCGAAGCCCGCTGCTTGCCGCTCTGATCGCAGCTTCGGTTCGGAGAAGCGCTGCAGCGCAATGGCATCCTCGGGAAATTCCTGCAAGAACTGTGACGCCGAGCGCGGCGTCGATTGGCCGCGAATCAGCCGCTCGTCGGCCAGCGAAATCGTGAGGCGCTGCATGGCGCGGGTGATGCCGACGAAAAGCAGGCGGCGCTCTTCTTCGATGTCACCTTCGCGGATGGCGCGCTCGTGCGGCAACATGCCCTGTTCGAGGCCGCAGAGATAGACGCTGGGAAACTCGAGCCCCTTTGCGGCGTGCAGGGTCATGAGCATGACGACGCCGGCCTCGGGATCGACCAAGTCCTGATCGCTGGTGAGTGCGACGCGGGTGAGAAAGTCGGCCAGCGTCGGCTCTTCATTTTCGATTTCATAGCGGGCGGCGGCGGTGACGAGTTCCTGCACGTTGGCGAGGCGGTCGTCGCCGTCGACCTCGGCTTCCTCGCGCAGCGACGCTTCGAGTTTGGAGTGGGTGAGCACATGGCTGACCGCGCCCGCGACCGAGCCGCTGGTGAGTAGTTTCAGCGAATCGAGCAGATCGGCGAACTTCTTCACTTTGGCCGCGGCCGATTTGAGTTGCGGATAGGCGGTTGCCTTGTGGATCACGTCGAACAGGCGGCAGCGCTCGGTGCGCGCGATCTCGATCAGGCGTTCGATCGTCGTGTCGCCGATGCCGCGGATGGGCGTGTTGATGATGCGCGTGAGCGACACCTCGTCCGCCGGGTTGACGAGCACGCGCAGGTATGCGAGCACGTCGCGGATTTCGCGGCGGTTGTAGAACTCGAGGCCGCGGGCGATGCGATAGGGAATGCCGCGGGCGCGGAGCGACTCTTCGAGCGCCCGCGAGAGTGCGTTCACGCGATAGAAGATCGCGAAATCGCTCCACGGCGCACCATCGGCGGCGCGCTTGGCGATGTCGGCGGCGATGGCTTCGGACTCACGCGTGCCGTGGTCGAAATCCCAGACGCGGACGGGATCGCCTTCGTCCAGCTCGCTCCAGATGTCCTTGTGTTTGCGGCGCTTGTTGGCGGCGATCACGCCCGATGCGACGCGCAGGATGTTGCCGTGCGAGCGGTAGTTTTGTTCGAGTCGCACGACGGTCGCGTCGGGATAGTCTTCTTCGAAGTCGAGGATGTTTCGAATGTCGGCACCGCGCCAGGCGTAGATGCTCTGGTCGGGGTCGCCCGTCGCGCAGATGTTGCGATGCAGATGGCTGAGCCGCTGGGCGATCAGGTATTGCGCGTAGTTGGTGTCTTGATATTCGTCGATCAGCAGATAGCGAAATCGCTCGTTCAACTTTGCTGCGATTTCGTCGTTGTCACGCAGCACGAGCGCGACGCGCAGCAGCAGATCGTCGAAGTCCAGCGCGTTGCGCTGCTGCATCAGCTCTTCATACGCGACGTAGATGCGGGCGGCGTACTTTTCGTTTTGCGAGTCGGCCTTCAGCGCGTATTCGGGCGGCAGATCGAGCTTGTTTTTGGCGTCGCTGATGAGGCTCTGTGCGATTTCGGGCTTGAGCAGGCGGTCGCTGATCCCGCAGGTGGTCATCGCGTCTTTGATGACCTTCATCTGGTCGGACGCGTCGTAAATCGTGAAGCCGGGCTGCACGCTGGCGAGTGGGCCGAACTCGCGAATGAGCCGCACGCCGAGGGCGTGGAAGGTGTATACCCACATGCCGCGCCCGACTCCGAGCGACTCGATGCGTTTTTTCATCTCGTCGGCGGCTTTGTTGGTGAACGTGATCGCGAGAATTTTCCAGGGCGAAACGCCGCTCTCGACCAGCATCGCGGCGCGGCGGGTGATGACGCGCGTCTTGCCGCTGCCGGGGCCGGCGATGACGAGCAGCGGGCCGTCCTTATGCAGAACGGCCTGGCGCTGCGGCTCGTTCAGGTCGTGCAGAAGAGGATGTGAATTGTCTGGCTCTTGCCCCATGACGGGATGGTATCGTGAGGTCGCGCGCCGCCACAGTGGGCACGGAGACGGCGGTAGCCACAGAGGGCACGGAGGGCACAGAGGGATTGAAGAGACGAATACATGCGAGGCGCACGTCGCGCGACGCAGACTATGACGACTCGCCGCGTTAGCGCTTCTTCGCGAGTGATCGCTTGATCGCTTTGATCGCGCGCTTGGCATCTTCGAGCGACGCGAATGCGATGTTGCACACGCACTTCTTAGCGATCGACGCGCTCGACATGCCGCGGATGTTGATGCCGGCGTCGGCGATGGCGCGGGTGATGTCGGCCCCGAGGCCGGCGCGATCGGGGCCTTCGATGCGGACCGTGTGCATGCCCGCGGTCTGCGACATGCCCACGTCGGCGGCAGCCTTCGACTGCTTGGCACCCTTCAGCGGCGAAACGAACACGCGCGATGTGTTCTCGGTCACGCGGCGGGCGACGACGAATTCGAGATTCGCCCCGGCGTTACGCAGCGATTCGAGCACGCGGGCGAGCATGCCCGGCTGATTGCGAACGTCACCGGCCCAGACTGCGATCGTGCTGATCTTGTATGCCATCGCGCCGCTCCTCTCGAAGTGCGTTTCAATTTCGAAGAGCGGAATGCTAACGCGCGGGAAGTCAGAAGTGCAAAGCGGCAAGTGCGAACTGAAAAGTTCACAGTGCAAAATGAAAAGTGCAAAGTGGCGGCATTGGCCGTTCACTTTGCACTTTGCACTTGCCACTTCGTTTATTGGCAGCCGAACGCGCCCAGCAGGATCGCGAGATCGCTCAGGCCGACGCTGTCGTCGTCATTCAGGTCGGCGGCGGCGTTGAACGCCGGGTCGCCGAGATTTGAGCCGAATGCCGCCAGCAGGATGGCGAGGTCGGTCAGGTTGGTGGTGTTGTCGTTGTTGATGTCGCCGACGCACTCGCAGACATCCGGACGACCGTCGCCGTCGGTGTCTGCCAGGCTGCCGTCGAGAATCTGGCAGGCATCGGTTACGGCGTCGGCGTTGCAGTCGCCGGTGACCGTCTCGGCGACGATCTTCCAAATCGTGCCGACCTGGCTGACAATGTAGATTTCACCGTAGGCATCTTCGCCGAACGATGCGATCGATGTGATGTTGGCGGCCGGCGGATCGAGGTCGGCGGTGCGCTCGGTCAGGTTGGTGATGCCGGTGCCGCCGTTCCAGCGGAACGTCCAGACGCGGGCCGAAACATAGTCGGCGTAGAAGTAGAGACCGTCGAGGGCCGGGATCGCGCAGCCGCGATAGACGTAGCCGCCGGTGATCGAAACGCCGATGCTGTGGCTATATACCTGAACGGGGTTGGTGAACGTCCAGCCGGTGCAAGTCGTGTTCGGGTAGCCGGTCGCGACCAGACCTTCGCGGCAGCGCCAGCCGTAATTTCGACCGCCGGGCGCGGCCGCCGGCTGCACGTTGACTTCTTCCCACGCATCCTGACCCACGTCGGCGATGTAGAGATCGCCGGTCTCGCGGTCGAACGCGTTGCGCCACGGGTTGCGCAGGCCGAACGCCCAGATTTCATCATCGCCGGCGACACCGACGAACGGATTACCGACCGGAATGGCGTAGTCGCGGTTGTTGTCGGCCGGGAACGCATCGCTGTCGACGTCGATGCGCAGCATTTTGCCGAGCAGGTTGGTGGTGGTGTCGAGGCCGTTGCCGTTCGGCTCGGTGTGGCCGGCGCCTTGGTCGTTGAAATTGCCGCCGTCGCCGGTGCCGATGTAGAGGAACCGATCCGGGCCGAAGCCGATCCAGCCGCCATTGTGGTTGGTCTGCGGCTGGTCGAACGTCATGATGACATTGGCCGACGCCGGATTGGCCGTGTCGGCGTCGTTGGCGGTGTATTCGGCGACAACGGTATCACCGGTGCCGACGACCGCAGTGTAGTTGATGTAGAACTTGCGATTATTCGCGAAGTCGGGATGGAACGCGAGACCCAGCAGGCCGCGTTCGTCGAAGTCATTGCCGCCGCCCTGAACGAGGGCGTCGACATCGAGGAACGGCGTCGTTTGGAGCACGCCGTTGAGAATCACGCGAATAACGCCGCGTTTTTCGATCACGTAGAGCCGGCTGTAGTCGCCGGGGGCGTGCGTCAAGTAGATCGGTCGCAGCAAGCCGGTGTTCACGACGGCGACTGCGTTCATGTTCTGCGCCGAAGCGACGCTCGCGCCGATTCCAGTCGTGGCGAGTGCCAGCAGACCGGCTGTCATCATCCCTCTTCGCAACTGCATGCAAAGCTCCTTTTTGACCCAGCAGTGTGGACCAATCCCATCCGAGCGCCGCGAATCAAACTCGCGGCGCGACAAACGACACATTTCGCACCCAGGCCCGACCTCGTCGGCTCTGCGTGCGGCGTGAATGCCAAAACTCGATCGTCAAAGGCGAAGCGTCGCCTTTCCCCTCGCGCCTTCGAGACGAAGACGCAGCCACCCCACGCGGCGCGACAGATCGGACGTGCGCCAACCCAGCACCGTGTACCGATTGTATGCAAGGGAGGGGGGCGCGTGCCAGCACTATTGCGAAAGCGTTGGATGCGGTGATTTGCATTGCTGCCGATCAGCGACGTAACGTGTTGGGTTTGGCCCGTTTACGGCGCGGGGTGACTTTCTTTATCGGAGCTTCCGCCCGCGCGGCGGTCGCGATGGCGAGTAATTTGCGGTCGATGGTCGCCAGGGGCAACGCGGCGTCGTCCGCGTCTGTGATCCAGCGACACGCGTCTGGGCGGCCCGAAACGCGGCCGGACGCGACGCACGCCGCGTGTACCGTGACGATCCAGATGCGATGCGTGAAGACGTGGCGCACGCTGCCGAATTCCTCGCCGATTTCGACGCGCAAGCCGGTTTGTCGCTCGATGGACTCGATTAGCGCGGCGGGCGACGTCGCCTCGCCGCCGGGTAGCGTCCACATGCCGTGCAGCAAGCCGCGTTCGCTGCGGCGAATGAGCAGTAACTCGCCACGCGCGTTTCGAATCGCGACGGCGACGCGGCGAATGGTCGGCGAATCGGCTTTGCGTTTCAGGATCGGCAGCTCAGCCGAGATGCCGCGCGCGTGTGCGCCGCAGTGCGTGCGGACCGGGCAATCGGCGCAGCGCGGCTGACGCGGCACGCAAATCGTCGCGCCGAGTTCCATCATCGCCTGATTAAAATCGCCGGCGCGACGCGGGTCGAGCAGTGCCGTGGCGTGCGTCCACAACTGCTGGGTCGTGTCGCGGTTGTTGATCGGCTGCGTGATCGTCAGCAAACGGGCGATCACGCGCTTGACGTTGCCGTCGAGCACGGCGACCGGCTCGCCGTGGCAAATGCTGGCGATCGCGGCGGCGGTATAGCGGCCGATGCCGGGCAACGATTGCAGCGCGGCGGCGGTCTTCGGGAATGTGCTGGCGTGCTCGTTGACGACGCACTTGGCCGCGGCGTGCAGGTTGCGGGCGCGCGAGTAGTAGCCAAGCCCGGCCCAAAGGCGCAATACATGTTGCTCATCGGCGGCGGCGAGGGCGACCACCGTCGGGCACGATTGCAAGAAGCGATCGTAGTATGGGATGACCGTCTCGACGCGGGTTTGCTGGAGCATGATCTCGGAGAGCCAGACGCGATAGGGGTCGCCGTCGCGTCGCCAGGGAAGGTCGCGGGCGGCGCGGCGGTACCAGGCGAGCAGAGCGCGGCGAAGCGACGGCATGTTCGACATGGTTGAGGGGTGCGGGGGTTTGCGACGCGCGCGGGGCATTTGGCGGGAGCGTAGCGGCGCACGCGGCGGCGCTCCAGTGGCGGCGGAGGCCGCTGCATGTGGAGAGATTGGAGCGGAACGAGGCGCGGTGAGTTGGGTTGCAGTACGACGCTTCGACTCGTGCGTTCCCGGCGTCGTGCGGTCGAACTCCGAGTGGCACACTCAAAATTGGTCAAGCCGACAATCCGAATCGGCTCAGGAGCAGCGCAAGGTCGGCTAAATCGATACATCCATCGGCGACAATGTCGGCTGTCGGATCAAACCCGGCGTCGGCGGAGCAAAGCCCGAACGCACGCAGCAAAAGCGCGAGGTCGGTAAGGCCAACGGTGCAGTCGTCGTCGACGTCGCCGACGATCGGCGCGGGACGGCCATAGCGAGCGATGTTGCCGCTGATGATGTCGTCGACCGCCTGAAGCGTTCCGGCAGCGAACAAAGCCGGGCCGCGTCCGTCGTCGTACGTGGCGTACGCGAGAAAGTTCCCGTCGACGTCGCCGGCAACGGAACTCCAAGCCTGCCCGTCCCAAACGGCGATTGTGCGAATGCGCTGTTCCCCAACAGTCGAAAATCTTCCGGAGACGACCAATCTGGGACCGCCGCCGAAGTCATGCACAAACAAGCGATCGGTATTGGCGTCCGTTCCGCCACCAACACCGGTCCAATTTGCGCCGTCCCACTTTGCGAAGTTGTCAACGAAAACCCCGCCGGAGGTCTGAAACTGCCCGACCGCGTAGAGCTGTGGTCCGTTGCCGTCGTCGAATACGGCCAAATCGTAGACTTCGGCGCTCAGCCCCGCCCCGACTGGCGACCAGGACGCGCCATCCCAACGAGCGATTCGGCTTGCGGGCTGGCCGCCAGCCGTCGTGAAGCGTCCGGCGACGTACAGCATCTCGCCGTTCCCATCATCATGCACCACCATTTCGTTCACAGTGTCATTTAGTCCGGTTCCGAGTGGTTGCCAGGAAGCGCCGTCCCACACAGCGATGTGTCCGGCTGGGCTTGCAAAGAACGCGCCGCCCGCGAAGAGGCGGTCGCCTGCAGAACGATGCCAGACCCGGATCGTTCTCACCGGCGAGGAGAACCCTTGGTCCATCGCGAGCCAGTTCGTTCCGTCCCATCGCGCGATGCGGTTCGCGGGAACGCCGCCGGCTTCCGTGAATCCGCCGCCAACAATCAACTGCGAGGAGCCGCCGGACTCTGAATAGTGCGCGAGCGCAGTGACGTCGCCATTGACACCCGAACCAAGGGGAAACCAAGCGTTCCCATCCCACTGCGCAATGCGGTTTGCCGCGACGCCGTGCAGAGTCGTAAACGTACCTCCGGCGTACAGAGCGTTGCTCCCGCCGATCGTGCCCGGCGAAAGCGCGCTGATCGATCCGCCACCGCCGGGTAACACGGGAGTCCAACTCGTTCCAGTCATTTCGCGTACGCCGCTCAGTCCGACCGCCGTCAGCCGCGCCCCCGATGATGACGGACGTGTTACGAGGCCAACGACGGTGTTAGTGATCCCAGATGAAACAGGCTCCCAGCTTCCTCCGTTCAAGCGCGCCACGAACCGCCACTGACGCGCTAAATAGAAAAGTCCGCCTGCGAAGAGCTTTGGACCATTGCCGTCGTCGAATACGTCCAGCGCATATACCGCGGCCTGAGAAAACGATTCGGAAAGCCCCCCGCCGACACCTGACCACGACTCGCCATCCCAGCGCGCGATGCTTCCTGCGGTTACACCGCCGGCGAGATCAAAGTACCCGCCAACATAGAGCCGCGGGCCGCTCCCATCGTCGAACATTCGCAGCGCGTTCACCTCCGGCGTGTCATCCGAGTCAGCCACTCCATTGCCGAGACGTGTCCAGGCCTCTCCCGTCCAGCGTGCGATGTGACCGACATTTGTCTGCGTGCCAGCTTGCGTAAACGTGCCGCCCACAATGAGCCCGGGACCGTCTGCGTCGTTCACCGCGAGCAGCGATCGCACGACAGAGCCGCCGCTGACTCCGCTGCCCAGCGCATGCCAAGACTGGCCGTCCCACATCGCGATTCGTTGCGCGGGCGCACCGCCGGCGTTCGCGAAAGAGCCGCCGACAAACAGCTTCGGACCATCGCCGAAGTCCTGAACCTCCATGCAGTTTGCGAAGTGGGTCAGACCGCCGCCGACCGACTCCCACGTGGTGCCGTTCCATCGTGCAATAAAGCCAACCGGCACTCCGTTCGACGAGTAGTTGCTCCCACAGGCATAGAGTTTCGGACCGCTTCCGTCGTCATACACCGCGAGGTCGTAGATTTCGTTGTTGAACCCAGCGCCAACCGGCGAGAGTTCGGAGCCGTTCCAACGGATGACGTTGTTGGCGCGAAAACCGCCCGAGTATTCGAACCCGCCGCCGACATAGAGTTGCGTGCCTGTGCCGGTCCCGTCGTCGAAGTCCAGCGCGCAATAAGCTGGACCGGAAAATCCCGGCCTTCCGGGAAACAGGTCAGGCGTCCAGCGATTCGGGCACGTCTGCCCGAATGTCGTCGTCGTCGCGAACAAGAGGGCACTGTGAGCAAACACCCAGAACAGCCCACGTCGAGTCGCCCGTCGATCGGATCTGGAATGGAGCATCGCGTCATCCCTCGTTTCGCGGAAGACGGCTGAAACGCCGTATCATTGGCCGCGTTTGCTTTCGAAAACGTGTATCCTAGCAAAGCGCCGGACGGCGCGACAATAGATGTTCAGCTCCCGCGTCGCGATTCGATTGAACTGAGTGTGTTGTTTGCTGCGTCGGCGCGTCGCGGAAGTTTGTTCGCGATGGCGATCCCGGCGTACCGATATCACCCCGCCGCCGGCTTATTCTTCGTCCGTCGCGCCTTCGTCGAAGAGCAGTTCCTCGTCGCCGAATTCCTCGGACCCGAACGGCTCAATCGCCTCGGCATCTATGCCCGCGTCCGGCTCCGTGTCCATCTCCATCGGTCCGGTCGCCGCGACGGCGTCGACCGCCACCGCCTTCGGAGCCGCACCAAAGTCGATTCGCGCCTGCGGTGCCCGTTCGCGTTCTTCGCGTTTTACTTCATCCACCGCCGTCCACATGGCCTCGGCAAGTTCCTTCAACCCCTGACCGGTCACACCTGAGATGGCCATGATTGGCTTGGGCAGGTCTTCGCGCAGCATTTCCATTGAGACTTCCGCGTCGGTCAGATCGGTCTTCGTCCCGACCAGAATCTCCGTTCGCTCGGCGAGCCGCGGGCTGTATTTCTCCAGCTCGCCGCGAATGATGTGATACGCCTCGATCGGCATTGGTGCGCCCGAGGGCGGGCAGAGGTCGATCAAGTGCACAATGACGCGTGTCCGCTCGATGTGCTTCAAAAACGCGTCGCCGAGACCGAACCCCTCGTGCGCACCTTCCAATAACCCTGGGATATCGGCCAGCACCAGCCGTCGAAAGCCGACCAGCTCGAGAATCCCAAGCTGCGGCTCTTTGGTGGTGAAGGGGTAGGCCGCGATTTTCGGCCGTGCGTTGGTCAGGCGGCTGAGCAGGGTGCTCTTTCCGGCGTTGGGCAGGCCGACGAATCCGACGTCGGCGATCAATTTTAGTTCAAGTCGTAACGTTCTCTCTTCACCTTTTCGACCGGGTTGGGCGTAGCGGGGCGTCTGATTGGTTGAACTGGCAAAGTGCACGTTTCCCCAGCCGCCCCGACCGCCCCTGGCGACGAGCACTTTCTGGTCGTTTTCGACGAGATCTTTGAGCAGTCTGCCGGTCTCCGCGTCGTAGATCAGCGTTCCGGTGGGAACCTCGACGATTAGTTCACGGCCTCGTTTGCCGTGACATTTCTTGCCCAGCCCCTGCTCGCCATGCTGTGCGTGGTAGTGGTGGCGTCCGGCAAGGTCGAGCAGCGTGTCGATTCCGTCCTTGGCGACGAGCCAGACGGAGCCGCCGTGTCCGCCGTCGCCGCCGCTGGGTCCGCCTTTGGGGACGAATTTTTCGCGGTGAAAGGCGATCGAACCATCGCCGCCTTTTCCGCCGCGAACATGGATGTTGACTTCGTCTACGAAGAGCTTGGTTGTGCCGGTTGATCGGTGCATTGCGACGAGTGCATCGCTTTTGCGGCCAACTGTCAAGGGAGTGCGCGCGCAAAGACATGAATCTGTCGGATTGCTGCGCGCGGCTCGCGTGCTCGCCATCCGACAAATTCAGATGCGAATTGCGTTTTCGTCGCAACATTCAGCGGTTTGCGCTGAATCCGAGAATGTCGGCGTCGGGTTGTCGCTCTCCCGCAGGAAAGACGGGTTTTCGGCAGGCTCGACACGGAACTTCGATTTTTCAACACAGTGGTGGTTTGCGACTCATGGCCGCTGCCTATAATGCGGCGGCGAGCGACCACCCAGTTTGGGGGAACCCGGTTATGCGGGGGCGCGTTCTCCTGGTCGATAACGAGTCGCAGCAGCGACTCGCCCTGCAAGCAGAGCTACGCAAGGCTGGTTACGAAGTTGTCGCGGCGGAAGATTCCGCCGCCGCCCGAGCGGCTGCGCAATCGAGTCCGACGGACGCGATCGTGCTCAGCTCGCAGACGCTTCAAGCCGGCGGTGCTGATCTGCTTGCCGAGGCTCGTGCGATTCAGCCAACCATTCCGGTTATCGCGATTAACAACCATCGTCCTGGCGGCGGCGACAGTGCCGTTGCGCCGCGGGTCGAGCGGGCCATCAGCGCCGCGCGCTCGGTCGCGGACATGCCCGACGAGGTCACGTTCGCCGGCATCAGCGCCCGGAGCGCCGCGATGCGGGCCACGCTGGGCGAGATGCGGCAACTCTCGCCGCTTGCGCGGCGCGTGCTGCTTGTCGGCGAGGCGGGCGTCGGCAAACGCATGCTGTGCGATGCCCTGCTGCGCGAGCGCGGCTGCAACGAGACGGCGGTGGTGCGGGTCGATTTCGAGCGGGCGGCGGTCAGCGACGACCGGTCGTCGCGCCGCAGCGATCTCGCGCTCACGCTGCAACGCATGCTCCCCGGGCGCACCGGCCCGCGCACGCTGGTGCTCTCGCGGGTCGATCTGGCGACGCTCGGCGAGCAGGAAGCGCTGGCCCGCTGGATGCATGCGTGGAAACACTTCTTCGGCGAGACGCACCCGCACGCGCCGATCTGCTCGGTGATCGCGACTTCGACCGTGCCGCTGCGAAAACTCATCGACGGCGGTCGCTATTTGCCGGCGCTGGCCGAGCAATTGAGCACCGTAGTGATCGAGGTGCCGGCCCTGCGCGATCGCTTCGACGATATGCCGCTGCTGGCCGCGCAGCACTTGCAAAAAATTGCTGAATGGATCGCGCACCCCGCCCCGACGCTTTCGCGGGATGCGCTAGTCGAGCTTCACCGGCACACCTGGCCGGGAAACGTGTGCGAGCTGCAACGCGTGTTGGAAAGGGTTGCCGTGTATTCCCTGAACAGCGAAATCGGATCGGAACGCATGACCGCGCTACTGGGCACCGAGCGCAGCGATTCGTCGCTGCCGCTGAACGACGTGGACGTGATGGACCGCGGGCTGAATGAGATACTCGCCGAGATCGAACGGCGAATGATCGTGCTCGCGCTCAAGGCGGCGGACGGCAATCAGGGCCGGGCGGCGGCGCGGCTGAAAATCCCGCGCACGACGCTGCGCGATCGGATGGCTAAGCACAAGATTCCGATGCATGACGCATAAGTGATGTGCGGTCGTCGTATGCGCCGAGGACGACCGTTTCGGGTGCCGGGTTGGGTGCCGCGTTCGGTGCCAAGCCGACGGTCGTTCGCGTCGGCATGCTCTTGGAGAGGCGAACGGTGTGCGATAAAGAGAAACAGCGGGGGGCCGCTGTTCTCCATTACGCGGCGGCGACTCGCACGCGGGCGCTCACTGCAGCAGTTCCGCGATCTGCACTGCATTTAGCGCCGCGCCCTTGCGCAACTGATCGCCGCAACATACAAAGTGAATTCCGCGATTGCCGTCGATCGTCGGATCGCGGCGGATGCGGCCGACCAGCACGTCATCCTTGCCGCTCGCGTCAATCGGCATCGGGAAGTAGTTGCCCTTGCGATCATCCACGATCTTCACGCCGGGGGCTTTGCTCAGGATTGATCGAACATCGTCTTCGCTGATTGCGTTGGTGAATTCGAGCGAGACGGATTCGGTGTGTGCCCGCAGCACGGGCACGCGCATGCAGGTCGCGGTCACGCGGATGCTCGCGTCGCGGAAAATTTTGTGCGTCTCGAGCACCATCTTCGACTCTTCGACGTTGAAGCCGTCGTCGCCGACGGTGCTGTTGTGGCTGAAGACGTTGAATGCACACGGGACGTGGAACATCTCAGGTTTTGCAGTTTCGCCCGCAAGCACGGCCCGCGTTTGAGCGACGAGTTCGTCCATCGCCCGCGCCCCCGCACCGCTGACCGCCTGATAGGTCGAGACCACCGCACGCTTCACGGCGTTGGCCTTGTGCAACGGCCAAAGCGGCACGTTCAGAATGATCGTCGAGCAGTTGGGATTGGCGATGATGCCTTTGTGCTCGCGCACCGCGTCAGGATTCACCTCGGGCACAACGAGCGGCACGGTCGGGTCCATGCGAAACGCCGACGAGTTGTCGACCACCACGCACCCCGCGCGGGCGGCGATCGGGCCGAACTCTTTGCTGACCGAGCCGCCGGCGGAAAAGAGCGCGATATCGCAGCCTTCGAACGCTTCGGGCGTCAGTTCTTCGACGATCGCCGGGCCATTGACCCAGTCGATCGATTTGCCCGCCGAGCGGGCCGACGCGAGCAGTTTGTAGTTCGCAGCGGGGAAGCGGCGATCGCTGAGCACCTGACGAAATTCCTGGCCGACGGCACCCGTGGCCCCGACGATGGCGACTCTGACCTTGCGCATTGCGTCCTTTCCTTGCTCGCTGGCGCGCGGCGGCGGGCCGCGCGGTGCGAAGCGGTGGATGATATCATGAGCAGTGCCTAGTGCTCAGTGTTCAGTGCTCAGTGCCTGGCACCGCATGGAGCACCGCGGCCCTCCGCGGTTCTTCTCAGCACGGGGAAGCCGCGGCGGCAAACCACGCCTTGTGGAGCAGCCGCCCACGGCTGCTTTTACGGGTTCAGAGCTCAGGGTTCAGGGTTCAGGGTTCAGAATTCTCAGTCTTGCAACGATTGCGGCAACCATATGAGGTGACGGACGATGGGTCGATTCAGCTACTACTCGCCGATCTTGATCGGGTTTGCGCTCGTGCTGATGATGAATCCCACCGTGCGCGAGCATCGGCCCGCGATGTCGGATCCGATGATCTGGCCATACATCATCGCGGTCGGGTTGCTGGCGGGGCTTGTTTGCCAGGTGATCATGATCGGAGCACAGGGCGCGTTTGCGCAGGTGCTGCCCGCGCCCGGCGGCCGGTCGATTCGCGGATCGGGCGCGATGTCGGGCGGCTGGCTGCTATTGCTCGGGGTACTCATGGCGCTGGTGTGCCTGGTGCTGGGTTTTGAGGAACTCTCCCGCGCGGCGTGGACGTTCGGCATCGGGGCGGCCGCGGCAGTGGTGGCTGCGGTAGGTACGTACGCATGGAGTTGGCCGACTGCTCAGCGCGATTTCGCGGAGGATTGATGCCGATGGAGCGCAGCCGCCCCCGGCTGCTTTCTTCATCGGGGCACGTCACCCCGCTCGCTCGCGTTCGGGATTCGGATGGCGCGTTCGATTCAATTCGACAACTCCAAATTCCCCCGCAAACGATGGCAATGGACATCTTCGTTGCTTGCTATTGCAACTCATGCCCGTCCCATGCGTCGGCCCTGGCATCCGGTAGTTCGATCCGACCGGCGGCCGGTCCGTGAATGATGATGTTCCACACGTCCGGGCCATCGAGGGCTTTCGCGTAGGTGTCAATTGGGTACGCGACCTCTCCAGAATTCGGAAGGACAATCGCCCGCGGCTGCGCGCGGCAGACTATACGGAAAAAATTCGCAACGTTCTCTATGTTTTCGGATCTCGGATCGACAATGTACCACTCGAGTTGGCGCCCGACCAAGCTGTAGATGAGCTCACAAGCGGCATTGGACTGGCCGTCGAGCACAGCACCAGGCTCAGATCCCAGTTCGCAATAAGCGTAATCGACCCTTCCAACGAGCACCCACGACTCGTCGGAAAAGCGCGCCACGCACTCGTCGGACCACGCACCCCGAGGAAGCTTGGTGCGAATATCCGCCCGCTGGGCTCCCGCTTGTCGCAGCAAGTCCGCGATGCGTTCGATCGGAAACGGCGACGGAAATATCAGGGTGATCGACAATCCCATGCGGTTCACCGATAAGAATGGTCGGCCAATTGCTGGAAGTTCTCTCGCGCGAACTCTCAGAGCGTCTTACACGCGGAACGAGTCAACGGAGGGCCGCCGCCCTCGGCTGCTTTCTTCATCGGGGCACGTCACCCCGCTCGCTCGCGCTCGGGGTTCGTATCGCGTGTTCGACTCAATTCGCTACTCGCTACTCCGAACTACCCCGCAGCCCTACTTCTCTTCCTTCGGCGGCACCAGCGTGATGTCCTGCGTCAGCAGCGGCTCGTCGTCGCCGACCGAGTAAAACTTGGCCTGAAACTCGGTCTGGCCGCTGTCGATCAGCAGCTTGCCTGGGATGGTGTATGACTCGCCGCGGATCGCGTTGTTGCCGGTCCAGACGAACTCTTCCTGCCACAGCGGCGCGGCCTTGAGCGGCGAAACGGCGACGCGAAAGCGATTGCGGCGGCACTCTTCGGGCAGATTGCGAACCGCGACGACGAACGAGTCCTGCGTCGTGAGCAGCTCATTTGTCTCTTCGTACTTGCCGTCGTAGTAGCCGAGCGCGACGACCAACATGTCGGTGTCGAGTTCGACGGTCATGCGCGTCGGAGCGATCGCCTTGTAGAAATCCTCGGCCATTTGTCGCGCCGCCTGCACGGCGAGATCCTGCGGCGAATTGGTCGGCGTACCGCCGCGAGCCTCGTCTTCGGCCTCGATCGGCTGGCAGCTATACGAGTAAATCGTCTGCGACGTGCCGGTGTCGATCACGCGCACGGTGCCGGCGATGCGGGCGAACGTGCGAAACTCGATCGTCACCTCTTCGCGCTCGACGATCGGTTGGCCCTGGCGATCGCGGCGGATCTGGCCCTTCTGATTGCGGGCATAGATCGGTCGGCGACGCTCATAACGCTTGGTATCGAGGTTGCACTCGCTGATTTTGCCGATCACGATCGCCTGAGCGGCAAGGATCTTGCCGGGAGCGATGATGGTCGAAGGATCGGCAACGTCCGACAGGCGGCTGAGGTCTTGTTCGGTGAGCACGTCTTTCAGCGCATCGCGTGCGACGATGGTGAACGTGCCGTTGCGCGTCAGGTAGTCTTCGAGCAGAAGCGAGGTCTGGTCGGCGGCGGCTTTGCATTTCGGGTCGCTGCTGCCGAACGGGATGACCGCGATACGTTCGTATTTTTCGAACGCCCAGTCTGGGTTGCGGACGATCACGCCCTCACCCTTGCCGCCGCCGCCGCCGCAACCGACGGCGAGCAGCGCGACAAACGATACCGCGGCGAGACAGACAATCCGGCGTGCGCAGTGAGCACGATGAAGCATGGACGACTCCCAGCCGGGCGACGATGCCGCCCGTGTAGATATTGTGTTCGTTGATCGAGCGCGGCGCGTCAGATCGTCTCGGTGCCGCTGACGAGCGAATCGATGAGGTTGGTCACCAGTGTGAGCAGGCCGGTCTGGATGACCGCTTGCGTGATGCCGGCCCACTGCTGATCGCTGAGGTTGCAGCCGCCGGCCTGACCGAGCGTGCCGAGGGCGGCGACGGTGGCGATGACAGCGCGGCGACGGGTCCACTTCATCATGTGCGAATCCTCTTTCGAGCGTTCCTGAATTCCGGAAAGCCGGGCCGCCCGCCATGCGGGAAAACGGCCGACCGCCGATCTGAAAGGGTCGGCGGTAGGCGAGTGTCTGTCAATGGGACGATGCGACGAAAGCGCGCTCCCATCGGTGCTAAGTACGGTCGCAAATGGGCGCGCGGCGAAGCCGCCGCCGAGTCTCACGCTTCAAACAGCACACCTTGAACATCCGGTCCTTCGTCTGAGCGGCCGACACGTGGGAACTGAATCGTGCGAGGCGCTGCTACTACGTCGAACGGGTGCGCCGAAGGGGCCTCAAACAAGAGCTGTTGAATTTGCGAATCGGAATAGCCAAGCTCTCGCCGGTGCAGGTCAATGAGCCGCTCCCGAATCGACGCAGTTTCCTCTGTGATCGGAAACGGCTCAATCATCCGCTCGCCGCGTGCGCTAATATGACGATTCAAGTCTTTGTACCGCCGCTCGGAAATCGCGCGGACTTCAAACGCGCGTCGAACCAAGGCTTGAATTGAAACGCGCCAAGTCGCCTTAAGTTGCGCGGCGCGCTCGATTGTCAATAACTGGAGTTGCGCCGAGATACTCTCACGCGGCATGAGAAACTCGGCGGCAAACTCGTTCGCCTCGTTCTCCGCGTCTTCAGAAGCGACTTGATGCATCACGGCATGCCCGATTTCGTGCGCCAAGCTAAATCGCCGTCTGTCTTGAGGCGTCTGTGAATTAAGAAAGAACATGGGCGCGACGCCGGGCACCCAGAAGTGGGTGGCATCAATCGTTGGAGTCTCGAAGTCGAGCTCGCATACGATTCCGCCAGCGTTTTCGACCAACGCTGTAAGGTTGGGAATCGGCCCGCGCGGAACGCGCCACAGCTCGCGAATTTGCAAGGCGGTCTTTGCAGGCCGTCCGTCCAACTCTGCGAGATGTGTCCGTTGGAATAGGCTGAGGTGATCGATCTCCGTCGCTTGCAGAAGCCGCTCAATTTGCAGCCGCGCGACGTTTATCCGAGCCTGAACCTTTTTTTGCATCGAAACTGGTGCGCTCTTATAGCGACGATTGAAAACGTTGCTGCTGCCGAGCGAGTACACGCATGCTTCGTGGACGAACAAGTCACGGTGATATCGGAGCACGCGAGCAAGTTGAAGTAAGTCAACATCCGATACCCGGAGCATGCCAGTTTCGTACTTCGACAACTTTCCTTGGCTTATTCCGAGTGCTCCTGCCAACTGCGTTTGACTTAGTCCTCGCGATTCGCGAGCAAGCACCAGCATGCTTGAATTTACACTTTTCATCCGGCCTGATTCGCAATTCGAGTCTCGGTGATGGGCTTCGACTTTACGCGTACTTGCGGTGGCTGAGCGTGAATTGTGCCCAATCCTCCGCTGCCTGGTGGAGTTTCAAATACATCGGTTCGTTCCTCGCCGAAGCCGCCCTCACCATCAAGCCGGCAGAGGATGAACACTGCGTCAACGGTTTCAAACGTCAGTAGCACCTGATCCAACTCGTTTAGCTGACCAACTTTGTTCGTTTTGAATCCGAGCGTGATTATTCCCGGCTCCTCGGCGCCCGTGAACAACAGCATCTGCCGCTCTTCGACATTTGACTCGTTCAGTGCATTGCGCGGTCGATACGTTTCGTCGTCAATGCGATTCTGTTTGATTCGCAGTTCGGATTCAACCAACAACAACACGGGGGTGCCGCCGGCCATTTCTACGCGGTAGTTATCATCTCCGGCAATCGCTTCTCGGATCAGAATCCAGAATTGGTTCCAAATGAACACGCCGCGGGGCGCGCCGTCGAGGCCTACTTGGTGATCGCTCGGAATCCAAGTACGCCATTGCAGCCACGCGAGCCTTAGACAATGCAGCAATAAAGGTGCGACAGGTTCGGAGAGCGAGAGTATTCGTTGACGAGTTCGCTTATTCATGGCCGCAGAATATCGACCCCCTGCGCCAGTGTCAACGAAAAATATTCCAATTGTTATTTCAGCAGCAAGTCCATCATTTGCAATCGGTTACAAGCGACAATGCACCGGTGCGGGCAGAAAAAATCGCCTCCGCCGGAGCCGGCGCACCAAACGTGGATCCCTCCCTCGTACCGCACGCTATGCCAATTCGTACGTAAACTGCCCCGCCGAATCTGCGTCGATGGTCAGCTTGTCATATTTCTTGTCGCTGCCCATGAGTTCGAGCACTTTGATCGCGATCTCCGGCAGCACCGTCTCATTGATGATCAGGTTGATCAGTCGCGCGCCAATGCTGATCTGGTTGCAGCGGGCGCTCATCGCATCGCCTACCGCTTCGGTGAGCACGAGGTCGAGCTTGTACGTCGTGCGCAGCCGCTTGCGGATTTTGTCCATTTTCAGATCGATGATCTTGCGCAATACCGGCGTGCTGAGCGGATAGTACGGGATGACCGTCGTGCGACCGACGAACGCCGGTGTGAAGCGCTTCTCCAGAGCCGGCTGAATGCCCTGTCGCATTTCATCGAGCGTCGGAACCTGACCGTCGGCGCACATGTCCATGATCATGCCCGAGCCTTCGTTGCTGGTCATGACGATCACGGTGTTCTTGAAACTGGCGACGCGGCCCTCGCTGTCGGTGAGTGCGCCTTTGTCGAAAACCTGCATGAACAGCAGGTTCACGTCCATATGCGCTTTTTCCATTTCGTCGAGCAACACGACGCTGTAGGGCCGCTTGCGAACGGCCTCGGTCAGCACGCCGCCTTCGCCGAAGCCGACCAGGCCGGGGGCCGAGCCGATCAGGCGACTGACGTTCATCGAGCTGCTGTATTCGGTCATGTTGATTGACGTCATAAAGCGCTCGCCGCCGAAGACGAGGTCGGCGACGGCGAGTGCGGTCTCGGTCTTACCCGTACCCGACGGACCGACGAGGAAGAACACCGCGAGCGGCAGGACCGGGTCTTGGAGCTTGCCGCTGGCGATGCGCAGGCGCTTGCCGATCTCGGCCAGCGCGTGATCTTGTCCGATGACACGACCGCCGATCTTGCTTTCGAATGTCAGCATCGCGGCGGCCTGATCCTTGACCATGCTGCCCGCGGGAATGCCGGTCCAGTCGCTGAGGATCTGGGCCACGATGTCGGCGTCAACCTGCAGCGGAACGAGCGGCTGCTTCTTGCCGACAAACGTGTCCAGTTTTTGAGTTGCGGCGTCGAGATCTTTGCGAATCTCATCAGCCGCACGAGCGCCCGCCGCCCCGGCCACCGTCGCGCCGGCCGCGGCAGTCTTGGCCGATTCGATCTCGTCGCGGAACTTGATCACCGTCTGCGCCAGCTCGCGTTCCTGCTTCCAGTGCGATTCGAGCGCGTCATACTCCTTTTGCTGCGTCTCGCGATCCCTCTTGATCTTCTCCAGATCGGCCGGATCGTGCTTCACGCCGGCTTCTATGTCGCGCTCGATGGCCTTGATCGCGGTGTCGAGCTGAATGATGCGGCGGCGAATGTCTTCGAGCGAGCCGGGCGTCGAATTCAACCCGACGGCGACGCGCGCGCTGGCCGTATCCAGCAGCGAAACCGCCTTGCGTGGCAACTGCGATTCGGTGAGGTATTGATTGGACATGGCGACGGCCGAACGGATCGCTTCATCGAGAATGCGCACCTTGTGATGCGCCTCGAACTTGTCCTTTGTGCCGCGCAGCATGTCGATCGCCGTTTCGACCGACGGTTCTTCGAGCTTGATGATGCCGAAGCGCTGCGCGAACGGCGGATCCTTCTCAATGTACTTCTTGAACTCGGCAAACGTTGTTGCCGCGATGGTGCGCAGCTCGCCGCGAGCCAGCGCGGGCTTGAGCAGATTCGCGGCGTCGTTCGACGCTCCGCCACCGCCGATGAGCGTGTGTGCCTCGTCAATGAACAGCACGATCGGCTTCCCGGCGGCATTGCTGGCATCGACCGCCTTGATGACCTCTTTCAGCCGGCGTTCGAATTCGCCCTTCACCGACGCGCCCGCCGACAGCAAACCGACATCGAGCGTCATCAGCGTGATGTTTGCGAGAAACGCGGGCACATCGCCCGACGCGATCCGCAGCGCGAGGCCCTCGACGATGGCGGTCTTGCCTGTGCCCGGTTCGCCGAGGACGAGCGGGTTGTTCTGATAGCGGCGCATCAGGATGTCGATGCACTGGCGAATCTCGCGTTCGCGACCGATGACCGGATCGACCTTGCCGGCCTTGGCCTTGGCGGTCAGGTCGTAACAGAACTGCGCGAGCACGTCGCCGCTCATCGCGCCGGCGGCGGCAGCTTTCGCATCGCCCCCCGCCCCGGCCGCGGCGGCATTCTCGCTGCTCGCCGCGGTGATGGCGGCGAACTTGGTCTTCAGGTCGTTCTCGTTGATCTTCTTGAACTCGTCGGTGTAATCGACGAAGTACGCACGATTCGGGTTGCGCACGAGCGACATGACCAGCGCGCCGGAGCGGATGCTCTTTTGCCCCAGTTCCAGCGAGCCGATCTGCCAGCCGTCGCTGAGCCACTCGGCCAGGAATGGCGAGTACGCTGGCCGACCGCTGTTGCCGACCTTCACCTCGTCCAGCGAGCGGATCACTGCGTTGCGCACATGCGACACATCGCACTTGAAGTGGTCGAGGATGCACATCAGGTCGCTGCTGCCGATATCGAGCAGTGCGGCGAGCATATGCTCGACGTTGATCTCGTAGTGCGTGCGGTTGATGCAGTTGACCGCCGACTGCTCCAGCGCGCGGACGCAGGTGTTATTGAGCTGCTGTCGCAGAAGTTTCATGTCCACAGTTGCCATCTCGTATCTCCCGAGCGAGTTTCAGCGAAGAAGATAACCACAGAGGCACAGAGGACACAGAGGGGCACAGAGTGAAATTTGGAGATTGCGAGAATCTGCTCTCGGGCAAGAGCGCCGCACCCGTATCAGAGCAATAGGCGTCTATCTCTGTGTTTCTCTGTGCCTCTGTGCCTCTGTGGTTAGCCATCTTTAGAAAGAGGCGGTCGAAATACAACCGACTTATCCGGCGACGGCTTCGACCGTAGCCAGCTTGTGTAGCCCAATCGGCCCACTGAACCGACCGCGCTGGCCGGCATTTCCGGCACGTCTTCGCCTTTCAAGATCACCTCAATATCAAAATCGAGCGGGTCGTCAATGTACAGTCGTACCAGCTCGGCGAGCGTCGCCGCCTTGGGCTGGTCGGGCAGGAATTGCTCAAACGTGGCATAGTCGACCGGGCCAAGCCGCACGCGAAACTTACCGCTGCGATCGAAAATCCGCTCGCCGGTGAGAAAATCGCCGCCCAGCGAGCATTTGCCCAGGCCCATGCGGTTCTGATCGCTCGGCTCGATTCGCAGCCAGCGCCCGACGCACGCGATGACGACCGCCGACTCGCCGCCCAGCCAGTCGCGAATGATCCCCTCGAGTCCGCCGGCGGTGCGCGGCCGCTGCGAAAACGCCCCAACGTAGCGGAACAGCCGCACCGGATGTACCTGCTTGAGCCGATCGCCGAGTGTGCTCGCGCCGCAGGCCGTGCCGATGCCGAGCAGGCCGCGAACGACCTGCGAAATGTTGTCGTTGCCGTCGCCGTGGAAGGTGACGTAATAGCGATACTTCACCCAGACGCGATAGAGCAGCGAATAAATGCGGTGGTGCAGCAGGTCGAGAAAGCCGCGTTCGCGATCGTCCTTGTCGTACTCGTCCGGATCGTCCTTGAAGGACATGAGCCGTTCGGTGAAGTGCGTCGGCAGCGGTGAATTGGTGCCATAAAGGCCCATGAACGTGGTAGTGATCAGCAGTCGATCGGGCACGATGGCCTTGCCGTCGAGCCATTCGATCGAGGCGATATCGCTCGCGGGGAAGTTGAGATTCAAATCCGGGCGGATGCGAATACGCTCGCCATCGACCGGGCCGTGCCGCCCGATCGGCGTCACATCGGGGAAAAACTGTTCCAGCAGGTGCAGCAGTTGATAGAAATCGAAATCGCGCTGTCGGCTGAGAATGCGGCGGATCAACGCGTGCTTGTCGTCCAGCGGCGGTGCGGCTCGCCCCTGGCCCGTCTCGCTGCGCTGCGCATCACGCTCTTCGGCCGCGAGGTCGCGACCTAGAGTATCGATTGTTGACCCAGCCGCGCCGGCCACGAATACACCTCTCCGAACTTGGAACCCTTGACGTGAAACTCGGTCAACGCGTTGATCGTCGCATAGAGCGCGAAGAACTCATTGAGCACCGTGGCGAACATGTACATGTCGCCCTCGCCGGCGAACGATTGTTCGTTCATTTCCAGATCGACGCGCGTGCCGCGAATCGGCGCGCCGCGGATCAGGCGTTCGACCGGGCGCGAGTCGAGCCGCAGCAGGCCTTCGAGCCGCAGGATGTTCTCGCGGGCGGCTTGCAGGTCATAAATCGCCTGATAGTTGTACAGTTCGAGAATGCCGCGCAGGGCTTCGACCGATTTCAGGGACAAGTAGTTGAGTGACAGGTGCGAGATCAGCCGCCAATGGAGCCCCTTGCCCAGCGGCGGGCGCAGCGAGCGCGTAACCGCCGTGATGTTTTTGAACCGGGCAAATTCCGGCGAGCTGGCGGTGGCGACGCAAATGTCGTTGAGCTTGAGCTGGCTGGCGAGGTTGCGATTGCTGACCTTCAGCGACGTCGAAATCGTCTCCGTCGGCGGCACGACGTATTGCTCGTCGGCCGACACGAACGAGATGTAGGTGTCCGTCCCCTCGCCGACGACGGCTTCGTACAGCCGCGTCTGGTAGTACACCGCCTCGCGCCCAATGCCGCCGACGTGGCGGAACGAATAGAGCGGCGGATACTCGCGGCGCTGCGCCTCGCCTTGCACGATGCCCTCGACGTGCTCGACCGAGTAAATCTCGTAGTGCTCCGGCGGCGTGCCGGTCGTGCTGGGGCGCAGGCGATACTGCGTGCGCGTGTGGTCGACGCGAATCCCGTCCGCGTCATGGTCGAACAAATTCACCACCGGCGTACAGAACAGCCGCAGCGATTCCTGATTCACACGCAGCGAGTCGGTCGGCCGGCGCGAGAACGGAACGATGATTTCCAGCTTGTCGGTCAATTCCAGCGCGGCGGCTTTCTGCAACCCGACGAAATCGAGGAAAAAGAACTTCTGCGAACAGGTGAAATACTCTTGCAGCAGCCGATAGCCGACAAATGAGTGATCCGGGTACGGCAGGATGGCCTCTTCCTGGGCAAAGCCGACGGCGCGGATGTTGTCGATCGGGATTTTCACGCTGCGCTGATTGTTTGGGTTGCGCAGCTCAATGTGCTTGCCATATCGCCGCAGCCACAGATAAAGCGTCGAGGCCCGCACCACGTCGTCGGCCAGATAAAACCGCACGCGGCTGAGGTTCAGCTTGCCCAGCCCGACGCGCCCGGCGGCCCGCAGCGTGACCCGCATCGCCGCGTCGGCGGCCATCGGCAGGTCGATGCTGGCCGCCGCGATATCGATCGGCGCGAGCTCGACGTCATAACACGTTTGAAACTTGCAAGCCGTGCCATCGACCGGCACCGATTCCACCTCGGTGCCGCGCTTCACGACGATCGGCCCGCTGAGCTGCTCGGCCATCGGCTGAAACTGGACAATGCTGGTCGACGGCACGGGTCGCAAATAGTGCGGCCACAGCAGCGACATCAGCGATTGAAACAGCTCCGGGATTTCGTCGTCGATCTTCTGGCGGATGCGGCCGGTGAGGAAAGCGACGCCTTCGAGCAATCGTTCGACATCCGGATCGGCCCCGGACGATTGCAGCATGTACGCTACGGTCGGGTTGGCCGCCGCGAACTCTTTGCCGAGGTCGCGCAGAAACGCCAACTCTTCCTGATAGTACTCGTTGTACATGCCGTCGCCCTTTGCAAACGCAGAGGCGCATGAGTAATGCACGACGCCGCGAGATGCAAGCCCGGGTTCGCGAGCGGCACGCGGCAAATCCGAATCCGTATCGGTACACTCGCGGCCATGTTCCGATTGCCGCGATTCCGCGGGGCATTTCTGTTCTGCACGGCGCTGTTTGCGGCGAGTCTGTTCGTGCGCGTCAAACTTCAATCGGATCACTTGACTCGTTTTCTCTTCGTCGGTGGCAACCTCCAATTCCACTGCATCACCGCACCTGGTTCCGGAAGCTCGAATCCAACGTGGGGTGAACTTGGTTGGCTAAGTGACGATCCAAATGAATGCGAATCCATACCGCTTGGCGCCGCGATTTCGAAGCCGACCATTCACATGCATTGGCCTGGGTTTCATCGAATATTCCGATCGGCGTCTGGCGAGTGGTGGGCGTTCATTCTGCCGCTCTGGTTACCGCCGATCGTGATCGGGCTTACGTACATCGGGAAGTATCTGCGCTCAGCATCGAAAAAACGTGAGCATGACTCGGAATCAGCGCGTCGGCGAGCCAGGATGCGACGCGCAGCTCAATTCCTCTCTGTGACTTGCGCGGCGTCGTGGATATGCAGCACGTTCGTAACGGTCTGGGCGACATTTGACCAAACGCAGTACATCACGATCGAGGGAGGGAGGATTTTGTGGGATACGCACGACGAACCAATTTCAATGCTGAGTAATGCGATCGAGGTCAACATTGATTTCGGTTTTCGCCCTCCGGATGTTCCCGACTTAATCCCTCATTCAGGATCGTTCGTGCAGTCAACCATTGGCACTTGGGATGAATGGGTATTTCCGCTGTGGCTTCTTCCGGCAGGCTGCTTGTTATGGCTCTACGCAACCGGTCGCCGGGCGGACTCTGCCCGATTCTGCCGCCGTTGCAGCTATGATCTCACCGGAAATACAAGCGGCACATGCCCCGAGTGCGGGACCGCTGTGCCATCACCGCGAGCGGCTATTGACGCGCCGCGCGCGCCGCCGCATTCTAGCTAGCTGGCTGCATTCGCCGTCGCGGCGTTTGCGTGGAATCGGGGAGATCGAGTCATCAGCACGCAACCTGCCGCGCCCGTCGCTGTCCGCACCGGGCTGCCGCCGGCCAATCGAGATGCCAAGGCTGCGAACCAGATTCGCGAACCCGGACTCACGCAGGTCGCCGGGTTCGTCGATTTGTTCGTTTGGCTCATGCTGCTCAAGGCGTTCTTCCTGCCGCTGTTCGAGATTCCCACGGGCTCGATGGCCGAGACGCTCGACGGCGCGTTTTACAGCCACTCGTGCCCGAACTGCGGCAAGTCGTATGAAATCGGCAAGCATCAGCCGCAAATCGGCGCGCCGCCGATCATCGAATGCCCGAATTGCCGCTGGCAGCAGCCGACGACCACGGCCCAGCGCGACGGCGTGACGCTCGACGAACGCAACGGCGATCGCATCGTCGTTCACGGCTGGAATTATGACATCGGCGGATTGTTCGCGCCGCAGCGCTGGGACGTGGTGGTCTTCAAGAATCCCAACGATCCGGCGCAGAACTACATCAAGCGGCTCATCGGCCTGCCGGGCGAGACGATTGAGGTGATCGACGGCGACATCTGGGTGACGCGGCCCGGCGAGACTGAGCCGCAAATCGCACGCAAGACGCCGCAAGCACAGGCATCGCTGTGGTTCTCGGCCTATGACCACGATTTCATTCCCAAGCAGCCGGCGAAAAACAACGTGCCCTACAACGTCGAGCGCCTGAACGAGTGGCGAACGTATCACCCGCGATTCGTCGCGCTGGCGGACGGCGCAGGCTGGAGCGACCTCGGCACGCGCACGCCCCAGTTTCGCGGCGACGGCAAGCAGCGCGGCGAGATTCAGTTTGTCACCGAACCCGGCGATAGCAAGCAGCCGGGCAGTATCAACGATCAATGCGGCTACAACGCGTACATGGCCAGCGTCGATCAACGGTCGCGGACATTGACGCCGTTTCGCGAGCCGGCGCTGTCGCGCGTGACCGACACGCGCGTTTCGACTTGCGCGCGGTTTGTCAGCGGCAGCGGGCATGTCGAGCTCAGCACGTCGAAGTACTACAACCACTTTTTAGCACGGGTGTACTCCGACGGGCGCGTGACGCTCGAATGCGAGAATCGCAACAATGGCGAGCGCCTGACGTGGGGCGAGGCGAAAGTCGCGCTCGGCTCGGCCGAGCATCGGATCGCACTTTCGCACGCTGACTATGAGGTGCAGGTGTTGATCGACGACCGGATCGTGTTGCGCTCGCCCGCGAGCTATACGCCGGACAGCAAGCACGCCCGCACGGTTTCGGGTTTTTCGACCGAATCGGTGGTTCGCATCGCGGCTGAGGGCGGCGATGTCGATCTGTCGCATTTGAAGGTCGAACGCGATGTACATTATGCGAGCCGCGCCCCGGGCCAGACGACGCCGATCGGTCAAGGTGTGCAGAATCGCCCGATCACGCTGCGCAGTGATGCGTACTTTGTGATGGGCGACAACAGCGTGAACAGCCATGATGCACGCTGGTGGGGCGAGAGCGAGCTGGGGCCGCATCTGCGCCCGCGACTGACCGAGGGAACATATGACATCGGCACGGTGCCGGCGGATCAGATGCTGGGGCGGGCGTTTTTGGTGTACTGTCCCGGGTTTCATCCGGTGCCGGGTATGCCGGCGACGTGGTTCAATCTGTTGCCCGATCTGGGGCGTGTGCGTTGGATTCACTGATTCGCGCGGTAGCGTAGGGTGGGCATCGCCCACCATTCGCGCGTTGCTCGACGCAAACGTCGATACGTCGGCATGCTCTGTCTGCGGCGACAAATGGTGGGCGGTGCCCACCCTACGGTGCCACAAGAAAGCAGCCGAGGGCGGCAGCTCTACAAGGTCGGGTGCGATGCCGACGAGCGGTACTCCGCCGTCGGCATGTTCTGTCTGCGGCGACAAATGGTGGGCGGTGCCCACACTACGGCTTGATCATCACCCTGGGGAGCGACTCGAGTATGCACTGGCTTCGCCTGTTCGCCATCGTCGCCGCCGCATGCACGGTGTCCCACTCGGTCGCACAAACCGCCGCGTCGCGCCCGAGTGAAACTCCAACCAGCGCAGCAGTCTCCCCCGAGGCGTTGAGCGTTCAAACGGGTGCCGCACGGTCATTCGCGGCGTCCCGTCAGTCCAACGTACAGAAAATTCTCGACGCGACCGCCGCCGGCAACGACGGCTGGAACAAGATGCAGGAACTCTGCGACGATTTCGGCCATCGACTCAGTGGATCGGCCGCGCTCGAACGCGCGATCGACTGGGCCGTCGATCGCATGAAACGCGACGGCCAGGAAAATTGCCGCAAAGAAGAAGTCATGGTCCCGCACTGGGTTCGAAACGACGAATCGTGCGAGATGGTCGAACCGCGGCGGAAGTCGCTGGCCATGCTCGGTCTCGGCGGCTCGGTGCCCACGCCGCCCGAGGGCATCACCGCCGAAGTGATCGTCGTTTCCGGCATCGAGGAACTCTCCGAAGTCGGCGACAAGGCAAAGAGCAAAATCGTGCTCTTCAACGTGCCGATGGCCGCACCCGACGGCAAGGGTGGCGGCGGGGGATACGGCGCGGCGGTTCGCTACCGCGGCATGGGCGCACGCTGGGCGTCGGAATATGGCGGCGTCGCGGCCCTCGTGCGGTCGGTGACGACGCGCAGTTTGCGATCGCCGCACACAGGCGCGATGGGTTACTACGAGGCCAAGACGCGCGTGCCGACTGCGGCGATCAGTACCGAAGACGCCGACATGATCGCGCGGCTCTACGCTCGCGGCGTGGCGGTGAGAGTCACGCTGAAAATGGCGTGTGAAACGCGGCCTGACGCAAAGTCGCACAACGTCATCGCCGAAATCGTTGGCAGTTCGCAGCCGGAGCAGGTGGTCGTCATCGGCGGGCATTTTGATTCATGGGACGTCGGCCAAGGCGCGCACGACGACGGCGGCGGATGCGTTGCAGCGATGGAAGCATTGAATGTCATCCGTAAACTCGGCTTGAAACCCAATCGCACAATCCGCGTCGTGCTCTGGACCAACGAGGAAAACGGCCTCGCCGGCGCGCGGGCGTATGCCAAGCGGCACGCGGACGCGATGCCCAACCACTTCGCCGCGATCGAGAGCGACTCGGGCACGTTTCAGCCGATGGGTTTCGGTGTCGATTGCGAAGACCCGGCGAGATTGGCAATCGCCGCCGGGCAGCTTCGCGAACTGGTGAAGCTACTCGAACCGCTCGGCCCGATGCACGTCGATCCCGGGTCGAGCGCCGCCGACGTCGGGCCGATGAAACCGCTGGGCGTGCCGGTGATGGGCCTCGATGTGGACATGACGCGCTACTTTGACTATCACCACACGCACGCCGACACGCTGGACAAGATCGACCCGCGCGATTTGTCGAAGACCATTTCGGCAATGGCCGCGATGGCGTACATGCTGGCCGAGGCCCCGGGCAAACTCGGCGATGAATGGCCGGCGAAGTAAGCGCGTGACGGGCGAAGCGCGACTGATCGCTCGACCCGCAACGGGACAAAACGGGAGGGTGTACACATGCCGCTTGTTGATCTTCGATCGCAAACCACTCGCCGCGACCCAGCAGCAATGTTGCGTCATTTGCAAACATTCGAACTCGACCCGAAATTCTCCGCCGGGATCTGGTTTTTCTCGCCGGCGAGCAGCCGCTTCCACGCCAAGTATCAGAAGGACCTGACGATCGCGCAACGGCTCGAAATTGCGGCGACGCTGAAAGACGCGGGTCTCGGCGCGCTCGAGGCGCACTATCCCAACGAGATCAACGAAGAGAATGTCGGCATGTGGCGCGACTTCGCCCGCGCAACCGGTATTTGCGTGCTCACCGTCATTCCGCTGCTGTTCTGGGATGAGCAGTTCGAGTGGGGCTCGCTCAGCAATCCTGACGAGCGCGTGCGCCGCGTCGCGATCGACCGCGTGAAGGGCGCGCTGCGCATGAACCGCGAGCTGGATTGCGACTTCGCCGTCGTCTGGCCTGGCATCGACGGCTACGAAAACCCGTTCGGCGTCGATTTTACCGCCATGCGGCAGCGATTCGTCGACGGCCTGGCCGAGGCGATGGACGGCGAGCCCGGCGTGCGAATCGCGTTTGAGCCGAAGCCTTATGAGCCGCGCGGGCGAATTCTGTTCGGCACAACGCCCGAGGGCGTTTTGCTCGGGCACATGGTGGAGCGGCAATTGCGACACCCGTCCAACCGCGCGTTGCTTGAAGATGGTCATTCGCTTGTTTGCATGAACCCTGAAGTCGGCCATGTGCTCATGGGTTTTGAGGATTTGGCGTATGCGTTTAGCTGGCCGCTGAGCGAAGGGCGCCTCGCGCACAGTCACTGGAACAGTCAGCCGCTCGGCAATTATGACCAGGATTTGAACGTCGGCGTGATCTCGCCTGAGCAGCTTGAGGCGCTGATGTACACGCTGAAAATGTACGGCTACAACGGCTACTTCGGCATCGACATCAATCCGGAACGCATGCCGGTGGACGTCGCGCTGCGGATCAGCTTCGACGCGATTCGCGCGGCCAACGATCGCGTGCAAGCGATCGATCATGAATCGGTCTTGGCCGCACACGCGCGGCCGAGCGACGCGCGCGGCTGGCTGGAGGCGTATCTGCTGCGCGCGCGAGCGATGCGGCCGGAGAAGCTGTCGCCTTTGCAGCGGCTCGTGTGAGTAGCGAGTATCGAGTAGCGAGTATCGAGGAGCGAGTTGAAGAAAGGCCATCCGAACGCGACGCGCACGCGAGTGACTGCGAGCGCGGCGAGCAGCCCATCCGAACCCGGAGCGGGAGCGACGGGGTAAGCCGCGGAGTCGGGCGCTGTGCGTTATGCGAGCGCCGCCGAATGAGCACGATACCCCGCTCGCTTGCGCTCGGGGTTCGGATGTGCGTTCGTGGTTCGGATACGCCGCTCGCTACGCTCGCGCTGCCTCGCTCGCGCGTCGCGTTCGGATCGCTGGCGAAATCTCCGTCGGGCACGGGGGCCCGAACGCTACACCGTGCTCGTTACCAGGCATGCATCCTGAATCGAACCACCAAGCACCCGAGCCAGCACCACGTCGCGACCCTTGCGATCGGGCGAATTCGCGCCCATCACCGTCAACCGATCGCGGCGGTCGTTGAGTGCGATCACGATGTCGTCAGCCGTCCAAGCCCGACGTGTCGGCGTCGCGGTTTCGAGCAACCGGGTGACGACGTTTTCTTCGCTGTAGACGCTGACCACGCCCTGATCGCCGCCGGGGACGATCAGTTCGACCAGGTCGCTCCATTGCCGGGCCTGCACCGACTCGATCGGGATGTTCGTGCGGTAGGGCACCCACCAATCCTCCGGCTGGCGCAGGTCGAGCCGCAGCAACTTGCCGTCGGCGATTCCGGCGAACAGCTCATGTCCGAGCGTGGCGAGACAGTGGATCGTGTCGTCGGCATTTGCGATCACTTCGAGCACGCCGGTCGCGGGGTTGAAGGCATGCACCGTGTCGTCGGCGGCGAGCAGTACGCGACCATCAGCGCTACCGCAAACCGCGCGAATCGTTCGCGGCGAGCCGTCGTGCGGAACGAGAATTGGGAAGATGCCGTCGGTGTGGCACGGGTCATCAGCCCGTGTTGTTTCCGAACCCTGATCGCACTGGCTAATAGCCCGTGCCACACCGTTACTCACAAGCGGCCACGACCAGCAACCAAGCTGCGAATGCGTCGCATACAGCCGATCGCCGACGATCACTGCCGCGTTGAAACCCGTTCGCGGCGGCGGCACATCCGGCACCGCGAAACGCTGCACGACGTTTCCGTCCTCGGCGTGGATCGCCCAGATGCCGGTCGCCGCTCCGACAAGCAGCCAGCGGTGCGCGGCATCAAACGAAACCGAGCGCACGCCGCCCATCTCCTGCGGCAGTTTCGTGCGGCGCAGAATCGTCTCCGGCGATTGTGGATCGAGCCAGACGCACTCATCGCCGGCGACCACGACGATCGCCGTGGTGCAATGACGATCCGGCGTGATTCGCCACAGGCTTTCGAGCAGTCGGCCGCGCTCGCCCGGCGTGAGCGCCGGGAGCAGCTCGTGCCACTGCATGTTGCCGCCGCCGCGAGCCGCCGCCGCTTGCAGCTTTTCCATGACGCCGCCGAGTTCGCCGAGGCGCTTCTGCGTGGCGGCGAGAGCGGCTTGCTCGACCAGTTCGCGCGATTGGATGCGTTCGACCTCGTGAGCCGCGTCTTGCTGGAGGGCCGCGCGGCGGGCGAGCGTCGAACTGCCGAGCTTGAGCGTCGATACCTGCTCGATTGAAAGGCCGGTTTCGAAGCAGAGTTTCTTGAGTTGCTCGCGTAGGTGCGTGAGCAGGGCGTCGCGATGATCGTCGCTGACGACAGTTGCCGCGTCGCGCGACGCGATGAATTTTTGCAGCGCCGCCCGGCCGCCACCGTCGGCAAATGCGTCGGCGAGTTTTTGCAGCGTCAACTCGCCGGGCGAGAGCAGCGAGCGATGCAGTGCGGCCAGCTCGTCATCGCGCGCGTGCCAGCGCACGAGCACGTCGGCAGT
The DNA here is from genome assembly GCA_046155505.1 of Phycisphaerae bacterium. Classification (GTDB taxonomy): domain Bacteria; phylum Planctomycetota; class Phycisphaerae; order UBA1845; family Fen-1342; genus JBJXFK01. The sequence continues at coordinate 37,513 of JBJXFK010000060.1, forward strand.
TCCGCCAACCGTGTTGCCGCAGGCGGCGGGTACCTCGCGCGTGTCGATCGGCACGGTGAGCGGGCGATTGCGCACGAGCGTGACCGAATCGCCCTCGCCGGCCCGCGGCTCGTCGCCGGCGGGGACGTGCCAGCGCTTGCCGTCGCGCGTCTCGACCAGGCCCATCCACGTATCGGGAATCAGGGCCGCGCCCATGAAGCGCCGCGGCCAATCGCCGCCGCGCACCGCGACAGCGACCAGCGTCGAATCGCCGAGTCGTCTCATCAAATCGCGACTCATGGCAGACGCTCCTGATCGTGCGGCGGCTGTCCGCGCGCCGCATGTGTGGCAATGGCGAAGCCGATGGCCATGATGACCATCCAAAACCAGGGTGCGAAATCAGTCGGTCGGCGAATCGACAGAACCAGGATCGGCGCGGCGAGGATCAGAACGCCGATCCACATAAACCATCCGCCGCGCCACGACTCGGCGGCGCGCATGGCTTTGATATTGAGCGGGCGACCGCAGCGCGAGCAGAAGCGGGCCTTGGCCGAGTTTTCTTCGGCACAATCGGGGTAGGGGCAAGGATGGCGGCGCGTTTCGTCCATCAGACGCAACTTCCTCTGGATCCTAGAACGGCCACGGCACCGTGAAAATGTCTATCACCCCGTCGAGAATCCAGCGTTCGCGCTTTGCGACGTCGTCGTTCAGCTTGTCGAGACCATCGCGAATTCGCGCGCGCGGCGGTTGGTCGGTGGCGGCGCTGATCGGCCTTTCTGTCTGGCGATAGAGAGGGCGAACTCCCGCTTCGAGGATTCGCTCGCGAATCACTTTGTTACGGGAGCCGTTCAACATCGTTCGACTCGGCACTTTTGACTCATTGCCTGCGACTCAACGTAATCCGCACCCTACCCCGCTCGCTTGCGCTCGGGGTTCGGATTGGTGCATCGCCGCGAAATTAGTCGCGATGTACGCGGCGGTCTCGTTATTTCTGAACTCGCTACTCGCTACTCGACACTCGCTACTCACTACTCGCCGCCCACTCCTGATACTTCACCACGTCCGCCGTTCTGACCGACGGCGGCGTGTCGTCGATCGCGGCCAGCACGTCCGACTGGTTGATCTTACGCGGCGTTTGCCCGCCTACCGATTCCAAAAATGGACGACTTGCCGAACGACCACAAACCGCCTTGATGTCGGCCCCGCTGTAGCCGGCGGTTTTTTCCGCCAGAACCGCGAAATTCACGTCGTCGTCGATCGGTCGCTTGCCGAAATAAATCTCGAACAGCCGCAAACGGGCCGGGCCGTCGGGCAGCGGAATGTAGACTTTCGAATCGAGCCGACCCGGACGCATCATGGCCGTATCGAGCGACCACGGTTCGTTCGTCGCCCCCAGGAAAAGCAGTGCGCGGCCGGATTTTCGGTCGAATCCCTCGATTTCTTGCAAAATTTGCGGCACGACGCGGCGCATCACGTCGGATTCGCTCTGGCGGCGGGCGGGGACCATCGCCTCCACTTCGTCGAGGAAGATGATCGCTTTTTCCTCGGCCTTGGCCGCGTCGAAGAGTGCCCGCACATTCTGCTCGGCCTCGCCGACCCACTTGCTCATCAGTTGGGCAGGCGTAACAACGAACATGGTCGCGTCGAGTTCGGTCGCGACGGCCTTGGCGAACATGGTCTTGCCGGTTCCGGGCGGACCATAAAGCAACATGCCGCCGCCCACGTCGATGCCATAATGCTGGGCCAGCTCGCGATGCTGGAAGGGGTGAATCATCTTGAGATAGATCTCCTCCTTCACCTCGTCGAGGCCCGCGATGTCGCTGAATCGCACGTTGGGTTTTTCGCGCACGACCCAGTTTTGGGCGTTCGCCGCGTTCTCGTCATCGCCGCCGCTGCTGCGTTCGCGCGTGCCGCCGTGGCCGCCCTTGCCGCCGGTTTTCAGGCGTCGGTCGCAGTCCTTGGCGAGTTCGAGCAGTTCCTTGGCATAGCCTTCCTGCTCGGCCTTTTGCGTCGCGTCGGCGGTTTCTTCGGACAGCTCGATCATGCACTCGGCGGCCTGAATCAGGTAGGGCCGAGCGGTGGCATAGTCGCCGGCCTTGAGGGCGGCGACGCCTTTGTCTTTGAGGCGGGTGAAGGTGGCGAAGGTTGCTGGCATGGTGGCCTATTGGTCCCGTTCGTGGGTTTCGTTTTCTGGGATTCTAAGCGTGGGTTCGGAACTCTCGGCAGAAAATTCAGGAGTGGCGGCGGAATTCGCTTGCTGCAAATAGCGATAGGGTCGCTGTGCCCGACGGAGTTCGCACCGCGCGAGCAATCACGGCGTCGGCCGCTGAGAGCCGATCGCTACGGTGCCGCACTCGGAATTTTGATGGAGCAGTCGTCCTCGGTTGCGAATCTCGTGATACACGCTCGCGGTGAGGCCGCCGAATCGCTCAAATCTGTCGCGTGTGCAAAAATGAAGCTCGATCGGCAACCGCACGCCACGCAGTGCGTCGTATCCGCGGCGATGGCATGCGACAATCTCGCTGCAGGGGCGATCCACGACGACCAGCACGTCTACGTCGCTGTCGATCGTCGGCTGACCGTAGGCATGCGAGCCGAACAGGTAAATCTGCGTCGGTGAGAACTGATGAATGAGGCGGTCAATTACCGCCTGGAATTCTTCGCCGCGCGTTGTCGATGAACCTGCGTCGAACATCCCGAATACCTCGTAACGCAGCATACCCAGCGGAAGCCCCACAGAGAAGCGCGATCGGCGTGCCGTACCGTGCGTGAGCGTTGGGTGGCGCACGGGCGGGATAGTCTTCCGCACGGGTCACTCTTCAGATGCACGGAATTCAAGCGTGGTCACAAGAGCGCGATGGTCTGACGCACCGATCGAATCTCGTGTTTGCCGCAGACGCACTTCGAATTCACGGGCGAAAACGTGATCCAGCCGCAACCTCGGTTCGTGCGCAGGAAACGTCGGCTCGTTCGTGGACAACAGCCGCAAGCCACCCGCCTCTTTCATATCCAGTGTTCGAGCATCGGCGTTGAAGTCGCCGGCGATGATGAGCGGACCGTCAACCGTGCGTGTGGATTCGAGCAACTCTCGCCAATCGCGCTGTCGGGCGCGGGTCGTCGCGATGATGTGCGATACGCTGAACTTGTACGTACCCGCCAGATGCACCGACACCACGCGCACGATGCCGAGCGGCGTCTCAACGTTCGCCGACGTACCCCAGTTGCGATCAAGATCGCTGCCGAGGCGCGTCGCGCTACGAATCGGCCAGCGCGTGAGAATTGTGATGCACTGATTTCGGTCGGCATCGAGCGGCCCGCCGAACGATGCAAAGTTCATGTTGAGCGTAGCCGCCAGTTCCGCCGTCTGGTTCGGCGTGTTCGCCCGCGCATCGCGCGGCTCGGTCAGCTCCTGCAGGCAGATGATGTCCGCATTCTCGCTTCGCAGCGCGTCGGCAATGCGACTAATGCCGCGCTCGCACTTGCACACGTTCCAGGTCAAAACGCGAATTGTCTCGATCGGTTGTTCAAAGGTCGCCGCGTGAGGCACGGCGACATTTGATTGCGCGAATGCAGCGCCGGTGCGTTTGACCACGCCCGGATTCGCATCCGCGCGCAGCACCCACTTTACGATGTCCATCACCGCCCGCTGCCCGCTCGCCGACAAATGCAGTCCATGGGTCGTCGCGCCGGGCGTGCCCAGCACCGCAGCGAGTCGCCAGCGCGGCACGAGCAAGACGCCGTGGCGTTTCGATAGTTGTCGCTGGGCCGCGACATACCTATTGCCCAACGGCGGCGTTGGCAGTTCGAATATCACCAGTCGTCGTGAGCGCGGCTTCGTGGCAACGATCAGGGCGTCGAGTTCGCGCTCAAAGTCCGCCGATGTTCGGCCCCACAGCAAGTCGTTTCCGCCGATCAGCAACATCGCAACGTCGGTCGCAGCGTTGATCGCTTCGGCCTGTTTCAGCGCGCTCGCGAGCGACGCGCCGGCCTGTGCGCGGCTCTGCACGCGCAAGCCGGTATCCGCCGCGAGCAGCGCCGGCCACACGGTGATGCCGTCTTCGATGCCCGCCGACAGTGAGTCGCCGATCACCGCGATTTGCTCGATACGCTCGCTGGGTGCGAGTCGCGGCGTGCAGACGAGAAACGACTCGCCCAGCATCGATAGCAACGCAATGCCGGCGATGATGCCGCCGATGCCCTCGCGATAGTATTTCAAGTTCGGGTGGTTCGCGCGTGTTGGCCAAATCAGCCACGCCAGCAGCGCCACGCCGCCGGCCCATGCAAAAATCGCGACGACCGGCGTCGCCGAAACAGCGACAAGCAGCGCGCCGATCGAAACCACCACGCGCCCCAGCCGTCGACCGCGCGGCGATTGCGCAAACGAAAGCGATAACGCCGCGGCGCACATCAACGCCCCGACGAAGAACGGCACGCCGGAAGCGATAATGAGCGCGGCGGTGAGCATATTTTCGATTACGGCTCCGCGACGAAGTTGGTGAGCAGCAGCGCCAGGTCGCGCAGCTCCACACACGCATCGCCGTTGAAATCGGCTGCTGCGTCATAGCTCGCCGAACCTGCACACGAACCAAACGCCGCGAGCAATCGCGCGATGTCGGTCAGTCCGATCTGCGAATCGCCATCGACATCGCCCGGCGGCGGGCATTCATCGGGCACGCCGTCGCCGTTGGCGTCCGCAGAATTTCCCGACGACACATCGCACGCGTCGGGCACGCTGTTGGCGTTGCAGTCGCGCCCGATCGGCGACGCGGGAATAATCTTCGCCACGCGCCCCGGCCCGCAGATGTAGATCTCGCCGTACGCATCATGGCCAAAGCCGTAGGGCGTGATGCCGGTCAACTCGACGGTGTGCTCGCGAACATCGGTGATCGTGCCGTCATAAACGAACGACAGCTTCTCGCCGCTCAGGTCGCCGAAAACGTATCGCCCGCGCAACGGCGGAATCGCGCAGCCGCGATAGATCTCGCCGCCGATGACCGAGTTGCCGACCAGATTGAGCGGCGGCTCGGCAGGCGTGCGATAGTGTGCGATCGACGGGACGATTGTCACGCCCGGACCGCAATCGATGTCAGCACCTTGTGAGCAAGGCCAGCCGAAATTCAAGCCTGGCACGTCGAGCGGCAGGACGTTGATTTCTTCGCGCAGAGCGCCGACATCGCCGATGATCATCTGATTCGATTCAGCATCGATCGAGGCTCGCCACGGATTGCGAAGGCCGTACGCGAAGATCTCATCGTCGCCCTCGATGCCGACAAACGGGTTGCCCGGCGGGACGGCGTAGTTTCGCAGCGTGTCATCGGGGAAGTCGTCGCCATCGACATCGATCCGCAGCACTTTGCCGCGCAGGTTGTCGGAAATGATCTGGCCGCTGCTGCTGCCGCCGTGGTCGCCGTTGGTGATGTAGAGGTAGCCGTCCGGCCCGAAGCTGATCCAGCCGCCGTTGTGCAGTCCATTGCCGCCGCCGACAGCGAGAATTTCGTACGCGCTGGCGGGGTCGGCTAGATCTGGGTTGGTCGCGTCGCGCGTGAAGCGCATGACGACCGGAGATGTAAGCGTTGTTCCGTTACGGCGGTTGAAGTAGACATACAGGTAGCCGTTTTCGGCGTAGTTCGGATGAAACGCTAGGCCGAGCAGGCCGGTTTCGCCGCCGGACTGCACGTTCGGGACGGTGAGAAAATGCGTCTCGTCAAACGTGAAGTTCGCGAGTCGAAGAATGCGGATCGTGCCGCTCTGAATGACGCAGAACAGGCGCTGCGTGTCGCCAGGCGCGTGGGTCGCGTATACCGCGCTCGCGGCCGAGATCGCGCGACTTCGCAGCGCCAGCGGCGGCAGGTCGCCGCGTGCCTCAGTCGCGGCTAGCGGCGCGAGGCTGCATGCGAATGGGACGGCGAGCGATCGAAAGCCGCGACTCATGAACATCACGAACCCTCCGTCATGCAATGCTGGCCAGCGATTTGCGATGATAATCAGGTTCGGGGCGATCGCGAATAAATTCTTGCCTTTTGTGACGCTCGCGCCGGGTCGATCGTCACTTCGTCTTCGCCAGCACCTCATCGAAAAACACCTTTATATGCCCGCGGCTGCGCTTGTCCGTCGCCGCGTCATACTTCACGCCGTCGATGCCCACCTTGTCGGCTGCGGGGTTCGTGAAGCTATGCACCGCGTTGCCGTAGTACACCATTTGCCAATCGGCTTTCGCCTTGCGCACGCCGTCTTGGAACGTCTTGATCGCCACATCCGGGACGAGCGGATCGTCGGCTCCGTGCAGCACCAGAATCTTGGCCTTCACGTTGCCCCTGTCCGCATCCATCGGCGGCACGAGCCCGCCGTGAAAACTCACCACACCGCGCAGGGCGAGACCGCTGTAGGCCATGTTCAGCACGGTTGTGCCGCCGAAGCAAAACCCGATCGCGGCGACGCGGCTCTTATCCACCTCCGGCTGCTTGGTGAACTCATCAAAGCCAGCCTTGGCACGGTCGCGCATGAGCGCGGGGTTTCCCTTGAACTGCCCGGCCAGTTTACCGGCCTGATCGACGCTGTCGGTGACCACGTCCTTGCCATACATGTCGAGGGCGAAGGCGACGTAGCCCATCTCGGCCACTTGGCGGGTCATGCTCTTGGTGTGCTCGGTGACGCCCCACCATTCGTGGACGAGCAGCACGCCCGGCTGAGGCCCTTTGCGGGCATCGTCCCAGACCATATACCCTTCGAGTACGACATCGCCATGTTTGTAGTCGATGGCCTTGGTCTTGATTTCAGCCTGTGCGGCGGCGGCGAGCGTGAGTGCCATGAAAACGGCTCCGAGTGTGCGCATCGTCGGAATCCTCCGGTGATGCGAGCAGCATAGCCGAGACGGGGAGTGTGAGCAGTTATCGGCGATGCCGCGCCGCCCGACTGCTATCGGACGTTCGCTGGGCAAGAGTTCGCAGGAATTTTGGAGAACGAGAGCCGCGGGAAGTGTTCAACGGTTCAAGGGAAGACGTTCCGCGCGCCGACTTGGCGGTCGCCGAGTCACGGCTACGGGGCCGCCGCGCGAAATTTCGCGCTCTGAATCAAGTATTGCGGAAAGTTTCTTGCGTGAAGTTGGAGATTTCGGTATCCCTTAACGGAGTCTTCACAGTACAGGATGAGGCGACGCCCCAATTCATCTCTCGGGCGCTTTCGCCACACAGGATGAGGAGGATCTCGATGAAGAACCCTTGGAAGGGTGCGATTTGTGGTTGCGCGCTCGCAACCGCGGCTGCGACAGCAGGCGAAATTCCCGTATTGCAAAGCGGCGGCAGCGAGCCGCTGGTTCACTCCATTGTCGCACCGACGGACGGCACCTGGATCGTGATGGACGAGTTGATGACGGTCAACTCGTTCTACGCCGGGATTTTCACGTACACGTCGGCGACGCCGCTTCAGCTAGACCTGACCGATCTGTTTGTGGTCTCGGACCGCAATCAGGTCTATCTCGATTTCGCTTTCCTTGGCGTGACACCCGCGGTGATCGACTGGCAGGCGTTGTTCCCGGCGGTCGGGCCGTTTGACGACGCGCCGTATACGATGAATCCGGCGGTCGCCTGGACGCGCCCCGAGTTCAGCAAGCAGTCGTTCATCGTGCCGGCGGGTACGCACACGCTGACATTCCGCAACATTCACATCCCGCTCGACCAGTTCGGCAATCCGTTTCCGGACGGGACGGCGGCATTTCGGCTGACTCCCGAACCATCGACCGCGGCGATGCTGGGCTGCGCCGCGGCGATGCTGTTCGGCATGCGACGGCGCGGGCGGAGTGAAAAACCCTCCCTAACGGTCGGGTCTCGGAAAGAGGCCAGCGCCGTTTCCGTCCACGACGTACCGCGTCACTCGCGCTCCGGGTTCGGATTCGGGAGTGGCCTCGCGGTTCTCGCACTCGTCGCGGCGATTCCAAATGTTGCGGACGCTGCGCCGTGCGGGCCATTCAACGCCGCCGTGACGGGCTCGACGCTGCAAATTGACCTGACGACCGGCGACGACGAAGTTCGCGTGGCATTGCAACTCGGCAATCCGGCGATCGTTGAAGTCTTTACGCCGGCGTCGAGCGTGACGCCGAGTTGCACGTTCAGCTCGATTTCGACGCCGTTCTCGGCCATCACCGTCATCGCCGATATGGGCGATGATCTGGTCGTCATCGACGATTCGAACGGCATCGTGTCCAATTCGTTCACGCTTTCGATCGACGGCGGCGACGGCGCGGACACAGTGCTCGCCGGCATCGAACTCGACGTGACGCCGCTGGCCAGCGCGCTGTCGATGATCTCGACCCTGCAACAGGCACAAAACGCGGTCAACGCCGCGCTTGCGCTGCTCGACAACGGCAACACCGGTTGTAGCTCGGCCTATTGTCTGTCGCTGAACATGGCGACGGTGGTCAAGAACGCGGGCAACGACGTGGTCAAGCCGACCGCCGAGTATGTGCGCGACATGCAGCCCGACATCGTGCAGCCCGCGGGCGACGCGATTGCCAAGTCGTATGACCGCATTCGCACGTATCTGCAAACCTTCATGCAGCAAGACGTTTTGAACGCGACCGCCGAGGCCGAGACGTTCGTCGCGAACGTCGAGATCGCGGTGGACGAGTTTGAACTGCTGATTCCGATGGCCAACGACCTTCTCGGCCGCGCGACCACGCTCTATGAGCGAGCCTCGCGCCTCGACCTGAACGCGCAGAATCAGGACGCGATCAGCGTGTTCATCAACACGATTAACAGCCACACCACGACGATTCAGGAACTCGGCGACCTATGCCCGGAAGACCCGGAGCCGGTCGAGACCGATTTCAACGAGGACAATCAGGACCCGAGCGGGCTGTCCGTCTTCTGCGCCGAAGTCGAGCGCCGCATTGAAGCGCTCGAAGCCATCAACGACAACGTTGAAACGAACGTCGACAACGTCGAAGCCACCGGCGATCAATACGAAGCTGACGGCGACGCGATGGAAATGGCCGGCGATGCGGTGGGCGACGACGAAAACCCCACCAGCGACGCGGCCCAAATCGAATCGCAGGGCGACGGCCTCGTGCTCACGGGCGACAACATGGTCCTGACCGGTGAAGCACTGCAAGCCGACTGGGAATCATGGATCGAGGCGAAGGAACTGTTGCTCGACACAGCCGGCGCGAATGTGCACGCACGCGGCTTTGCGGATGTCGATGGCGCTGCCATCACACTTGAAGCGCAGGCGCAGGCCGATCTCGAAGCGGTCGCTGACGCGATTCGCGCCGACGCCGAGCAAATCGTGGCCGACATTGTCGCGCTCTCGCTCGCGGCAGCCCCGCTGATTCGCGACGATTTGAATTTGATTCCGTTCGCCGGTGGTGGTGGCGGCACATGCCCGGTCACGCCGACGCACACGGTGAATGGCGGTATCGGCACGGATCTGCTGATCGGCACGACCGGCAGCGACTTGCTCGACGGCGGCGACGGAGCGGACCTGCTCGTCGGAGCCGGCGGCGCGGATCAACTGCGCGGCGGCGACGGCAACGATTTGCTCTTCGGCGGCGGCGGCGATGACGACATGAACGGCGGAGCCGACGTTGACGTGATCATCGGCAACGCCGGTAACGACTGCATGTTCGGCGGCGGCGGACAAACGCTGACCGCGGGCACGCTGACCGTTGACGTGGGCGATATCTTCGTCGGCCTCGACGGCAATGACACCATGTCGGACGGCGACGACACCAGCGACTCGCTCAGCGAAATCGACTTCGCGTTCGGCGGAGCGGGCAATGACTTCATCCGCATGGCGCACGGCGGCACGATGGCCGTCGGCACGTTCTCATTCCAGTTCGGCAATCTCGTGCTTGGTAATGCGGGCGACGACGACATCGGCACGATGGACGGTCTCGACGTGATTTTCGGCGGCACAGATGCTGACACGATTGCGACCGAAAAGGGTGCGCAACTCACCATCGGCAGCGGCAGCAGCCAGTTCCGCCTGGAACTCGGCGATTTGATCTTCGGCGGCACCGGCACCGACACGATCGACAGCGACATCGCCACCGTCGATCCGAACGCCGACCCGAACGATCCGCGGCCCGATGACGACATCGACGTGGTCTTCGGCGGCGACGACAACGACACCATCAACGGTTACGGCGGCGGCCTGCTGAGCATCGGCTCGGTCAGCAACCCCGACTTCGAACTGCTGCTCGGCAATCTCATCTTCGGCGGCGACGGCGATGATGAGATCAACACGCTCGACGGCATCGACGTGATCTTCGGCGGCAACGATGCCGACACGATCACCACCAACAAGGGCGATCAGCTCACGATCGGCAGCGGCTCGAATCAGTTCCGTCTCGGCCTCGGCGATTTGATCTTTGGACGCGATGGCGACGACGTGATTCACAGCGACGATTCGGTCGAAGACCCGAACGCCGACCCGAACGACCCGCGTCCCGATGACGACATCGACGTGGTCTTCGGCGGCAACGGTGCCGACGAAATTCACGGCTACGGCGGCGCGCTGCTGAGCATCGGGGATGTCAACGATCCCGATTTCGAGCTGGAACTCGGCAACGTCATCTTCGGCGGCGATCAGAATGACACGATCGATACGCTCGAAGGCATCGACGTGATCTTCGGCGGCGAAGGCGATGATACGGTGGCGGCGGGCAAGGGCTATTTGCTCAACGTCAACGACGACTTCAAAGCCAACATCGGCGATCTGATCTTCGGTCAGAACGGTAACGACACGCTGCACGGCGACGCGGAAGATCCGGCGGACGATGCCTCGGAAGACGGCATCGACGTCATCTTCGGCGGCACCGGCGATGACGGCATCTACAGCGGCACGGGCGGCACGATCGAAGTGCCCGATCAGAACTTCTGCCTGCTGTTCGGCAACGTGCTGTTCGGCGGCCCTGGCGATGACACGATTCGCTGCGATTATCTCAACTGGGACTCGAACGCACCGCTCGGCGGCATCGACGTTGTGCTTGGCCGCACCGGAAACGACACCATCGAGGGTGCCGAAGGCTCGCTGATCATCATCGGCGACATCACCAGCGGTCAGGCGATCGTCATCGGCTTCGGCAACGTGCTCTTCGGCGGCGCTGACAATGACAACATCTTCGGCGCGGACGGGACAGACATCTGCACCGGCGCGAGCGACGACCTCGACGATCTCATCAGCGATCTCGGACTCGACGATCTGGGCGGCGCGGCCGACCTGATTTTCTGCGGCAGCGGCGACGACACTGCCGAAGCGTACGCGGGTATCGACCTGGTGTTCGGCAGCGACGGCATGGATAACCTGAGCGGCGCGCATGGCGGCTTCTTCATCGTGCCGATCAACGGTGTGCCGGTGCCGATCGCGCTGGGCAACATCATGTTCGGCGGCGATGACGACGACATCATCGACAGCCTCGGCCGCTTGCTGCTGCCGACGGTTCCGCCGATCGAGATCGATCTGCTGTTCGGCAATCGCTGCGATGACACGATCTCGGCGGGCGACGGTCTGAACCTCGTCTTCGGTAACAAGGACGACGACACCATCACCGCCGGCGACGGCATCAACATCCTCTTCGGCAACAATGGCGAGGATGGCGTTTCGGCGGGCACCGGTCTGAACGTCTGCTTCGGCAACCGCGAAAACGACATCGTCACCGCGGGCGACGGCATCAACGTGCTGTTCGGCAATCGCGGTAACGACACGGTCAGCGGCAACATCGGCCTCAACGTCTTGTTCGGCAATAAGGGCAACGACATTGTGCAGGCCGGTACGGGCCTCGCGATTCTGTTCGGTAACTCCGGCGTTGATACGGTCACCGGCGGCGCGGGCCTGAGCATCTGCTTCGGCAATCGCCAGAATGACGTGGTCAGCGGCGGCAATGGCTTGTGCGTGCTGTTCGGCAACCCTGGCGACGACAGCGTCACTGGTGCGAACGGCCTATCGGTTGTGTTCGGCAACGCCGGGCATGACATCGTCGGTGCGGGCGCGGGCCTCGCGGTGCTGTTCGGCAATGCGGGCGACGATCGCGTCGCCGCGGGGCCGGGGCTCAGCGTGCAGTTCGGCAATCGCGACAATGACATCATCCGGGCCGGCGGCGGTTTGCTGGTCGGCTTCGGCAATCGCGAGGACGACGTGCTGGTCGGTGCAGGCGGGCTCAATCTCGCCTTTGGTAACGCCGGCAGCGATCAGTTCTTCGGCGGCGGCGGCGTGAACATCACCTTCGGCAATCGCGAAGGCGACATCATTCGCGGCGGCGGTTCGACCGACTTCCTGTTCGGCAATCGCGACAATGACCAGATCAGCGGCGCAGGCGCCAAGGACTTCATCTTCGGCAATCGCGGTGATGACAGCCTGGTCAGCGATGGCACGGGCGATTTTGTGTTCGGCAATCGCGGCAACGACACCGTTCGCAGCGGTGGCGACGGCAGCGACAAGGACTACCTGTTCGGCAATCGCGGCAACGATTCAATGTTTGGTTGCAGCAACGCCGACAAGCTCTTCGGCGGGCGCGGCAGCGACAGCAAGGACCGCAACGATTGCAATGGCCTTTCGCTGAGCGCTCCGTCGCGCGGCGAAGTGCGTGGCATGGTCCTGATCGATGTCGATGGCGACCTGATCGGCGATATGCCGCACGCGGGCGTCACCGTGACTTGTGGTCCCAACAATGCCGTCACCGACGCGGACGGCATCTATCGCATCGCCTATCTGCCGGTCGGCTCGCACAACCTGTCGCAGGCCGTGCCGAGCGGCTATTCGCAGATCGCCGGCCCGGCGACAAACCCGATCAACATCGGCGCGATGGGCATCGATCTGTACCTGGGTGAAATCTTCGTCAACCGCGAAAACTGCTTCGTCGCGCCGGATGGCTTCAGTTGCCTCGGTTCGTCCTGCCAGCCGGCGGGTGCGGCCGAATGCTTGCCGGTGCGCGTCTGCCTCGTGCAGCGCTGCCCGGACACCGGCGAGGTGTGCGACGAAGACACCGACTGCCCGTGCAACGACTGTGTTCCGTCGTTCACGATCGACGAGTGCGCATGCGTTGATCCGCAGACGGGTTGCTACATCGATCTATCGCAGGCGACGGGCATCGCATGTGCGGGTCAATGCGTGACCAACGACGGCACGCTAGCACCCTGCGAGTTGGTGCAGATTGGCGACTGTTATGAGTGCCAGTGCCAGCAGGATCCCGAGCCGTGCCCGACCGAGCTGGCGCAGTTCACGTTCACCGGCACAGTGTTCGAGTTGTTCAACCAGAACAATCGGCCTGCTCCGTGGAATCAGGTGCAGATCGGCATGCCGTTCACGCTGACCTATTGGTTCGCGCGCTTCACGGCTGACCAGAACGCCGATCCGTTCAACGGCGACTATCCGAGCATCGTGTACTACCAGATGCAGGTCGGACCGGTCGTCTCGAACGGAGCACTGATCCCCGGCTCGACGCTGATCCAGAACAACAGCGGTCTGGTTGTGGCACCGGCGCGCTATGTGGCGTCGTTCCAGTTCAACAGTCCGCCGATACCGGGTCCGGTCTCGGCGCGGCTGTCGCTGGTAGATCCGACGTCGACGGTGTGGGTCAATGAAGGTCTCATGCCGATCGACGAATTGCCGCTGTGCGATGACATCACGCTTGCGGCGTTTGCGCAGCGTGAGTTCAACATCGCGGTGACGCTGCCGATCCAAAGCTGGCGGATCCAGTGCATGGTCACTGGGTTCTCGTGTACCGATTGTGCACCGCCGACGCCGGGTCCCGACCCGGCCACGGCCCGCCCGGAGGCACCCTCGGATCAACTCGGCGGATCGAAGAAGGTGTCAAATGAAGAGGGATCTTCGCCGATGCCGGTGCGTCGGAGGAACCCATAGTCGTTGATGGCGGATCGCCATTCGCGACTCGCGCGATGAGATGATCGCGTGATTGCGAACTCGAACGGCTCGGTTGCGCAAGCGATCGGGCCGTTCGGTTTGTTGGGTGTTGCGTGTTGTTTTCTGTTTGCCGCGTCTGATGTGCTCGGCGCAGTGACGTGCGAGCGACAGGACCGCTGAGGGCCGCGGTGCTCAATTTCGAATTCCTGTTCACGCGTAATCGCGCGTAACATCTAGGCGAGTAAGGTCGAACCAAAGTGATCCGCATTTGGAGTTGATGTGCAATCCGGCGATCTGGCCATCATCGGCGCACGACTCTGGGGCGTTGACGACGCCCGCCGCGGCGCGACGGCGCTGCTGGTACGAAATGGCGTGATCGAATCGATCGGCTCCGATGCAGAAATTCTGGCTGCGCGTCCGCGCGGCATGGCGACCATCGACGCTGGCGGGCGTAGCGTGATACCCGGCATCGTCGATTCGCACATTCACCTCATCCCAGGCGGGCTGCTGCTGTCGCAACTCGACCTGCGTGCGACGCCCAGTCGCGTCGCGTTCATGGATGCGATCATCGCTTGCGCCGGCGCGCTGCAACCGGGCGAATGGCTGCTCGGCGGAAACTGGAGCACCGAGTCGTGGCCGGACGTGTCGCCGCCGCGTCGTGATTGGATCGATGCTCAGACGCCGAACACGCCGATCTATTTGACGCGCACCGACCTGCATCAGGCATTCGTCAACAGCGCCGCGCTCGCACTCGCCGGCATCGATCGCCACGGCCCGCGCGACCCCGATGGCGGCGAGATCGAACGCGACTCCGCGACCGGCGAACCGACCGGCATCTTGAAAGACGCGGCGATGCAGCTTGTCGCCGCGCGCATCCCGACGCCCACCGAAGCTCAGATTGACGCGGCCCTGACCGACTCAATGCGCTACTTGAATCGCTTTGGCATCACCGGCGCGCACGACATGGCCCTGCCCGCGCACGCGGCAGCGTACGCCCGCGCGCACGCGGCGGGTCGACTGTCGCTGCGCATTCACGCCTACTGGATGCAGCCCGATTGGGACGCCTGCCACAACGATGTTCGGCACTTTCCCGTCCACGATGACTGGCTGCGCATCGCGGGTTTCAAGGCTTTCATGGATGGTTCGCTGGGCAGCCGCACGGCACTGATGCGCGAGCCGTATGCAGACGCGACCGATTCGTCGCGTCATCCGCGCGGCCTGCCGATGGACGAAGCGCATCCGTGGCAGAAACTAGCCGGCAAAGTCGACCGTGCCGACGCGGCAGGTTTCCAATGCGCGGTGCATGCCATCGGCGACGAGGCCAATCACCAACTTCTGAACGCGTACGCCACGATCGGGCTTGAGCGAGTCGCCGCGCGCCAACATCGCGTCGAGCACGCGCAGCACCTGTTGCGCGAGGACATCGTCCGATTCGCACAGCTCGGCGTGATTGTGTCGATGCAGCCGCTGCACAAGCATGACGACGGCTTTTGGGCCGACGCGGCGATCGGCACCGAACGTGCGAAATCGACGTACGCGTTTCGCACGCTGCTCGAAAGCGGCGCACGGCTCATCTTCGGCAGCGATTGGCCGGTCGCATCGCCCGACCCGTGGTCCGCGATGCGCACGGCGGTCACCGGCATCGTCGCTGACGGGCGCATGTGGCAGCCGCAGGAATCGATTTCGTTTGATGCGGCGATGCGGGCCTACACACGCGCGCCGGCGCTGGTCGAAGGGGCCGGTGCGTCGCGTGGTTTCACCGGCATCGGAGCGTTGGCTGATCTGGCGATTGTCACGCACGATTTGTCTGCCGTGGTGGCGACGCAACTCGCCGACGTGCGGGTGACGCATACAATCGTCTGTGGAGCAGTGGTCTACGAGGCTCAATCGCCCTAACGGAGGTATGAGCGCATGAACGCGATGCTTGGAAAATCGGCGCTGCTCCTGTGCGGCGTCGCGCCGGCGGGGATCGGTTTTGCACAAGTATTCTGCTGAGGTCATCCGCTCGCGTGGCTCGGTCCGAGCCTCATGATGACCGGCGGTCCGGCGGCTCTAATGTTCGTTGGTTGGGCGTGGCAGCGAGCCACGGATCGACTATTCCTGGTGGGCGCGGGTGCGATCGCCGTGCTGGAAACGGTGCTGGTTGCCGCGATGCTCATCTTCGCCGTGCTGGACGCGACGGTAGCGTAAGTGCATCAACCGGCGCGCGAAACGGTTGTCTCGCGTTTGAGTTCGAGCGGCCACTCGCCGCCGTCACTGTCGGTGAGCCAGACCTGGTTTCGGCCGTTTTCCTTGGCCTTGTAGAGCATGGCGTCTGCGTCGGCGATGAGGTCATCGACCACGCTGTGTCGCGCGTGACGACTCCCGACGCCGATGCTGATCGTTACCGGAATGATCTTGTCTTCAAACTTGATCACCCGCGCTTCAACGTTGGCACGAAGTTGCTCGGCGATTTCGCCGGCCTGCGCGAGCGGGCAGTGCGGGAACACGACGCAGAATTCTTCGCCGCCGAAGCGTCCGGGTCCGTCGCAGCCGCGGATGGACGTGCGCACGACGTCCGCGACTTCGCGCAGGACGGCGTCTCCGCCGGCGTGGCCGTATTTGTCGTTGACGCCTTTGAAGCGATCTACATCGAGCATGAGCAGACTGAGCGGGCTGACCGGGCTCCACTGCTTGTCCCACGCCTGATTGATGCGGTCGAACAGGCTGCGCCGGTTGGGCAGGCGCGTGAGCGTGTCGGTGTGAGCCAGGTCGTGAAGCTTTTGGTTGAGCGTGGCCATTTCGAGATTGTTCTTGTGCAGCTCGAGCTGCCGCTTCCAAAGCTGCTGCTGAAGTTCGAGAATGCGTTCGCCGGCGCGCAGGCGGGCGAGTAATTCCTGAAAGTGATACGGTTTGGTGAGGTAATCGTCGGCACCGGCTTCGAGGCCGGCGACGACCTGTTCCTTACCGGCGCGCGCGGTGAGCAGCACGAAGTACACGAACGAAAGGCCGTTAAGCGCGCTGATCTCGCGCACCGCGCGGCAGACTTCGATCCCGTCCATCTCCGGCATTTCCCAGTCGGCGATGACCAGGCATGCGCCTTCGCGCTGGATGGCCTCGAGCGCTTCGCGCCCGTTCTCGCAGCCGACGACGCTGTAGCCGGCCCGTTCGAGCTGCTTGCTGAGCAGCTTGAGCGCATCGCGGTCGTCATCCGCGAGAATGATCCGCCGACGTTCTGACTGCACGAACATGATGCCTCTGGGTTGGAGGAACGCGCGGGCCACCTGGCCGTTGCCTGTGTATCGTCAGTATGCGATACCCACGCGACTTGCCCGGAAGTCGTATGCGGCATAAGAAAGCGCTGATTCGCCGGAACTGCGCCGGAGCGCGCTTTGCCTTGGGGTTTCTCGGACGTTGGCGAAATAGAAAAAATACGAAAAGCACGTTCCTGGCAGAGATCGCGCGGAGTGTCAATTGCCCTTGGACCGGGAAAACAAGGCCGCCGACCAACTCTGGCTGATTCCCAGCGAAGGAGTCGCGCGGACTGAGTGCGTGGCCGAAGTGGCGCTGCAACTGCGCACGATGCGGCCGCACGCGTTCACCGTCCCGGAAAAACTGATCGCGCACGCGCAGGTCGGGAGCGTGGTGCGCGTGCTCCACGGGCGCAATCGCCGCGCGACGATCGGTTGGATCGTGCGCATTTCCGACCGGCCGTGGGACACGACGCGGCGACCGATCGACGAGGTGGTGACGGCGGATCGTCTGCTCGACGAGCGACTGGCGCAGCTCGCGCTGTGGATCAGCGATTACTACGCCTGCCCGCCGGGGTATGTGTGCGAGGCGATGGTGCCGGCGGCAATGCGGATCGAAAAAACGCGGCGCGTCTTGTGGGTGCGCGCGACGGCGGAGTTGCCGGACAAGCCGTTGCGTGGGAGTGCGGCGGTGCTGCACGCTGTGCTGTCGAGCGGCGAAGCGCTGCGCAAACGGGAGTTGCTGGCACTTGATGGCGCGACGCCCGGCGGTTTGCGGACGTTGATCAAACGCGGACTGGCGGCGGTCGAGGAGCGACGCGAAGCCGTCGTAGACGAACCACCTGGACCGGAATCGGACGGCCTGTCGGCGGATTTTGCGCCTTCGCCGGAGGACCAGTATCAACTGACGAGCGGACAGGCGGCGGCGCTGGAAGCGATCCGCGGTGCGATCGCGCCGACCAGTGCGTTCGGCGTGCATGTGCTGTTCGGCGTGCCTGGCAGCGGCAAGACCGAGGTGTACGTTCGCGCGATTCGTACGGCGCTCGCAGCAGGACGGCAGGCGATCCTGCTGATCCCGGAAATCGCACTCGCCACGCAAATCGCGCAGCGACTCGCGCGGCGTTTTCCGCGGGCCGCGGTGCTGCACAGTCGCCTAAAGCCCAGCGAGCGGCTGCGACTGTTGAAGGCGATTGCGGCGGGCGAGATCGACGTGGTGGTCGGCACGCGCACGGCGGTGTTCGCACCGCTGCGACGTCTGGGACTGATCATTTGCGACGAAGAGCAGGAGAGCAGTTTCAAGAGCATCGCGTCGCCGTATTACCACGCACGCGATGCGGCGATCAAGCGGGCCCAAATCGAGGGCATTCCGGTAGTGCTCGGCAGCGCGACGCCATCGCTCGAAACCTGGCACAACGCGACGACCCTGCCGCACTATCGGCTGCTGCGGCTCGATGATCGCGTGCCGGGTGCGCGGTTCCCGGCGGCGCGGCGAATCGAGACGGGGCAACGCGAGCTCGGACAGACGACAACGCTGCTATCGCCGCAGTTGATCGAGGCCATTCGCGATTCGCTCGCCGCCGGCGATCAGACGATTCTGCTGCACAATCGGCGCGGCTACGCCGTGCATTTGCGATGTGAGCAATGTGCGCTGGTCGTGCGCTGCGAGCGCTGCGGCTCGGCGCTGATCGAGCATCGGGCTGACGCGGCGCTGAAGTGTCATCGCTGCGGGCGCAGCGAGCCGACGCGGACTACGTGTGGCGACGACTCGTGCGGCGGAACGCTGGAGCGGGTCGGGTCGGGCATTCAGAAGTTGGAAGAAGAGCTGAAATTCAACGTCCCGGCAGCGCGCGTGCTGAGGCTCGATTCGGACACGATGAAGCGGCGCGAGGACTACGCGGCGGCATTGCTGGCGTTCGAACGGCGCGAGGCGGACATTTTGCTGGGCACGCAGATGGTGGCCAAGGGATTGGATTTTCCAGGAGTGCGGCTGGTCGGTGTGCTCGATGCCGATTCGGCTTTGGCCCTGCCTGATTTTCGCGCCGCGGAGCGTGTGTTCCAACTCTTGATGCAGGTGGCGGGGCGGGCCGGGCGGCGCGAGGGCGAGTCGCTGGCGCTGATTCAGAGTG
Organism: Phycisphaerae bacterium; assembly: GCA_046155505.1. GTDB lineage: Bacteria > Planctomycetota > Phycisphaerae > UBA1845 > Fen-1342 > JBJXFK01. The sequence continues at coordinate 56,702 of JBJXFK010000060.1, forward strand.
CGAGTGACCCGGAAGGGATCATCAGCGACGCGATGCGAATGGACTACGAGACGTTTGCCGCCAAGCAGCTTGTCACGCGGCGTGAGCAGGGCGATCCGCCGTTCGCGCGGCTGATTCGCGTTGTCGTCAGCGATGAAAAGCCAAGCGTCGCGCGCGACGCGGCGGCGGGCGTCGCCGATACGCTGCGGCGAATCGCGGGGCGAATTCACGCCGGGATTCGCGTGTCAAACGGCGAGCCGTGTGTGATCAAACGGCTGCGCGGACTCGCGCGGATGCAGGTGCTTGTGCATACGCCGCGCGACGCGAGCGGGACGAAGTTGCTGCGCGAGGCCGATGCGCAGCGGGCGTTTTTTGTGAAAGCCGAGCGGATCGCGGTGGATGTCGATCCGGTGGATATGCTGTGATTTGGCTATCGCAACTCGTGATCTGGTGGACCACGCGTGATGCTCGCATTGCTGGTGCTCCTGACGATCTTGTGGATCGCGCACCTCCGTTGGCTGTATTTGGAGTGGCGCGAGTACTCGTGGTACCGGTCGAACGGGGTCTGGATGATTCCGCTTATCGCGGGATCCGCGGTCGGCATCACGGTCGCGATTCTCGCGTTCCGTGAGGTTTGTAGCTTGGTTCGGCCACCGGCACTCGGGGCATTACACGCACCAGAGGCTCCGCTCATATTGGGTTGTGCATACTGGGCCATTGTGACATGCATTAGTTACGTCTGGGTCCAAGTGAAACTGGCGCGCATTCCTGACGAGCGACGCTGTCCGAAGTGCGGCTATTGCCTCGATGGAGCGTCCGATATCGGCGGATTCCTGCGCTGTTCGGAGTGCGGCAAGTCGACGAGTGTCGCGAAGATCGAGAAGCTACGCAGCCATCGGCTGCTCATGTCCAAATTGGCTCGGTTGTTCTGGAAGTTCGACTAGATCGAGTCGCGTTCTACTCAGACCTCTTCGTCATTCGGCCGGCGTATGCGGTACTTTCGAAGGCGATAGCGCAGATTGTCGCGGCTGATTCCCAGATTCGCGGCGGCCTTCGTCTGGTTCCAATCGACCTCTTCGAGGGCTTTCACGATCATCGCCTTCTCGTAGCCCTCGAGGGCCGAGCCGGTTTCTCCATCCGCTTCAACCGGTCGATCGCCGACGATTTCGCGCGGCAGAAAATCAGGCGTGACGCGGCCCGTGTCGCACAGCAGCACCGCTCGCTCGATGACATTTCGCATCTCGCGAATGTTGCCGGGCCAGCGATACGCGCAAAGCTGCTGCATCGCGTCGCCCGCAAGGTCGGGCTTGGGCCAGCCCAGCTCGCGCGAATGCCGATCGATGAAATACTCGACCAGCACTGGAATGTCCTCGCGCCGATCGCGCAGCGGCGGCAGATGAATCGGGAAGACGTTCAGGCGATAGTAGAGATCCTCGCGAAAGTCGCCGTCGGCCATCGCCTGCTTCAGGTCGCGATTGGTGGCGGCGATGATTCGCACGTCGCACGAAATCGTCTTGGTGCCGCCGACGCGAACGAATTCGCGTTCCTGCAACACGCGCAGCAGCTTGATCTGCGTCGACGGGCTGATATCGCCGATTTCGTCAAGAAAAAGCGTTCCGGCGTCGGCCAGTTCAAAGCGCCCCAGCTTGCGATTCGTCGCGCCGGTGAATGCGCCGGCCTCGTGGCCAAACAGTTCGCTCTCGAGCAGCGTTTCGGGCAACGCGGCGCAGTTGATGGCGATGAACGATTTCACGCGCCGCGGACTGCTCGAGTGAATGCGCCGCGCGGTAAGCTCCTTGCCGGTGCCGGTCTCGCCCAGCAGCAGCACGGTCGCGTTGGTTCCTGCGACGCGGTCGCACAGCGCCAGCACGGCGCGCAGCGATTCGCTCGCACCGATGATCGGATCGTCCTGCGGCGCGACACCTTCGCGCAGGCTCTGATTTTCCTTCTTCAGATCCTCGTGCATCAGCGCGTTTGCCGCGCCGTTGGCGGCGATGTTGGCGAAGACTTGCAAGATGTCGACGTCGCGATCACTGAACGGTCGATCGTGTCGCTTGTTGAGCACCTCGACCACGCCCAGCACCTGCCCGCGACAGCGCAACGGCGCGACGATCATGCCGCGAGTAATGAAAGTGCTCTTATCGTCAAAGCCGCTGAAAAAATCCGGGTGGGTCTGCACATCGGGCACCATTTCCGCCTGCCCGCTGTGCAGCACGCGACCGGCGATGCCGAGGTTGTCGTCGAATTCCTCGCCGAGAAGGGCGTTGCCGAACACGCCGACGGCGGCGCGGAAGATCAGTTTCTTGCGCGCCTTGTCGTGAACGATGACCGAACTGGCTTCGGCGTCGATCACGTCGGCGCTGCACTGCGCGACGGCCTGCAGCACGGCGGCCGGGTCGAGCGTCCCGTTGACGATCGTCGACGCTTCGAGGAGCGCGCGGAGTGCGCGTTCGTCGATGGCGGAATTGGAGATCGCCGAAGTTGGCTCAGCCATGCCGACTACCTTGCCGTCAAGCTGCCGCGAGCGGTGGACGTGCAATGCCCTAAGTGAACGCCGAGATACGTGGGCATTATGTTCATTTTTTCGGTTGGCACAAGCGCGGGTGAGCTGCGATCGCAGCGCGACGGCGTCGGGCGTGTTTTGATTTTTGCAGTGAATGGCGGCAGAATTGGAGCCTGCGACCCGTTGAAGCAGTAGCGATCGGCCCTCCGTGGCCTACGGCGGGATTGACACACACGCGCGAACACGGCGTCGGGCACAGAGGCCCGATCGCTACGGTATCGTTCGCAACGGATTGCGAACGGCGACTCGGGAGGAACCCCATGACCGGCGACAGCGCGACGCAGACGGCGACCAAGACGGTGCTCATCGCCGACGACAATCGTCAGATTCTCGAATTGCTCGAAGCGTATCTCGACACGCTGGGGGTGTCGGTGATCACCGCGGCCGACGGCAAGGCCGCGCTGGATGCGATTCAGTCGCGCCGCCCCGACCTGGTGCTGCTCGACGTGATGATGCCGAAGCTGAGCGGGTTTGAGGTGTGCCGGGCGATGAAGGGCGACGATGCGCTCAGCGCGATCCCCGTGATCATGGTGACCGCGCTGAACGAAGTGGGCGACGTCGATCGGGCCAAGGAATTCGGTGCCGACGAGTTTCTGAGCAAGCCGGTGAACAAGCACGATTTGCTCGATCGGGTGCGAAAGCATCTCGCGCTGTGAGAACCTATCGCACAATCGCGGGTGGAACGGGTTTGAAACCCGTTTTTCGCGATTGTGAGATAGGTTCATGACCGAGCGCCGGCCGCGAGTCGATTCAGGCTACTTCGCCCCGAGCCAGCGCTGCGTCGCTTCGGCCACGCGCTTCCCGAACACTTCGTGCGTCAGACGATCGGCCTGCGGCGGCGTGACATCCGGACCGGCGTTGTCCGACTGGGCCATCGCGCCGAGCCACGCACCGAGGCGGTTGAGATTGCGGTCGTCGCCGGCGGTCATCGCTGACGGCACCACGCCCTGCGTGACCCAGATCATGCTGTGCTGACCGGCGAAGACGGCCATCGTCGTGAGCGATTGCAGCTTGTCGCCGGAGAGGCCGCCCGAGTTGGTGAAGCCGGCGGCGATCTTGTCGCGCCAGCCCTGCGAGAACCAGATGCCGCTGCTGTTTTCCATGAATTCTTTGAATTTCGCGCTGACGCTGCCCATGTACGTCGGCGAACCAAAGATGATGCCGTCGGCGGCGTTCACGTCGGCCCAGCGACCGCCGAGCTTGCGATCTTTGTCCGGCGGCGGGAGTTCATCGACCGAGATGACTTTGGCTGTGACGCCCGCGACCGACGCCGCACCTTTGGCGACATGCTCGGCGAGGGCCTTGGTGTGTCCGAATCCGCTGTGATACACGACGGCGAGGGTCGCCATGATGGTGTGCCTTTCGAAGTTGTGATGCGTGATGCATGTTCCGTTACTGCGTTTGAGCGCTCGTCGCTCGCGGCAGCAGTGCGGGGAGTATATTTGCGATTCGCCGCGGCGAAGTTTGGAGCGAAGAATTGCGTGTGGGAACTTTGCGGTGCCGCGTCGTTTCGATCGTTCGCGTCTCAAAGATTGCGCTACGGCGAATCGTCGGAGGTGGTGAGAATGGGCATAACCAAAGCCGGTGTTATCGCGATGGTGCTCGGGGCGTGCGCGTGGTGGCTGCTCGCGCAGCAAGGGGTGACTTTGCCGCCGCGCGCGACGACGGATGGGCCGACAGCGTCGCAACCCGCGTCGCATGCAGCGACGCGCCCGGCGACGGCGGCTACCGGTGCGGTGTACACGCGCAATTACATCGTGCAATCGCAGGTGTTCTGGCCCGACGGCCGCTCGGTCGGTGCGATGGTAAAGCTGGTTCGCCGCACGATCGATCCGGCGACTTTGACGGTTCTCGAAGAGCGGGTTGTTCTGCATCCGTTCGAGCCGCGCAAGTCTGAACGCGTGACGTATCAGATTCGCGGAGAGATAGTGAGCTTCGAGGCGGCGGATCGCTCGTATCGCGGCGAGGGGCTGATGCAGGGGCAGGCGGGCGAGTGGACGGGGATGACGTTTCGCTCGACGGCGACGGCCGGGGATAGCTACACCAAGGGAATCGAGCGCTGGCGCGATGACGGACTGACGGCGGATCTGGAGTATTTCACGGCGAACGGCCAGATGCGCAGCCGCATGGTCGAGACGGGCATGTTGCTGAGTGATGATGCGTACAACTTACTGGCGAAGCAGTTGCGGGAGTGAGCGAATAATGCCTAGTGTCTAGTGTCTAGCTAATAGTTGCCCACCGTTTCAGCTAAGCACTAGACACTAGGTACTAGGCACTCATTCCCCACGTGCGATTCCACTTTTCGATGCAATTTGGAATGGCAGTTCGGCGAATAACGCTGCGGGTCTGATGCGCCAGGCCGCGTCGAAGGGGGCGCGGCCGAACAAGGAGTGCCAGGAATGATGGAGATTTGGCAGAGCGTGACCGGGTTGTCGCTGATGAGCTGGCTGTTTTTCGGCGGAGCGCTGAGCCTTGGCGTCGTCCTGGGCCGGCTGACAAGCCGGTGCGGTCACGAATCGGGGCGATAGGTCGGACGTTTGGCGCGCCTCGCAATCAATGACATGCCTGCGCGGTGCTCCGCGCAGGCGTGCGTTCGCGCCGTGCGTGAGCGGATCGAGCAGCGCCGAAAGACTCGACGTTCGCGACGCATGCCGACACGAACGGCCGTCGGTATTGCACCCGAGACCGAGGGCCGAAATAGAGTTCACGCAAATTGTTGCTGCACTTTGCCGTCGGCGTCGCGGAAGACCGGGCGATAAAGCGTGTCGCGCTCCACCGGAATATGCCCCGTCTCGCGGATCAGTGCGCGGATGTGGTCGACGGTCAACTCCTGATGCTGCGTGCCGCGGCCTTCGCGTTTGGTGATGTCGTACCAGACGACGGTGCCGTCGAAGTCATCGACCCCCCAACTCAGCGCGAGCTGCGAGAGCTTGGGTGTCTGCATGATCCAGAACGCCTTGATGTGCGGGAAGTTGTCGAGCATCAGGCGGCTGATCGCGAGCGTGCGCAGGTCGTCCAACCCCGTCGGCCCCGGCAGGTGCTCGAGGGCCGAGCCGTCGGGGATGAACGAGAGGGGAATGCAAGTCTGAAATGCAGAAAGATGAATGCTGAATGCAGAACGGCTGCCCATCGCAGTCGCGCTGTGCGGCGCGGGTGCGGCGTCGTTCTGCATTCTGCATTCTTCATTCTTCATTCGCGCCAGCGACTCGTCTTGATGCTCGCGCAATTTGATCATGTGCGTGAGCCGCTCTTCGACGCCCTCGATGTGGCCATAGAGCATCGTGGCGTTGCTGGGGATGCCGAGTGCGTGGGCGGCGCGGTGCACGTCAAACCAGTGTTTTTCGCCGACCTTGGCTTTGAACGCCTCGTTATGTACGCGGTCGTCGAAGATTTCGGCCCCGCCGCCGGGCAGGCTGTCGAGGCCGGCTTCTTTGAGGGCGACGAGCACTTCTTCGATGCTGAGCCGCGGCTTGCTGATGCGTGTGAAGTGCACGATCTCGATCGCGGTGAAGGCCTTGATGTGCAGACTCGGGCATCGCGTTTTGATCGCCCGGCACATGTCGGTGTAGAAGCTGAACGGCAGCTTCGGATGCAGGCCGCCGACGATGTGAATCTCGGTCGCGCCGCCTTTCTCGGCGTCGGCAGCGATGTCGACAATTTCGTCGAGCGAGTATTCGTAGCCCTCGCCGTTCGAGAGCGGCGTGACGCCGGTGCGGCCGTCCATCGAGCGATAGAACGAGCAGAACTTGCAGCGCAGGACGCAGAAGTTGGTGTAGTTGAGGTGGCGGTTGATGTTGTAGTACGCGACGTTGCCATGCATCCGCTGACGCACGACGTTGGCCAGCTCGCCGACGGTGAAGATGTCGCGCGTGCGATAGAGCGCGACGCCGTCGTCGAGCGAGAGCCGCTCGCCGGCGAGAACTTTCTCGCGCACGGGTTCGAGGGCGGCGTCCAGCGTAGCGGGAATATCCAGGACCATGTCAGCAGACCTCCGGGAACGAGCATGGTACCGAGCGGATGGGTGACCGGTGGGGCTTTCAGAATTTTCAATCAGACCGGGAGAATGTCAGGCGCTCGGCGACCAACGGCTGGACGCGAAGCGGCCATCCGAACGCGACGCGCAAGCGAGTGACCCGAGCGACAGCGAGGGCGGGCGGGGTAGCCGTGAAGCGTTCGACAGACGCCGCTCGCTGCTGCGCGTGCGTTCACTCGCTTGCGCTTCGCGTTCGGGTCGCTGGCGCTCCGTTCACTCGCTTGCGCGTCGCGTTCGGGTCGCTGCCGCTCCGGGCACTCGCTTGCGCTTCGCGTTCAGATGGAATTTGTGCCGAAAAGGGGGCCTTGGGGGGTATACTGAGGCGTCATCTCGACCGAGTTTGCGGGCCGCTGGCGGATTTTTGGAGCGCGCCGCAAGTGTCTGTCCTTTGTCTTGTTAGCGTCGTGCCGGGTGGGTGTCGCCCGACGGGCGATCGGTCGAGGAGCGAGGATTACGCCGTGGCGGAATCGCCCACGCAAGTGCATTCGCGGATCGACTCGACGGTGCGTCGCGAGGAGTTGTCGCGAATCGTCGAGGATGTGGTCGCACGTCGTGCCGGCGGCGAACGCTTATCAGACGCGGACGTGATCGCGGCTCATCCGCAACTGATGCCGCTGCTGGGCGATCGGCTACGCGTACTGCGCATGATCGAGCAGGCCGCCGACGAGAGTTCCGACGCCGAGGTGGTGAGTCGATTTGGGGCTGTGCGCGGCGACGAGCTGCGCGGCGGCCCGGCGCGGCGCGAACGCATCAACGGCCAAGCCGCCGGCGTTTCGCTCGACCTGTCGATTCCCGGCTATGCGATCGAGCGCGAGATCAGCCGCGGCGGGCAAGGCGTCGTCTATGAGGCGATGCAGGTCGGCACCAAGCGGCGCGTCGCGATCAAGGTCGTGCATGCGACCAGCGAGGGCGGAGCGGCGTCGCAGCGGCGGTTTGATCGCGAGGTCGAACTGGTCGCGCAGCTTCGCCATCCAAACATCATCTCGATCTTTCACTCCGGGCGGACGCCGCTCGGGTTGAATTACTTTGTGATGGATTTCGTTGACGGCCGCACGCTGCGGACGCATGTGCGCGAGCGCGGCTTGCCGGTCGAGGATGCGCTGCGGCTGTTCGTGCAAATTTGCGATGCGGTGCAGCACGCGCATCAGCGCGGCGTGATTCATCGCGACATCAAACCGTCGAACATTTTGGTGGATGAGCGCGGCGCGCCGAAGGTGCTGGATTTCGGTCTCGCGCGGTCGCTCGACCCGCATGGCCAGGCGTCGCTGACGTTGAGCGATCAGATTTTGGGCACGTTGCCTTACATGTCGCCCGAGCAGGCGCGAGGCAAGTCGGCCGAGGTGGACACGCGGACGGATGTGTACGCGCTGGGCGTGGTGCTATACGAAATGTTGACGGGCGGGTTTCCGTATCCGGTGAGCGGCACGCTGCTGGAAGTGTTGAAGCATATTTCCGAGACGCCGCCGACGCCGCCGAGCAAGTTGTGGCATGTTGATTCGGGCATTGTTAAGCGTGGTCGCGGGCGGCTGTCGCGGACGGATTGTCCGATTGATCGCGATTTGCAGACGATCGTGCTCAAGGCGCTGTCGAAGGAGCCAGTGCGGCGCTACCAGAGCGCGGGCGAATTGGCGCGTGATTGTGAACGGTATTTGGCGGGCGAGGCGATCGAAGCGCGGCGGGATAGCTTGCCATACGTGGCGAGCAAGTTGCTGCGGCGCTATCGGCTGGCGGTGATCGCGATTGCCGCGCTGGCCGTGATAGCGATGAGCGCGACGGGATTTAGCGCGTTCTTTTATTACTTTCACGCCGAGCAATTGGAGAACCAGGTCCGCGCGCTGCAAGATCAAAACGCGAGCCTCCGGTCCATGAGCGGGCTGTTCACGATCGACAAGGTGCTTGAAGAGTTGCGCGGCGGGCGAACGGAGTCTGCGCGGCGTTGGTCGCTGAAGGTGCCGGAAGCGAGTCCGGAGCGGGACGTTTGTGACTATCTGCTCGGGGACGTTTCGGACGTGGCACACTTGATGTCGGTGCTGCCGGAGCGATATCACGTCGTCGCGTGCTTGTACGCCGGCGATCATGCGGCGATGCGGGGCGATTCGGGCGAGGCGCTGCGATTGTGGCGCGAGGGGCTGCGCATCGCGGGGAGTCGGGCGGAATTGCGAACGTCGCTTGAGGCGCGTGTCGCGCAGGCTGCGGAGGCGCGGCCATGAGAAGGATGAAGGTTGAAGGTCGAAGGCCGATTGCCGAATGCATAGGGTGGGCATCGCCCACCATTCGTCGCGGCGCGAAGACATGCCGACTGCGGAGTACCGCCGTCGGCATGGCACCCGCGAACGCGTTCACGTTGATTGAATTGCTCGTCGTCGTCGCGATCATCTCGCTGCTTCTGGCGATTGTGCTGCCTTCGCTGCGCAGCGCGCGGGCGCAGGCGCAGCGGGCGGCGTGTGCGGCCAATTTGCGGCAGATCGGCACGGCGTGGCGGATGTACATTGATGACAAGGGCAATCAGGAGCGATTTCCGCGAGCGGCGAACATGCAAACCGTTTTCGGCGGAAAACACGGCACGTTTGACACTGATTTCCATGTGAAGCGCCCGTTGAATCCCTATCTCGGCCTGCCGCGCGAACTGGGCGAAGCGACCTACGACAACGAGACCGGCGTCATCAACGTGACCGGCGGCGGCGGGGCTGAGGTTTTCCGTTGCCCCGCCGACAGCGGATGGAAGACGCGCGTGCCGACGGTGTTCGACGCACACGGGAACAGCTATCAATCAAACTTGGTCGTGGTCGGGCCGCCGCAATTGCAGACGAACCCGAGCGATCCGGTGAATCCGCAATTGATCGAGATGAACGCGCTGCTGCGCTCGTCGGCGATGTCGGTTTCAAGATTCGACGTGCCGCCTTCGGATATTTTGCTCGCGGGCGATTTTGATTGGTATATCGCGTTTGAGCGGCAGCAAGAACCGCTGGCCGATTGGCATGCCAAACGCTGGAGCTACAACCTGCTGTACTTCGACGGGCACGTCGAGTTTCGCCGCGTGCGAAAGGGTGTGTACGTCGATTCCGACTATTCGATGTTTCCGGTGCGGCGGCTCGCCGATGCGGCCCGCGTTGCGCAGGTGGAAATCGCGACCGAGCCGTAAGCGAGTTTGAGGTGTTCGGGGGAGTGGGGCGGTGAACGCCGGGAGGCGCTCATGAATATGTGGCAGCGAATGGCGGCGGTGCTGTGGCTGACGAGTTTCGTCGGCGCGGCGGCGGCGCAGGAATTTTTCGTTCGCGGCCCGCTCAACGAATTCGGCAAGACGCCGATGACGCTGAGCGGCGCGAGTCAGTATGACAAGACGCTGCGCGCGTTTGAGCCGCTGCGTCCGTGGCGGTTTTTTGTCGAGTCGGCGAGCGGGTTGCGGTTTCCATTGACCGACGTGCGCGGCTTGACCGATCACATGGGCAATCTGAATGTGAGCTATCAGGCCGGGCCGTTTGCGGATGGCTATCAGCCGGTCGCCGATCGCGTCGGGTTCAGCGATCCGGGGCAGGATTGGGAGATCATCGGACAGGGATTCGACTGGCCCGATTTCACGTCCAATCCGCGCGGGCGGATGACGCATCAGGGCAGCGGCGTCTATGCGGTCGAGCTGAATTTCGCCGTCGCAACGGTGCTCAACTTTCGCTTTCGACCGATCGTCGGGCAGATTCAAGACCCGAACGATCCCGGCAACCCGATCAACCCGGACACGCTGTCGGTCGGCGAGTGGTTTTCGGCTCTTGCGCCGAATATCAACCGCACCGTGCAACCAGGGCGCATTCGGTTTGAGATTGACTTGCCCCGCGGACGTTGGCGCGTCGTGAGCAGTCCGCTGACCGGCGTGCGATTCGTGAATCGCAACGCGCTGGGACCGACCGCCGACGGCCTGACTTGGGATACGGCGTTTCGCGAGTTGGCGGTCGCCCTGAACACGATCGGGGCCAATCCCGCGATTACGCAGGTGTGGGTGGCGGCGGGCACGTACCGGCCAACGGGCGCGGGCGGGGCCAATCGCGGATTGACGTTCAACATGCGCAGCAACCTGTCGGTGCTCGGCGGTTTTGCGGGCGGCGAACTGAGCGAGCCGCTGCGTCGACCGCGGGCGAACGTCACGACGCTGAGCGGCGATTTGAACGGCGACGATCTCGACGCGACCAACCCGGACGGCGATTGGCTGGGACAGACGGTCGCGCCGCCGTGGCTCGATGACAACAGCTTTCGCGTGGTGACGTTTGTCAACGTCGCGGCGACGGGCGCGCTGCGCGGCTTCGTCGTGCGCGGCGGAGCGGCGCGCGATGGCGATCCGATTCAAAATGGCGGCGGCATCATCATCAGCGGCGGCGCGCCGCGCGTGAGTGAGTGTGTCATCACGCGCAACTGGGCGGCGGTGGGCGGCGGGATCGACATCGGTTCGAGCGCGTCGCCATCGATTCAGAATTGCTCTGTCGCGGGCAACATGGGCGAGTTCGGCGGCGGCGGCGTGCGCGTGTTGTCTGGAACGCCCGTAATCATCAACACGATTTTCGCACGCAATTTGTGCAGCGAGGGCGGGGCGCGCGGCGGCGGTGTACTGACCGAGGGCGGCACGACGACATCGATGACAAATTGCACGTTCGTCGGCAACGCGATCACGGGTTTCAACCTCGGCGGCGGCATTTTCGCAAATGCGAATCACTCGCTCGCCAACTGCATTTTGTGGGGCAACACGGCATTCGGCGTCGGCGGGCTCGCGGCTCAGCGCTCTGGCGCGCCGCCGGTGATTGCGTTTACGACGACCGAGGGTGATGCGGGGCCGCCGAATGGCAATAACGGCCTCGACCCGCAATTCGTGAACCCAGCCGGCCCGGACGGCACGCTCGGCACTATCGATGACGACTTGCGCGTGGTCGATTCGTCGCAGATGATCGACACGGCCAATCGCGACGCGGATACGAATCTCGCGCTAGCGGGCGTGCAACAGCTTGATACGGTCGTGACGGTCGATCTCGACGGTACGTCGCGTTTTGTCGATCCGCAGGCGCTGGGCGGCTTGGCGGCGGTCGATCGCGGTGCGTACGAGTATCGGGCGGTGTTCTATGTGGACAATCTCAATGTCGCCGCGGGTTCGGGGCGGGCGTGGGGCAATGCGTTCAACACGCTCGACGAAGCACTCTTCGCGATTGATGGATTGACGCTGCCGGGGCCGCGCGAGATTTGGATCGCGGGAAGCATCGTGCCGCATGTGCCGAATTTCGCATTGAATCCCGGCGATTTTCGTTCGCGGACCTATGTGATGCGCGATCGGCTGAGCATTCGCGGCGGGTTCGAGGCGTATGAGACCGCGATCGGACAGCGCGACCCGGGCCGCGTCGCGACGCAGCTCAGCGGCGATCTGTTGCAGAATGATCAGCCAGGTGGATTGAATCGGTTTGATAATTCGTATCACGTCGTTGCGATTGCGACACCGGTGAGCGGCGCGGCACTCGATGGTTTGCTGATCACGAGTGGCAATGCGGACGGTTCGTCGCCGCTGCCGTTTAGTGATCGCGGCGGCGGTGTGTTGCTGGTCGAGGGCGGCGTCGACATCGTGCGCAGCCACGTTCGCGAGTGCAGTTCGCTCAACGAGGGCGGCGGCATTTACGCCGCGACTCAGACCACGCTCAGTCTCGATTCGACCGGCGTGTCGCTTTGTACTGCGACCAGCGGCGGAGCGATTCGCGCGGAGAATGAACTGCTCGTCGCGAACGATTGCGGGTTTCGAGAAAATGCAGCATTCAACGGCGGCGCGGTGCGATTTGAGTCGTCGGCACAGCTCAGCGAAGTTGATTTTTTTGAGAATGCAGCCGGGCGAGGCGCGGCGCTAGCTTGTCCGGCGCTGCTCGACCTGACGCTGACGCAAGCGGTTTTTGAGCGGAACCTCGGCACGACCGGGAGCGGGGCGATCGACATCGCCGCGCCCAGCGCGGGCACGCCGGTCACGTTGTCCGATGTTTGGATGTCCGGCAATTCCAACGGCGGCACGACGTTTCCGGCGAATGGTTCGATTCGATTTTGCAACGTGGCGCTCGGTCCCGGCTCGCTGCGATTGCAGGACGGCGTCCTGGAGCTGCGCACGACCGAGGTCATCGGCCAAGGTTCGCTGGTGCTCGACGAAGGCGCGACGCTACGCGTGGGCAACGTGTCACGCTCGCGAGCGCGGCCGAGCAAAGTGTGCGTACCGATCACGGGCACGGGGACGATTTATGTTGCGCCGGCGCAGACATTGATCGTCAATTGCGAATGCCTGGATTTGTCGGGTTCGCCGACGCCGTGCACACAGGTGCTCGATCCGAGTTTTGCCGATGCTTGGGGCAAGTTGCTCGTCGAAGGTACGGTCGAGATCGAGAACGCGAGCGTTCGCAATACCGATATTGTCGTGCGAAACCGAGTGACTGCGGCGTCGTGCGGCGATTCGGTGGGCGGGTTGCTGCTGGTGAAGTCCAGCGGCAGCGTGCTGCATAATCGCGTGACCGCGTATGGCGATCGGTACTTGCAACTGACGCCGGGCGCGGTTGGCACCAATACGAGCGGCAATCACTATCACGTCATCATCGAGCCGGATCCATTTGCGGCGACCAATCTGGGCGAGATTTTCCTGGCACGCACGCCGCTGGGCGATACGACCGACGAGTGGGTGCTCAAGAGCTTTCGCGTCCGGGCTGGTGCAAAGGTCAACATCGTTCGCCGCGACGGGTTCGATGATCTCGGCGACGGCAACACGGTCTATTCCGAATCGGTGACGGTCGAGCCGGGCGGCGTGTTAAACGTCGCGACGGGGACGAATCTGGTTTGCGGCGGGCCGGGTTTGTGGGCGCAATGCACAGGGCCGGGAATCGTGAGCACGCCGCTGCTCGGGTTTTCGCTCGAAGTGATCAAGATGGAGGACGATTGTGAATATGAAGTGCGCATCGACCCGCGCGACACCGACATCAACAATGTCGCCGGTTCGATTCAGCGCATCGACGTTCCGGCGCATGGCGGCGTGATGGAGATGCGTACGCTCAGCGCAACGTCGGTCGCGGCGAAGGGCACGTTCGCACCATCGGGCGAGGACAAGGTGGTCGTCACGTTTCGTTACAAGTTCACTGAAGTGAGCGCGGGAACGCGGCTCGACGTTTACCTCAGCAACTCGCCGTACGTGGGCGAGCAGAACAATCTGCTGGCACGCGTGGTTGAACCGCCGGCGGGCAAGCCGGGTTCGCGGACGAGTTCGAAATTCGGCTGGTTCTTCGGGCGATTCCCGCGCAATCAGCTTGAGCTTGATGTGGGCAGCTACGTCGAGATCGTCTTGAACGGCGCGAATTCAAGCATCTACATCGATGATTTCGACCCGTACATCTCGTGCGAGTCGCTGCAATGCGGCGACATTTCGCTCAGCGGAACATTTGACCACGAGGATTATCTCGCCGCGCTGACCAGTTTTGGCGAGTCGTTCGCGCCGGTGAATGACGCGCTGCAATTCGACAAGGACTGCTACGACAAATTCGGCGTGCGCGATCGATACAGCGACGCAAACGACATCGTCGGGCGCGATGCGGCGCTCACGCAGGAACCGGGCGGCGAAATCGACCCCTGCGAGATCGCCGACTATGCGCCGAGCGCCGGTGAGGCGCGTACGCTGCCGACTGATACGAGCTATGTGATCGCCGGTCACCCATATGAATCGGATTTGTCGGCTGACAATCGGCTGTATGCATATAGCTCCGCCAACTCGCTGTCGGCGACGCTGCTCGCGCCCGGGCCGGCGATCGATGCGACGATCATCGGCGGCAGGCGGCGCGGCTATGGTCGATTGATCGAGCGTCCCAGCGACGGCGCGGTCATTCAACTGCACGCAACATACGGGCTGATCGATGTCGAGGCGGGCACGCTGCTCTACACGCCGCCGAGCGCGCCACTGGCCTATCCGCCGAGCGGGCCGGCGATCGCGAGCGTGTATGTCGGCCCGCGAGCCGTCTCGGGCGCGACGCAGGGCGAGCCGCTGACCGATGCGGTTTTTGATCCGACCGATCCGGACACGGTCTATGTCGCGCCCGTGTGGGTCGTGCCGGTGGTGGGGTCGCCTTATAGCGCGACGGCGGCGCTGAACATTTCGACCTCGACGCCGACCATCACGCAGCTTTACGGGCCGACGCCCAACGACGTCGGCAACACGATCGAACTCGTCGAGCTCGGCGGCGAGATCGTCTATGCGCCGGACAAGTATCGCCCGCGCGAAATCGAAATCGACATGTTCGGTAATCTGCTCGTCTCGTCGTCGCAGGCGATGAACGGCGAGCACTACATCATGGCGTTCAACACCAATGTCGCGTCGCAGCAGCCGGTGTACACGCTTGATCTGACGACGATCACGCCGGCGAATGTGTGCTACCCGCTGGCTGCGCTGCTGTGGTCGCAAGTGAGTCCAAGCACGCTGATGTTCGCGTGCGCGAACAACACCGATTCGATGAGCACGAGGGTGTATCGCTACAACGTGACGCGCAACGGCTCCAATGTCGTGACTGCGATTGCGTATTCCAGTCAGGTGACCATCACGCAGCCCGATCTCGGCGCGGCCGAAGGGCAAAAGACGCACATCGTCAGCATGGCCGAGAACTCGACCGGCACGGTGCGGGCGGTGGGCATGGTCGCGCCGGCGTATACCGATGTGTCGTCGCTGCCGAGCGATTCATTCGCGATCCCGACGACGGCGATCGTGCCGAGCAGTGGGAGCGTCGCAGCGACGCAGATCGTCGGCATCGGGGCATTTCGATTGGCTATGCCGGTTTCGATTCTGTTTGTGCCGGTCGGTTGCCCGGAAGACTTGAACAGTGACGGCGTCGTGAATTTGACGGATCTCGCGATCCTTCTTGCAAATTTCGGGCGCGTCGGCGGCGTGACGCAGGCAATGGGCGATATCAACAACGACGGGCGGATTGACCTGACTGACTTGGCGCTGCTGCTGGCGAAATTCGGCGTTTCGTGTTGAGCTGGTAAGTTGTGGAGCAGCCGCCATCGGCTGCGTTGTCCGCACACGTAACGCGGCTCGCCCGCGCTCGGGGTTCGGAAGCGGAGGACGTTACCCCAGTGGCTTGCGCTGGTGGTTTGGTGCGGGTGAGAGTTGCGGGTGCGGGCGAGGACGCCCACAGCACATCAAAACGGGCTGGAAGCCCATAGCACACGGACGCCCATAGCACACGGACGCTCATAGCACACGGACGCTCATAGCCCACGGAAGCTCAAAGCACACGCTTGCATCGCAGCGACCCGCGCGAGCATCGACTCTCGCCCAGTGCTAATATTCGCACCAAGTAGGCGACCGACGCCGCGCTTGTATTACGCCGCACTGGGCCGAGTGCGGCGGAGAGGACGACGACGATGCCACGCGTGACCCGAAGAGACATGCTGAAATCGGGCGCCGTGCTGATGCTCGCGGGCGCGGCCGGGTGCTCGTCGCGCATTGCACACCACTCCAAGGAACACACGATGAGCCAGGGCAAACCCGGAGACTTCGACTTTCTCGCAGGAAACTGGAAGATCAAGCACAAACGCCTCAAAACGCCGCATACGAGCGATTGGGAAGAGTTCGAAGGCGAAGCCACATGCTGGACGATTCTCGGCGGCGTGGGCAGCGTCGAAGAGCTGCGGATTCCGTCGCGCAGTTTCTCGGGTATGGGACTGCGGCTGCTCGACATCGAGAAGGGTGTCTGGAACGATTTCTGGGTCAACGGTAAGAGCGGCGTGCTCACCACGCCGGGTCAAACCGGAATTTTCGATAACGGCGTCGGAACGTTTACGGCTGACGACAAGGACGGCGACAAGCCCATCAAAGTGAAGGGCGTCTGGGACCGTATTACGCCGACCAGTTGCCGTTGGTGGCAGTCGGTGTCGTGGGACGGCGGCGCGACGTGGGAAGAAAACTGGTTCATGGACTGGAGTCGGGCGTAGGATCTGAGTCGTAGTTCACGCGGTCGCCGCCGCGTGTTGTACAGCAGCCGCCCTCGGGTGCTTTCTTCGAGTGGGCTTGTAACTTCGCTCGTTCGCGCTCGAGGTTCGGAAGTGAACGACGTGACCTTGCCAGCTTGCGTGCATGGTATCGTGCGGGTGAGAGTAGCGGGTGCGGGCGACGACGCCCGCAGTACATCAGAACGGGCTGGAAGCCCATAACACACGGAAGCACGCCGGGGCCGAGAGCTCGCGACGCAACGCTTACGCCACACTGCGGCGATTGCGGACGCGCGGCGATGGACGACGGGCGGCGACGCGGGCCAGCGATTCCTGCACGAACTGCTCGGTGTTCAGCACCGCCGCGCCCTTCACGTCCAACTGTCGCAAGACCATCGTCGCTTCATCATCGTTCCAGTGACCGCACGCGTCGGCGACGACCGTCACGCGGCGATTGCGACGCAGCAAACCGAGGACGAGCAGTCTCAACGAACCTTCGAGTGGAATGCCGAACACGACGAATCGCCGCGCGGGCATTTCGGTGAGCAGGCGGTCGAGCTTTGCGTTGGTGAACGGGTCGCGATGAACCTTGGTGAAAATCGCTTGCTGATGTCGGGCGAGCACGTCTAACGGCACGCACAGGAAGTTGTCCGAATCGACGATCGTGTGATCAGGCAGCACGGTGAACGAAGCCATGTGCGTCAGCGGCGATGAGCCTTCGTCGGCATGCACGAAGTCGCGACCGATGTCGCGCGGGCGATGAACGTCCACGCAACTCAAAACCGGCAACTTGGCCCAGCGGGCAAGCGCCATGAGATGCTTGGTGTTCTGCGAAACCTCGGCGGCGTTGATGCACGGCGGCTTGCCGTTGCCGACGAGATACTCGCGTTGCACGCACAGGTCGAACAATACGTCGGACTTGCCCAAATCCAGCATGAGCGTGGCCCCTCCCGAGGCGGCGCGCAGTGAGAGCGCGATGCCTTATGTGCCCAGCTTCTAAGGCAGAAACGGCGCGAGACGGTCTTGGAATCGAACTGCGTTCCCCGAATCGCGGCGTAGAGGTGAGCGACGCCGCGAGTGCTTCTTTCCTTTGACCTTCGCTCGGCGAATTGTAGCCACGCTAAATCGTGTCCAGCAATAGAGATGTGAGCTTTCGCGTGAATGAGAGCGTTTGCGAATGCGAGATTGTTGACAGGGCGTGATGGGCGGCGTTTTTATGGGGCGAAGCGCTGTAAATTGTTGGCTAAGGCCCGATGCAGGGTGTGTTTGCGCGATTCGATGAGCGATCACCGGCGTGCGGCAGCGATGTTATGATGTGAGAGGAGAGACTGACTGAATGGCAAGTGCGCCCAAGCTCATCTCGGTACCCCGCATCGGTCCGCGCGATCACGGTCGGCGGATGGATTTGGACGAGTTTGCACCGGCGCAGGTTGAGCCGGGATATCTATACGAGCTAGAAAACGGAGTCGTCGTGGTCGATGTGCCCGGCGTGCCGCATGAGCGGGTGATTGAGTTCGTCCGCGAGGAGCTTGCGTTTTACCGCCGGGCGAACCCCGGCGTCATCAACATGGTCTCGGGCGGATCAGGGAGTGTCGTGCGGGCGTGGGCGCTCCAGTCCGAGCGGCACCCGGACGTCTCGATCTATCTCAGTCCGCCGCCGAGTGACGATCCGCAAGCCTGGGACGACTGGATGCCTGATATCGTGATCGAAGTCGTATCCAAGTCGAGCGCGAAGCGCGACTATGAGCGCAAGCCGAAGGACTATTTCGCGGTTGGCGTGCGGTAGTATTGGATTCTCGATCCGCTTCGTCGCAACGCGACCGTCATGCAGCGCCGCGGCGATCTGTGGACGACGAAGGCGATCGGGCAGCGCGGCTCGATTCGCACGACGCTGCTGCCGGGGTTTGTTCTCAAATTGCCGGAGGTATTTGGCACGCTGGGCCGCAAGTAGAGTTCCGCGCGTTAGACGCGCGGCGCATTCCGCAACGAATCCTCCGAACAAGCGTCAATCGTTCGTACGGAATAGTCGCCGCGGTCGCGGGCACTTGTTTCGTCATCGATCATTCTTTTCGCACTCAAACGAAATTCTCTGGACAAATCCCGCCCGCGCGTCACTCATAGTGTGATTCAGCCGCATTGACCCAACGGCGGGAGCACGCGGTGCAGGTCAGCGATGCGACACTGGTGATCGGAACACTCAGCGGCGACAAGTCGGCGTTTGCCGAGTTGTATGACCGCCGGGCGCGCGTGATCCGGGCGATTTGCTATGACTTCTCGCGCGATGCGACCGCCGCGGCCGACCTGACGCAGGAGACGTTCCTGCGCGCCTGGCGAAATCTGAACACGCTGCGCGATCCGGAGCGATTCGGGCCGTGGCTGATCGGCATCGCCAGGCAAGTCTGCAACGAGTGGCGACGCGGGCGTTATCGGCGGATCCGGCTGATCGATCATCCGCCCGACGACGCACGCACCGCCGCCGACCGCTTCCGCGGCGATCCGCCGGACGAAGCGCTCGAGGAATTGCGGCTGGCGATTGCGAAGTTGCCGGAGGACGAGCGAACCGCCCTCCACGGCTTCTACCTGCAGGAGATGGACGTGGATCGCGCTCGCTCGCTGCTCGGCACTTCGCGATCGGGACTCTATGCACTACTTGCCCGCGCACGCGATCGGTTGCGGCGGGCACTCTCGTCGCACGAGGTGAAGCCATGACTCCGCGAGAAGAACAGCAGTTGCGGGAATCGCTCGGCTTGCCGATCGAATCGGATAGTGCCGATATCGGTAGCGCGATCGCCCGTCGCGAACATGCTCAGCTCGTGCGCGTGTATGAAGCGTTCGATCATGAACATGAAACTCAAACGCAAGAACTGCTGGCGATGTTGCCGGACGGCGCGCCGCCGCAAGCGGCGGGAATCGGTTCCGCGCTCGGTCGGCTGGGAGGATTCGTGATGCATGCCATTCGCAAACACACATTCGCTGCAGTGCTGCTGCCAGCGGCGTGTCTGATGATCGTGGCGTTCTTCGTGATCAACACCACTTCGCAGACGGCGTTCGCCAAAGTCGTCGAGCGGCTGCGCGAGATTCACTCGGCGCGGTGCAAATTCGTGCTGAAGACGCTCGGGGCCGACGGCAAGCCGCTGGCTCCCGACTCGGTCGGCGAGTTCGTGCTGACCGAGCAGCATGGAAGCAGGCAGGACTTGTTTTCGGGATCGGAACTCATCACGAGCAGTTACTTTTTGCCCGATGGGTCGATGGCGACGATCGTGCCGGCCACCAAGATGATGCAGCGCATCGCAGCGCACCCCGGCAAGAGCGGCCCGGGAGCGAACATGCTGCAAGGCTGGCTACTTCTGCTTAAACAAAGCGACGGTCAGGCTGATCGCGAGCTGGGCACGCGGGTGATCGAGGGGCGCGTGTGCGTGGGATTCGAGCTGAACGGTGAACGCTTCGGAATTCCCGCCGGCAAGAACGGTGCGCGGCAGACGATTGAGCTTTGGGTCGAGCCGGACGGAAGTCTGCCGGTGCTGATGGAGCTGCGCGTCCCGTTGCCCAACGACGGCGGCACCGTGATCGCGCAATATGTCGAGTTTGAGTGGAACCCGCCGATTGATGTCGCGACGTTGACGCCTCCATCGAGCGAGGGGATGAACGAGATCAATCTCGAAATGCCGGTGTCAAACGAACAGACGCTGATCGATGCGCTGCGCGACTATGCGGAAGTCTTGGGCGAATATCCGAGCGAGCTGGATCCAGGCACGACGGCGGGTGCTTTCATTGCAAAGCTGATGGCGAGCGGCAAGCTAGGTGATCCGGCGTCGAAGGAGTTTCAGCAGCAGCTTTCTGAGCGGGCAATGATCATCGGCGCGGGCGCGGGTTACTTTCAGGGGTTGTACGTGCAGAAGTTTGAGCCGCAGTATTTCGGTGATGCGGTGAAGCCAGGGGATTCGACGGCGATCCTCGCGAGTTGGAATGCCGAGGGCGGCGGGCGACGAGTGATTTATGGCGACCTGCGCGTAGCCACGGTCGATTCGCCGAACTGAATGCAAGCACTTCGCGTTCCGGATGCTTGAGCTTACTGAGCATGCGCGTGTGCGTGTGACACAAGGAGCCCCGCTTACATACGCGGGGCTCAACTTTTCGTTCCCGCACCGCGAGAATTCCTGACGCCCATCGCGCGCGACTCGCGCCACGTCTCTCGGCTACCCACGAACGCATGCGTATTCACCGACCGTCCGCGGCCGCGCAAGATCGCGTTCGAAAAGAGCGACGGACGAAGGAGACGACGATGGCACGATTCAAGATGATTCTGTGCAGTGCAGGCGTTGTGGTGACCGCAGTCGCGTGGGCCGAGAACGGACCGACGGCGCGGGCGATTTCCAACGCCGACTGGGGAACGGCCAACGACATTTTCCCGTATGTCGCGCGGCTGGAGATCGACCGCAGCAATAACGATTTCAACGGCGATGGCGACCGCTTCAACGATCCGGGGTCGAACATAGCCGCCAACGGCGACACGTTCTGCACCGCGACACTGATCGCGCCGGATGTCATGGTCACCGCGTCGCATTGTTTTGCGGGAATGGGGCTCGCCGCCGGCGGGAACATTCCGGCAGGGCGCGTGCGGGCGAATTTCGGCAACTACGGACAGTTGTTGAACGCCGGCGGGCGAATTCATCCGATGGCGACGTTTGGGGTCGCGCCCAACGATCTCGCGTACATCACGCTCAATGGCGTTCCCAACCCGGCCGCGATTTCACCGGTGCCGATCATGCCGCGCGCGCCGAAAGTCGGCGATGTCAACTTTGCGATCGGCTTTGGCATTGGTGATCGGTCAAGCCGCGGTCTGGGGCCGGTTGTGGGGGCACCGGACTTCAACATCGCGCAACACAACGGCGGCGGGCCGGGTCGCGGGGCGGGCGCGAAGGGCTGGTCGACGATCACCGTAGACGATTGGGACGAGAGCTTTGTGATTCAGCGTCAGGCGGCTGGCGAGGATTTCACCGAAGGTGGCGACTCCGGCGGCCCCGGTACGCAGCACCACTCCTTCCCGACGCGAGCGTTCGCGTCAAACATTGCGGGAAGCTCACGAAATGACTTTGTGATGAGCGCAGTTAGCGGTGGGGATACTCCGGCCGTGAATGCCGCCGACAACGGGTTTAATTACGTCGCCGATACGAATCTGTGTGGGCCGGTCGGCGGTCCAAATCCGTGCGACAAGTGGACTCGGCTCGACAATCAGGGCCGTTTTCTCGATGAAGCGATCCGACTTGGACAGGTGAGCATCAAGCACAACCTGCCCAATGACCCGCGCTCGGTGCCGGCCAACACTCCGGTCAAAGTGCTGGTGAAAGCCCGCGTCACTCCCGACGAGCCTTACACGATGAACATTCGGCTCTGGGAAGAGGACAATCAGTCCGGCGGCCCGTACAACTTCTACGGCGATATGGCCCTCGCACCAACCAATTTCGCCGACGATTTGGCCGGAATCGGCTTTTCGGCCGGCGTCGCCGGAGCGGCCGTCCGCGAAGTGTGTGCCTGGCAGGAGCTGACGGCTGGCGACCTGATCAGGTACGACGAAGCTCTGAGTCCATTGGATCCTGATCTCGACTGGACGTTTCAGATCAACTACGGTGCTGGCAACACGTACGTGGGTCTGACACCGACCGGACTGGACGAACTGAACGCCGGCATCAACGCCTGTTCGACGAGCATCGCCGCCGGCACGGCGATTCGCGGCGGATTCGCGATGGTGCCCGAGCCGGCGTCGGTCGCGCTGCTGGCGCTCGGAGGAATGTGCGTGTTGATCCGGAAACGCGGATAATCGCGCCGGTCAAAAAAGGCATGTCGGGCGGTTCTCGTCGCGGCGTGGCAGCGCCGGTTTTGGTGACGAGAACCGCCCGATGTTTTTTGGGCGTGATAGGCCCGCTTGCGCGAGGCCGGCGGGGTGGTTTGTCCGCGACTGAGGCGCGGGCGGCGTGCTCACTTTCTAGATAATCTATTCACTCGAATCGGCGGGTAGTCCAGTGTAGAATCTGCGCTTGCTAGATTCTGGCGGATTCCTACAGGAGGCTCCCATGCCCGAGCGACGCCCGCAGATCAACTTCCAGGTCGACGAAGCGATGAAGCTGCTCTACGAGGAGGCCCGCATCAGCGGCCACTGGGTGACGCGCTTTTGCGCCGCCGGTTTGCTGCTGATGGTCGAGGACGCGGTGGTCCGCCGTCGCGCGCTCAATCGTCTGCGCGACTGGGAGGTCGAGTTCGAGGGGGCGACCCCGGCGCAGATTCGCGCTTTCGTCGAAGGCGCCGAAGCCGCGATGCAAGGCGGCGTTCCAGAAAGTCGGCCAGTCCGGAAAGCTCCAGCGGCGAGAAAAAAGGCAAAGCGGAGTTGATGCGCACCACCTGTCGATCCATCGACGGGGGCGGCGAGACGAGGCTGCGAGTCATCTGCGTTTCCTCCCAAAAGCCGGCGGCGAGCGGACGCGATTTGCGTCGCCAGTCGTCGCGATCGCCGATGCGGGCGGCACGCCATCCGTGGCGTCCGATTCCTTGGCCGATTCCGGCCCGCGGAGGTGGGCGGCATTCGCACGCGCGAATCCAGACCGAACAAGTGTACGGCATTTGTTAGGTATTGGCAAGGGGATTTTTGGAATTGGGCGAATGCGAGGGGACGAGGGGACGAGGGGACAAGGGGCCAAGGGGACGAGGGGGCAAGGGGACGAGGGGGCAACGGGGCACGAAGGCACGAAGGCACGGAGGCACGGAGTGGAAGCGGCGAGAGCCGTGCGCGCGGGGTGCACGTCGTGGGTCTCCGCATCGATCCAGATTTTTCCGCGCGTGCCGCCTTCGATATCGAAGCTGACGCAGTTCTCGTTGTCGTCGGCCATCGACACGTCCACGGTCGGCTTCACCGTTTCGCGGAAGGTCACGATAATCGCCTCGCGTCCGTCGAGGAGGCCACGGCCTTCGTACGCGAACGCCAGCTCGACGCGCTGCCCCGGCAGCAAGATCGAAAGCGGCTGCT
>JBJXFK010000090.1:0-2721 GCA_046155505.1 Phycisphaerae bacterium
CCCGATGGACGACTGGTGAGATTCCGCTTCCCACACGCCTCCGTCTCGTCGCGCGCCGCTGACCTCGCGGCTCTACGCCACGAAACGCCACGATCATCCGCGCTGTCGCCGAAAATCGGCCCCTTCATGAATGATGCGGGTTAGACCTGGCACTCATGGAATTGACGCCAGGTCTGACCGGGCACTGCACCCTAGCTGCCTGCTAACTAGATGAGCGGTGTTTATGAATGCGACTCAACTCAATCGTGCGGCGGCGGCCTTCGCGATGGTCCTGGCGATCGGTCGACCGCACGTCGCAAGTGCCGCCGAACTCAGGGTTCTTTGTTCGAATGGTTTCCAGGCCGTCATGCAGGCGCTGGTCCCGCAGTTCGAGCAGGCGACGAAGCACAGAGTCCTCGCGACATACGGCGTGTCTGCCGACCTGAAGCGACAGGTCGATGCCGGGGAGTCTTTCGATATCGCTGTCCTGACACCTACGCTGATCGACGATGCGATCCGCCGCGGTCAGATTGCAGGCGACTCACGCATGGCCCTCGCCCGTTCCCCGATGGCCATCGCGATACGGACAGGCACGACGAAGGCAGACATTCGCACGATCGAGGCGTTCAAGAGGGCACTTCTGGGCTCGAAGTCCATCACATACGCGAAGGAAGGCGCGACCGGCGTGTTCTTCGTTGACCTGGTCCGGCGCCTCGGCCTTGAAGACGCCCTACGGTCGACGATGAAGCCCGCAACCGCCGGCGACGACGTGAGTGGAGCCGTTGTCCGGGGCGATGCGGAACTCGGCGTGCTGCCGGTCAGCGAGATTATCTCGGTGCGCGGCCTCGACGTCCTCGGGCCATTCCCAGCTGATGTCCAAGGCTACGTGACCATGGTGGGCGGTGTGAGCTCACGGAGTACGCAGAAGCAGGTCGCCAACGAACTGTCCCGGTTTCTCACATCACCTGCGTCACGATCGATCCTCGAGCAGAAGGGGATGGAGCGCCCCTGAGAAATCCATTCGCGCCCGCGAGGGAGCGAGCGGGGCGTCGGGCCCCCTCGCAGCGACTGAGCCGCGGTTCGGGGCAGAGCCCCGACGAGGAGATTCATGCCGAACGAGACACATGATCGGCCGCGGATCGGTCGCGAGCCGCTGCCGGTGCACCGGCCTCTGACGACGTGAGGTGGCGCCCACCGTTCAGCATTGAGCAGCTCTCGCCGGAGTGGAGCGTTTTAGACCGCCACTCGTGAGGCACCACGCCGCTGCCACTCTCGCAGGTATCGCCGTGCCGCGGCAAAGGGCTTGTCCGAGCGGAAGGTGTGCGTCGCCACTTCGTGCGCGTGCCGCTTGTCGTGACGCTTGATTAGCTCGACGATCTGATCGTAGTGGGTGATGAAACGCTGCGCCGCCGCGATCGGATCCGGCGAACCGCAGGCGCTGAGCGCGATCGTCCGGGCGGCGCGATGGCACATCGCCCTCGCAAACCGAAGCGCTTCGTTGAATCGCCGGTAGAGCTCGTCGCCCTTCGCGAGTGGGTCAGCCGACACCGCCGCCATGTCCGCGAGCGTCCTCGCGACCGTCACTTCGATATCAAGACTCACCAGGTGCTCGATCACGCGTCGTCGCCGTTCCACGAACTTCTTGCCGGCTATAGTGACCCGCTCGGCCCGGCAGGCATGGCGCGCCAGTGTACGGCGCGGCACATCGGTGTCCTCGTACTGCTTCAGCAACCGCTCGTATTCCGCGAGATGGCGTGTGGCTTGTGCGATGGGGTCGGTCGCCATGAACGTGCCGTTGGCCATCGTGCTGGCGATCTGTGGTTCCTGTCGAGCGAACACGGCCTCCACCGCGTGGTAACTGGACAGATAGCGCTCCGCCATCGCTCGCGGTACGGACGCACTGATGGCCGCGTTCAGGATTGTCCGGGCGATGCGCCGGTCCTGCTCCATCAACCAGCCGTGCAGCTCCTGCACGGCCATGGGCGCCAGCTTCGGCAGCACGATGATGATCTGCCGATCGACGAACGCCATCGTCTCGCGGAGCCAGTTCGCTTCCTCGACGAGCTGTCGACCCACGGCGCGCCACGTCTTTACGTCCCCGAGCGACGGCACGTCAAGTTTGACGACGAACTGGGTGGCGACTGCGACGGCGGCACGGGCGAGCACACCCTCGTCCGCAAGGGTGGACGCCATCCGATCGCGCAGCTCCTCGTACGGATGCCAACGTCCCGGTCTCCGGATCGGGGTCTCGCGAATCAGTTGGAGAAGGTTGTCCGCGTGGCGAACGCAATCCACATCGCCTCCAGAGCCTCCAGGGCCTCCGAGTTCGAGCGCCGCTCAAGGGCGAGCGCAGCGTCTGCGACAGGTTTTCGCACGAACTCGCGTTCTACGAAAGCGGAAATCGATGGGTGGAGCTCGCGATGTCGCGGACCGAACGCCAACACAGCCGTTCGCTTTCTCCTCACGTGCTCCCGCCGGGAGAACTGGGTCGCTCTGTCCTTGAAGAACTCCGCCGATGGTCGCGTGGCGCAGCATCAGGTCACCCGGATCCATGGCTTTCCTGAACCAAAAGACCATGGACGGCCGCGGCGTCTACCCGGAGTCGGACCGAGCGCCGCAAACCTTTATTCGGTGACGGCGTCCAACGCTTTTTCCGCCTTTTCGATGACCTCGTCCTGCAACTCGCTGAGGTGATGGCCGGCCGCGCGCATCGCCTGGTCGCGGGCTTCGCCCAACGTGCGG
>JBJXFK010000097.1:0-18523 GCA_046155505.1 Phycisphaerae bacterium
TTCCGCTACGCCATCGAGCCGCTCGACGCGACGCGCGGCAAGCTCGTCGGGCTCGACTTTTCAGCCGACATGCTGGTGCAGGCGCAGCGCCGCGTGGATCGCGCCGGCTGGCGAAACGTCGAACTACTGCAAGGTGACGCGACGACGATGAACCTCGGGCGCACCTTTGACGGCATCTTGTTCGCGTACAGCTTGACCATGATTCCCGATTGGCCCGCCGCGCTGCGGCGCGCGTGGGAGCATCTGCGCCCCGGCGGGCGCATGGTCGTGCTCGATTTCTGCACGTTCGATTCGTGGGGGCCGCTCGCGCCGGTGATGCGCGGCTGGCTGCGCGCCAATCACGTCGAGACCAGGCGCCCCTACATCGAAAAGATGCGCGAAATTTTCCCCGATCTCAACGTCACCACCTGGATGGGCGGATACAACTTCACCGCGGTCGGCTTGCGGAGGGCGCAGCATGCAGGTGCTTGATATGCCGCTGCCCGGCAAGCGGCCATTTCTCGAACGCGTGGTTTTCAACGGCATCGTGTTCAATATGTCGTGGGAAGATCCCGAGATGGATCGCCGCGCGTTCCGCCTGACCAGCGACGACACGGTCATCTCGATCACCTCCGCCGGCTGCAACCCGCTGAACTTTTTGTGCCAAAATCCCAAGCGGCTGATCAGCGTTGATGGCAACCCGGCCCAGAACGCCGTGCTCGAGCTCAAACTCGCGACCATCGCCACATGCGATCATGAAACGTTCTTCGACATCTTCGCCGCCCGCCGCCCGGCGGTCGTCTCCGACCTCTACCGACCGAAACTGCGCCCGCTACTCTCCGAAAAGTCGCGCGAATTCTGGGATCGCAATCTGAATATGGTCCGGCGCGGCCTCTACAACTACGGCAAGATGGGCCTCGCCACGCGCATCGTGCGCTTCATGCTGCCGCGGCTCGGCCTGAGCAAAAAGTTCTGCGACGAGTTCTTCGAGCTGCGAAGCCTCGCCGAGCAGCGCGAGTGGTACGACAAGCACGTCGCCCACAGGCTCTGGGGCCCGTGGACCAAGTGGCTCTGCCAGTCGAGCTGGTTCATGTATCTCTGCGGCGTGCATCCGCGACAGCTCAAACTGGTCGACGGTCGCCACGGCATCTACGACTTCGTGCGCGAACGAATCGAATACGCGCTGACCAAGGTGCCGATCTACGACAACTATTTTCTCAGCGTCACGGTCACCGGCAAATTCCGCGGCTATCGCGTGCCGCCGTACTTGCTGCCCGAGAATTTCGAGACGTTGCGCAAGAACCTCGATCGCGTGCTGGTAGTCAACGGCTGGCTCGGGCCGTTCCTTGATACCCAGCCGGCGCACTCGATCAACAAGTTCAATCTGCTCGACATCTTCGACTGGATGACGCCGGAGATATTTGAGGGCACGCTCAAGAGTGTGCTCCGCGCGGCCGCGCCCGGCGCGACGCTCATCTATCGCTCAGGCAGCTACAAGCTCGATCCGCCCGAGTCGATCCGCCGCCAGCTCGATTCGCACGACGCGCTCGCCAAGGAATTGCTCGCAATCGACCGCTCCGCCACGTACGGCAGTTTTTACGTGTTCAGCGTCAAGGAGGGCGCGAGCGGAAACGGGCGGCCGTAGAAGGAGTGCTACGGCGCGCCTAGCATCGCACAGGAATGTGTCTTCGCCGCTTGCGGACCTATGAGCAGGCGGGCTTCCCGCGAACATTTTATCACCCGTAGGACTTCGCGCCGCGAATGGTCGCCGGTCACACATCAGCGAAATCGCTCACGCTACTCTTCTCATGCGTCGGACGACGTGTCGAGTTGGTGCAGTCCTTCCGCGCCGCGGCGGCGCAACTCGGCATCCAGCTCCGCGTTATCGGCACGGACACGGTTCCGATCGCGCCGGCGCTCGCCTGCGTCGATGAAGCCGTCGTCACGCCGCGCGTTACCGATCCCGCATACGTGCCGCTGATTGTCGATCTGGTGAAGCTGCATGGCGTGCGCGCGATTATCCCCACCATCGATCCCGATCTCCCCGTGCTCAGCCGCCATCACGCGACGTTTGACGCGCTCGGCTGCACCGCCATGCTCTCTAGCCCTTCGGTGATCCAGATTTGTCGCGACAAGATGGAGACGTTTTATTTCCTGCGTGACAGCGGCATCGACACGCCCATGACCTATCTGCCCGACGAGATTCGCGAGCTGACGCCCAAGCGATATCCATATTTCGTCAAGCCTCGCTACGGCAGCGCCAGCGTCAACACGCACAAGCTCGATGAGCAATTCGACCTCGACTACTACCTGCGCAAGCACGGCGGACGCGACCCCATCGTGCAGGAATTTCTGACCGGTCAGGAATACACGCTCGACGTCTACGTCGGCCTCACCGGCGAGCCGCGCTGCGTCGTGCCGCGGGCGCGCTGGAGCACGCGCGGCGGCGAGGTGTCGCAGGGTGTGGTGATCAAGGATCGCGACGTGATGGAGGCCGGCAAGCGCGTCGTCGAAAAGCTCGGCACGTCGTGTCGCGGCCTGGTCACGCTGCAATGCATGGTCACGCCCGAACGGCGGATCCGGTTCATCGAGATCAACGCCCGCTTCGGCGGCGGCGCTCCGCTGGGCATCGCCGCGGGCGCGAACTATCCATTGTGGCTGTTGCAGGAACTGATGGGCATCACCCCGCAAATCGCATTCGACGGTTTTGAGCACGGCATGTGCGTGAGCCGCTACGACTGGTCGGTGTTCGTGCCGCTGGGCCCGGAGGCAAAGCCCGCGCTGGTCCGCACAACCCGCCCGTTTCCGCAATATTGATGAATGTGACGACGGCGGCCAGGTTTCCAACCTGTCTGTGGGCCAGGTTTCCAAATTGTCTGCGGGACAGGTTTCCAACCTGTCTGCGTAGTGCGGGTTTCCCAATCCGCACCCACCGCAAGCGTGTGCGATGGGCTTCCAGCCCGCGCAATCCGAACGCGAAGCGCAAGCGAGTGATCGCCAGCGTAACACGCGTCAGCGTGCAGCCGTCCACCACGAACACGCACACGCCTTCGCGACCAACCCTACTTGCGCCCTGGGGGTTCGGCTGCGGTCAACCGGATGCGGCAGCGACGGTCCTTGCGCCGGCACGCGGTTCCGTGCAACATCGAATGGCGGGCGATGCCCACCCTACCAGTTGGCCCCGCGGCGATCAGCTCACGTCGGCGAACGCAAACAACGCGACGTACATGAATCCCAGCAAACCGATTATGGTGGCCCACAACATGTGCAACTCCTTTGACTGACCGCGCGGACACCCCCGCCCGCGTATCTACATTATCGGCAACCATCGGCCCTCAACACAACCGGCCCGCGCAGTTCGTCGACGTGATACGCGCTCGTTTGACACCCCCCTGCGCCGTTTCTATCATCGACTCGGTCGATAACTTCCGCTCGCCGGGGCGCGGCGATTTGCAAGGGGCAGCGGTGAAACACTCTCGAAATGGCACATGCGGCGGGTTGAGTGCGTTCTGCCTCAGCCGCTACGCAATCATCGGCGTGACAGCACTTTGCGGCTGCGCCAGCGACGGTCCCGACCCCAACCGGTCGATCGCCGAATACCGCGACCGCATGACCGTCACCGAGCAGCATGACCGCGAATCGTCAAAGCGCGAGGATCGCGACGCTGCGGCGCGTGGCGGCACCGAAGCGCTGCTCGTTCAAGATGTCGTTCGACCCGCTCCGGCGCTCGTCGACCAGGGCGAAAAAAAGGCCCTGCTCACGCAATCGACCAGCCAGCCTGCATCGCAGCCGACGCCGCTGGAGATTTTGGCCGAGATTCCCGACCCGCGCTTCGCGCAGCAGGTGTTCGACTATCGGCTCGACCGCATCAAGAAAAACGCCCGCGAGAATCGCGTGGTGAACACGTATTCCAAGGTCGTCGCCAAGGCGATGGCGTATCTGGAGGGCATTCGGCATCAGAAGCAAATCGATCTGACACTCGCCGAGGCGATTCAGCGCACACTGGCCAACAACTATTCGATTCGCGCACAAGCCTATGAGCCGGCGATCAGCCAGACGCAGCTCATCGAAGCCGAAGCCCTGTTCGACGCGGTGTTCTTTCTCGACCTGACGCGGTCGGAGTTCGACCGGCCCGAGCGCGGGCCGACGCCGCAGGGCACCGGCCAGAGCGACTCAACCAGCTACAGCGGCGGATTCCGCAAGCTGCTGCCGAGCGGCATGACGGCCCAGACGCGGTTGCTGCAAACCCGCAATTGGCAGCGATTCCCGCAGAAGCAGACGGACATTTTCAACTCGTCGTATGACACGATTTTTGAAGCGTCGCTGAGCCAGCCATTGCTGCGTGGCTTCGGGCTGGATTACAACCGGGCCGGCATCGAGATCGCACGGGCGAATCTGAAAATTAGCGAAGAGCAATTCTTGCAGGAAGTGCGCGATCGGCTGTTTGACGTCGAGCAGGCCTATTGGAACCTGGCCCGTTCGCGACGGCAGGTGATGATCCAGTGCGAGTCGGTGTCGCAGAACTACATCACGCATGAGAACATGGTGCAGCGCCTGATTCTCGACGCGTCGCAGGTCGAAGTGAACAACGCCAAAAGCCGCTGGCGTCAGAGCGAGGTGAATCTGCAAATCGCGATCAAGCTGGTCCGCGATGCCGAGGACGTTCTGAAAAATTTGCTGAATGACCCGCAAATTCTGCTCTCCGAGGATATTGAGGTCATCCCGATCGACACGCCCCTGGCGGCGACGGTGATCATCGACCAGTTTGCCGAGGTGCGCACCAGCCTCGACGAGCGCAATGAGATCAAGGCGGCCAAGGCGACGCTGGAGCAGTCGCGCGTGCAAACGCTGCGTGCCAAGAACGAAACGCTGCCGCGGCTCGACGTGCAGTTCACGTATCAGGCCGAGGGGTTCCGTCCGAACGCTGACGGCAGCTTCGACCAGATGAGCACGAGCAACTATCAGAACTACGCCGTCTCGGTGCAGTTCGAGGTGCCGATCGGCCAGCGCGGCCCGCGGGCAGCTTGGCAACGCGCTCGCCATCAGGAGAGCCAGGCGGTGGTGCGCCTGCAACAGGTGGCCGATCTGGTCGTGCAGGAAGTCAACAACGCCGTGCGGGACATGAACGTCGGCTGGGAGAACATCCCGACCCAGCTCGACGCGGTGCTGGCCGCCGATCGCAACCTGCGCGCGCTTCAGGAACGCAGCGATCGCGTCGATCCGAGCTACCTCGAGACCGAGCTTAGCGCCGTCGAGCAGCTCAACAATACGCGCTCGAATCTGCTGCGTCTGGTGACGGATTACAACGTGGCGATCGTCTCACTCGAACGGGCGAAGGGCACGTTGCTGCGTTACAACAACGTGGTCGCGGTCGATGCGCGATCGAAGCGCTAGTGTCGAGCCGCTGCCGGTATCGCCGCCGCGAACGGCCTGGTATCTCGGCCCGTGGCTGGCGGCGGTCGTCGGCGCGCTGTGCTTCGTCGGCACGCTCGGAAACGACTTCACCTATGACGATCACCCGATCGTGCGCGAAAGCCTGCGCATCCGCGATCCACTGAACTTCCGCGCGATCTGGATGACCGACTGGTGGTACGAGCAGCGCGAGAGCGATCCGATCCGCAACCCCGGCCGCGACCGGCTCTGGCGACCGCTCACCGTTCAAACGTTCGCCATCAACTATGCGATTCACGGTCTGTCGACCGTCGGATTTCACGCCACCAACGTCGCGCTGCATGCCGCGACCTGCGCCCTGCTATACCTGCTCACGCGGCGACTGTTTCGCGATGCGGTCATCGCCAGCGCCGCCGCGCTGCTCTTCGCCGTGCATCCGGTGCATGTCGAGGCGGTGGCGGGCATCGTTGGTCGGGCCGAGGTACTCGCCGCGCTGCTGCTGCTTTGCGGATTGCTCGTCATTTGTCGGAGCACCGCGGCGGCGTCGATCGCGCGCGTCGCCGCGTCGTTGCCGCTGTTCGTCGCCGCACTGCTCGCGAAAGAAACCGCGATCTGCTATCCCGCGCTGGCGATCCTCACCATGCACTATCAGTCGCGGCGCGGCGGCGAGCGCGTCACCCTCGGCGGATGGCTGACGCGCGGCGCAATTCTCGTCGCGCCGCTCGTGCCGTACTTCATCGCGCGTTTCTACGCGCTCGAACAGCGCGTGATCCGCGAGCGCATCGGCAGCCCAATTCTCAATCCGCTATTCGACGCCGACATCTGGGGTCGCGTGCACGGCATGTTCACCGTGCTGGGACACTACGCACGGCTGCTGCTGGCTCCGACGCAGTTCTCATCCGACTATGGCCTCGCGGTCGTCAATCCAAATGCCGGCCCCGGCGTGATGGCGCTCGTCGGCATCATCGCCGCCGGCGGGTTGTGCGCGTTGCTGCTCATGTACTTTCGCAAATCGGAATCGCAACGCATGGTCGGGCTTTGCGCGGTCCTGTTCGTCGCCAGCTATGCACTTGTTTCCAACTCGGTGTTTCTCATCGGGGTCTCGCTCGCAGAGCGACTTATGTACTGGCCGTCAGTGCTCGTGTGCATGGGCATGGGCATCGGCGTGGCTTTCGTCACCGGCTATCGCCGCGCGTCGCAATCGCCACAGGCCGAGAACGCGCGGCAATGGGGCGTCCCGCTCGCGCTCGTGTTTCTGCTCGCACTTGGCGCACGAACCGTCACACGTAGCGGCGACTGGAAGGACGATCGCACGCTGTTCGCCGTCGACTACGCGAACTGGCCTGAGAGCGTGCATCTCGCGCTGTGCCGAGCCAATGGACTGATGCAGGAAGTCGAGACCGCGCAGACGAGACCTCTGCAAGTCGCCGCGGCCCAGGAAGCCGCCCGCGTTCTCGATCGCGCGCTGGCGATCAGCGCGGGCACACCGGCGGTACTGCGCATGCGCGGCATCGCGGCCCGACATCTGGGCGACGCCGACGGCGCGATTCGCTTTCTCGAAGCAGCCGTGCAATTTGACCCGCGCGATGTCATGGCCCAGCAGCATCTCGCCGAACTACGCGGGGCAACGGCGGCGGACGAGGCCGCGATCGCCGACCTGCGCCGCGCGGCGGACGCGAAACCCGACGATGCGGCCCTGCGCGCGAAACTCGCCGAAGCGCTGATGGCGATCGGGCGGCCGGACCTCGCTTTTCCCGAGATCGAGACTGCATCAAGACTGTCGCCCGACGATGTTGATCTGCTGCGCACATTCGCCGAGCTGGCCGCCGTGAATCATCGCACGCCGGACGCGATCGCAGCGCTGCGGCGGGCCGTCGCGCTTCGGCCGGATGATTGGCGGGTCCACGCGAATCTGTCGGCGCTGCTGAGCGAATCCGACAAGGCGGCGACGCTGCATCACGCCGAGATCGCGGTGAAATTGCAGCCCAATGACGTGCGTTGCCAGACGAACTATGCCGAGGCGCTGGTGCTCAACGATCGTCGTGGCGAGGCGATGGATCGACTGCGACTGATCATTCGCGGATTGAAGGCGGACGACCCGATGCGGGCGGCGGTCGAGGGCCGGCTGCAACAGTTGCAGCGTACACCGTGACGCGAACTCGCCTCACTCGCGGCGTCGTGCGGCGTCGCGGCGGGCCGCGTCGAGAATTTCGACCGCGATCAGATTGAGTTCGAGGCTCGACAGCGGATCGACGGGGCACTTTCCGCGAACCACGTCGCGCAGATACGTCCATTCTTTTTCGAGCGAGCCGGCGGTCGGCGTGGTTTTCTCGATGCGACGCGCACCATCGGGCACACACGTTTCGAGCGATGCGCCGCGGCCGGCGTGAATCGATCCGCCCTCTGCGTACAGGTCCATCTCTTTGTTGTCGTGTGTCCAGGCCCAGGATGCCTGAATTGTCGCTGTGCAAGTGCGGTACGTGACGACGATCGTTGCGTCGTCGTCCACGAGCGGATAGACCTCCGGCTTGAGCTGTGCGGTCTGCGCGCTCACCGCGATCGGTCGCTCGCCGCCGGTCAGCCATGTCGCGAGAATCGCCCCGTAACAGCCGAAATCGACGATCGCCCCGCCGCCGTTTTCGCGCGGATCGGTGAGCCAGGCGAGGAACTCCGCATTGCAGCCGATCTCGCGCGGGCCTTTGTGGCCGTGGCGAAAGACCATGCGGCGCAGCGCGGCGAATTTGCCGGAGTCGAGCAGCCGTTTGGCCTCGCGCACCGACGCATACCAGCTTGATTCGTAGTTCGTGAGCACGAGCACGCCGTGCTTTTGTGCGAGCGCGGCCATCGCCCGCGCATCGGCGTTGCAGAACGCGAGCGGCTTTTCGTGCAGAGTGTGTATGCCGCGCGGGGCACAGGCTTCGACCACGCGGCGATGCTGGCGGATGGAAGTCATGACGCTTGCGGCTTCGGGTTTTGTCTCGTCGAGCATGCGTTCGATGTCGTCGTACCGCAGCCGCGCGTCGAGGCCGTATTTGGTCGCCATGCGATCGAAGAGCGCGCGATTCGGCTCATAGATGCCGACGATCCGCAGGGTGTCGCCGGAATTGGCCTGCCAGAGCAGTCCTTCGACATGTTGATGCACGAGGCCGATGACGGCGATGCGCAGCGGGCCGTCGCCGGTTGAATAGCGGATCGGCATGATGGCTCCGGAATGCTGCGTGGCGCAGCCGGTCGCGGTGAGCAGCAGGCCGGCCAGTAACAGTGTGCGTGCGAGCATTGACGAATGGTAGCTGTGATTCGCGGCAACTGGTTGCGAGGTGTTGGTGCCATGAGGCGGGTGCCGTGCCGACGGCCGTTCGCGTCGGCATGGATAGAGAAAACGCAGCCGTGGGCGGCTGCTCCACAATGTAATAAGAAACCGCGGAGGGCCGCGGTGCTCCAAGAAGGAAACCGCGGAGGGCCGCTGTTCTTCATTGGGTGCCGCGCGCCAGTTACCTGCCAATCGCTCGCAGCTCCGCGAGTTCGCGCTCAAAGCCGCCGGACAAAATCGGGAAGCGACACCACGTCTTCGGATCCAGATTTTCATCATCGACATGGAACGACGGCGCGTACCGCTCGCGCTTCCACTGATTGCGCGACCACAAGCGGAAAAACCGCTCGACCCACGCCATCAGTTGCGCTCGCCCGTGCTGCGGCATCGCCGGCTCCAGCATACGCAGCACCTCCACCGGCGTGTGCTTGTCGCGAATCGCCAGGCGCTCGATCGCATCCAGCACGTCATATGGCATCAGGTCTGCTTCGTCGGTCTGCGACGCCGCCGGCGGGCGCAACTCGGCCGTCGGCGGCTGCACGTTCACGCTGCGCAGCGCCGGGATTGCCCCGATTCCCTCCGGCCCCATCGTTTCGAGCCAGCGCAACCAATGCCGCAGAAACGCCTTGTCGATTCCCGCAATCGGGCTCAGCCCGCCGCAGGTGTCGCCGTCCATCGTCGCATAACCGACGGCCGCTTCCGATCGATTGCTGGTCGAGAGCAAGAGTGAGCCGTTGATATTGGCCAGCATCCACGCGCCCGGCGCGCGAACGCGGGCCTGGATGTTTTGCAGCGTGATGTCGTCGGATTCCCAGGTAAGCGTGCGCCCGATCGCACTTTGCACCGTGTCGATGTATTGCGCGACGAGCGCCGAAACGTCGAACGTCAGGAATTGCGCGCCGACCGCGCTCGCCACGTCGCGCGCCGCGCTGCGCGTCGTCTCCGAGCTGTTCGCCGTCGACTGATACACGCACGTTAGCAGTCGCTGCACGATTTCACGCTCGCTTTTCGCGGCTTCCAGATCGCCGACGTACGCGAGTTTGGCGAGCAGCTTGTCGCGCCCGAGCGCGGCGATGCCGAAGCGCACCATCATCGCCACCAGGCATGTCACCGCCGCCGAGTCGGCCCCGCCGCTGATCGAGACGACAAAGCCGCGCGATCGGCTCTTGCGCAGATAGTCGAACAGGGCGAGCGAAATCGCCCGCGCGAATTCCTCTTCCTTCAGGTGCGGCCCGCTTTCCCACGCGGGCAGGTCAAATTCGTCGCGCTGGGGCGCGAGTGGCGAAAACTCGAACGCCGCTCGAACGGGCCCGTTCTCGCCGTTGTCCACGTTTGGGCGAAAGCTCGCGGTGCGGGCCTGCGTCATCCGCGTCGCATCGACATCGATCACCGCGCTGCAAAGCTCGACATCGTCGAACGAAAATCGCGGACACGCCGCGAGTCGCTTGCCGGCGCTGGCGATCATCGCGTCGCCGTCATAGATTGCGCGGCCCGCTTCGTTACCGAGCAGATTCGAATACAAGTACGTCACGCCGAACGCGCGCGAACCTTCGAGCACCAGTCGCCGCCGGGTTTCGTGTTTGCCGAATGCGAAATGGCTGGCGCTGGGGTTGAGAATCAGATCGACGCCTTCGAGCGACAGTTCGCTGCCGGGGCGACTCGCGACCCACGCGTCTTCGCAAATTTCAAAGCCGAGCTTCACGCCGCCCACGTCGAAGTGAACGTCGCCGATGGGGTATGTCTTGCCGCGCAGCTCGATCGTCGCCCGCTTGCCGATCGGCCACGCCTTGAACCAGCGCGGCTCATAGTGCAGCCCCTCGCCGGCAAGGTGCCGCTTGGCGACGAAGCCGGCGATCTCGCCATCAACCAGCAGGCACGCCGTGTTGAAAAGCCCGTTGTTGAACAGCAGCGGCAGGCCGACTGAGACGATCATGCCGCGCGCCGTTGGGGCGAGCTCGTGCAGCACGCTGATGGCGGTCTCGTGCAAGCCGCGCGAGTAGAATGCGTCTTCGCAGCCATAGCCGGTGATGCAGAGCTCGGGCAGGCAGAGCACGCTGACGGCCTGCGCCCGCGACGCATCGATCGCGCGGCGAATGTTTGCGGCGTTCTCGGCCCAGGCCATGGGCGTCTGATTCAGCACAGCGACGGCGACGCGGATCAGTTTCATAAGAGAATTCTACGGCAACGCGGCGGCGAGGATGTGGCGCGCCGCGGGGCGATTGCGCGGCGGTATACTCGCAACTTATTCACAAGCGCGTGGCGCGGGTTGGGAGGGTTGGATGTCACCGAGAGAACTGGCTCGACGGATCGATCACACCATTCTCAAGCCCGAGGCGACTTGCGCGCAGGTTGACAAGCTCTGCGACGAGGCGCGTGAGTTTGGATTCGTCGCCGTGTGCGTGAACCCGTGTTGGGTCGAGTTGTGCGCGAGGCGCCTCGCCGGAAGCGCAACGTCGGTTTGCACGGTCGCCGGGTTTCCGCTTGGTGCGTCGATCAGCGAGGCCAAGGCATTTGAAGCGCGGCGTGCGGTCGAGCAAGGCGCTCTGGAAGTGGACATGGTGGTCAACCTCGCCGACCTGATCACGGGCGATCACAAGGCCGTCACGCGCGACATCGAGGCCGTGGTCGCCGCGACGAAGCGCGCGAACGAGCATGCGATCGTAAAAGTCATTCTCGAAACGCGGGCGCTCACCGAAGAACAGATCATCATGGGATGCCGCTGCGTGGCCGAGGCGCAGGCCGACTTCGTAAAGACATCGACCGGGTTTCATGCGAATGGCGGAGCGACGGTCGAACACGTGGCCCTGCTGCGCAGGCACAGTGCGCCGATCAAGGTGAAGGCCGCAGGCGGGATTCGCGACCTGAAGACCGCACTGGCGATGATCGAAGCCGGGGCCGATCGACTCGGCATGTCGGCCAGCGCAGCAGTGATGCAGGAGTTGGCGGCGACGGCGTAGATGGCACCACATCCGTGCTTAGCGCCGGCGGGCATTCGCGCCCGCCCGCATTGCGTTCAATAGCTCATGCGCGTGATCGCTCACGTCCCAATCAGCGACGATTCGTCGGCTCGCAGCGCACATCGCGTCGTACTCGGTCTGCCCGAGCAGCGTCATGCGCGTCATGCAATCCGCCATTTGCTCGACGTTGAACGGATCGAAGACAAACCCGTTTTCGCCGTCGCGCATCAGGTGTTCATTCACGGTGCAGCCGCTCGATATGACGATCGGTAGTCCCGCCGCTTCGGCTTCGTTGACGATCAAGCCCCATGTCTCTTTCCAACTCGGGAAGAGCAGTGCTGATGCAAGGCCGTAGTAGCGCGCGACGTCTTCGATTTGCGCGTATGACTTGCGTTGTACGAGCGGACTTGCGAGGGCGGCGATCTTGTCGTCAACGATTTTTTCGTCCGGGCCACTGCCCACCATGACCAAGCCCCATGCGCGATCGCCGACGCGCCTCAGATACAGGCCATACGCAGCGAGCAGACGCGGGTGGTTCTTCACTTCTAGCATGCGCGCCGGATAGAAGAAGAATTTGTCGGGTGTGCCGAACTTCGCCCGCCAGGTCGCCGCGTCTCGCCGCGTCTCATCCGCGACGCGGGCGAAGTACTCGTTGTCGACCACGTCGTATTTGAGAAATATGCGATCGCGCGGAATGCCGAGGCTTGCAAAATACTGGCGGCACTCTTCGCCGGATGCCTGCGCGGCGTCGGTGCCGCGGATCATCCAGCGCTTCGCCAGTTCCTTGTACCACGGACGCTTCGCGGGTTGCCAGCCTTTCAGTCCCGTGTTGGCGGTCGAGTCGCCGCATAGCACCGAGATGGCCCGCGACTTGCGACACCAGGCCAGCGCGCCGCGCAGGAATGGGTGCGACCAGCCGGGAATCACGACGCTCGCCGGGTTCAGTTTGGCGAGCAGGTCGGTGATGGCGGCGTTCTGTTCGCTCGCGCTGAGTGATTCGACTTCGCGATCGGGGAAGAGTGTGTGCCAGCCGAACGGCTCGTTCTGCCGCGAGACGCGCCAGGGGTACTGCTTCTCGACCGATGACAATTCGATCGCTTCGAGTCGGCAATTGAACGGTTGCAGGGCGGCTGCGATCGCGCGCAGCCGCGCGACGTGGTACGGACCGAAGTTCAAGTAAAGCACCGCCACACAGCGATTTTGCAGCAGCGGGCGAAGCGACTCGTGCGTCATGCGGCACCTCCGGTCGGGCGATTGCCGCCGCGTAGGCGCGCCAGCATGCGATGAACGAAGTCGAGAATCAGCCCAAAGTCGGCGGCGCGCGGGATGAGTGCCCGCGCCGGGCTAAGACCCGCGACGTGCCAGAAGACGAGCGACGCGGCGAGCAAGGCGAGCGCCTGCGCAGTCAGGCTCGCGCACGCGAGGCCCATCAGGCCGAAGCGCGGAATCCAAAGGAAGTCGAGTGTGATAACGACGACAGCCGACAGAAGGCTGCAAATGCTCGTCCAGTGGGCCATGCCGCGACCGTCGAACTCCGCCGTCATCAGTCGGAACAAGCCAAGGCAAACGGTGGACGGAATCAAGACCCACATAGGTTGAATGATCGGCAGATACTCGCTGCCGTACAACGGGCCAACGATCAGCGGTGCGAGGATTGCAAGAACGAGACCGGCGGCGAGCGTGGCGATGAGTGTCACGCGCAGGACGCGCGCGGTGGCTTCGCCGTCGCCGGTTTGGTTTGCCGACGTGTGGCTAAAGAGCACCGTCGCGGTGACTGTTGGCAACACCAAGAGCTGGTTGGTAAGCGCGAGTGCGATGGAGTAAAGGCCGGTGGATTCCTCGTTCGTCAGGAAGTTCAGGATAAACATATCGAGGCGAAAAGATGCCATGTTGAGCAGCAGCGAGGCGAACGTAAGCATGCTGTAGCTGACCATGCCGCGATAGAGCGGAAAGCTGAAGCCAAATCGCCACTTCCGCCTGCCGAACCAAAACCACATCCACGGAACGACGACCAGCGCGAATACGGCGATGTGCCCGATGATGTACCAGGGCAACGCGCTTGACGGCGGAGGAGCGTCGGGTTGGTCGCGAACACCGGCGACGAACAGGATCAGGACTGGCAGCATCAAACAGATGTTCCAGACGACGAGGAACTTCGACCGCAGCCCGAATTCGCGCAAGCCTGCATGCACCGATGTGATCGCGCTCCAGAAACCCATGATCACGGTCAGGCCGAGCGCAAGCCAGAGGATCGTCGGCGTCGCACCTTTGAGCAGTCCCTTTTCCAGGAGCGGCGGGTAGAGAAACCAAATTAGCAGCGTCACAAGCGGCACATAAAACGGGATGAGCAGGTTTGTGGTGAGCACAGTGGGCAGATTCGCCGTGTCTTTGCCGAGAAAGTAGCCGGTGGGGCGTTCCCAGCGAATGCCCAGTACGAGCACGGCGATCGACGCGAAGCTGAACACAAGCGCATAGATTCCGCGCCCGTCCGGGCCCAGCGCGCGGGCCGTCAGCACGCCCGCAAGAAAGTTGAATGCCACTGTCCCGGTTTCGGCGACAAACGTCATGGCCGAGTCTTTGAGCAATCGGGACATCGTGTGGGTCCGTTCCTAGCGTGCCAGACGCTTTGCCTCTTGCACGAGCGACTCAAACTGGGCCGCGAGACGATCCACTTCAAAGCGAGCCACGTTTTCGGCGACGACCGGCGGTAACGCCGACGCGCCGCGGCGCGCGATTGACTCGAGCAATTGGGCGATTTTCTCGGTCTCGGCTGCTTCGAAACACGCGCCGCCGTATTCGCGTAGCAGTCGCGCGCTGCAACTGTGCGGGGGGGTAATGGCGATGATCGGGCGGCGGCTGCCGAAATAATCGGCCAGCTTGCTGGGAAAATACGGGCTGACCTCCTGATCCGCGTCGATCAGCAGCAAGCCGTGGGCGGTGCGCATTTCGCGCAGGCTCTCCCAATAGTTCACGCGCCCGCGATCAACGGCGAGGCCCGGATGCACCTCGTTGAATCTTCTGTCCGCGTCGAAGAGCTGGTCGCCGACCAGTTCAATGCGCAGGTTTTCAAGCGGAGCGCCGCGCTGCTGCGCCAGTCTGAGGGCGTCGATGAGCGGCGCGGGCGTACGGCGGGGCGAGAATCCGCCGAGATAGCGCAGAATTACCGGGCCACTCGCCGGCGGATCCTCATCCGGATACTGCTCGGGGTCGAAAACGTGGTGCAAGGTACGGAATTTGTGTCTTTGGGTCGGGTACTGCAACGCGACGTGCTGCGTCAGTTCTTCGCTGACCGTGATCGAAAGGTCGGCCGCGGCGGCGTACGCGCGCTCGGCAAAGTTGAAGAATTGCTGCCGCACCCAGTTACCGACTTCGCTGTACGGGTTGTTGGCCCACGGGTCGCTGTAGTGCGCGATCCACGGGAGCTTCGGGAAACGGCGTTTTGCGACGAGCGCGGCCGAATGCGAATCAATCGGCATCGCGAAACTGAAGAGCGCGTCATAGTGCTGCACGCCGAGTTTTCGCACCTGACCGATCAGCGCGGGGCCGGCGGCCTTGGCCCATCCCGGAAAATTGTGCCCCCACGCGGCGGCGACAAGCTTGTCGCGCAGCGAGCGATCGGGATTGGGCAACTCGATCGTGCGAATGTTGGGCGTATTGATCCACTCGGCCACGCGCGCGTCAAAGAATGCGCCAAGCGTGGAGCGGTCGACCGTTACGACGTCGATCTCGTGCCCACGCCGCGCGAGGTACTTCGTCAGCTTGCCGAGTTGCAAACTGCGGGCCGCGCGGCTCGGCGGAAATCGAAACGAGCAGAAGAGCAGCTTCATGGCGTTGCCGTCGCTCCTCTCGTTTCCCGTCGCACAACACGAATCGTCGAGCTCATGGTCCAGGTTTCGCCCGGCTTCATGATGATGTTTCCGCCGACCTGTATGGTCGGGCGGATCCACGGGTGCTTTTCGCACGCGCGCCAGAGCACGCCGCGGAGTGATTTGACCCAGAATGACGACTTCGATGAATACGCGGCGTGACGCACGCGCAGCACATATTCGTCCGACGCGGCGCATTCGGTGAGCAGCCGATGGTGCATGATCCACTGCCCGTCCGGCTGGTCGCGCAGGTACGTGTACATGCCGAGTCGGCCCGGAGCGTCGGGGACGTCCGCATCGAACGCAAGCTCGATGCCGTTGCCGATCAGTCGCGCCGAACTCGTTTCGTGCTGCATGAAGCGATTCAGCCCTACGTGGGCGGGGGCGCGTCCGGCGATGTCACCGCGTTGAAAGTCGGCGGCGCGGACCGCGGATCGGATGACCATATCGCCCATCGCGCCGACGCCGACGCTCTTCAGGTGATAGGTGCGCCGCAGAGTGCCGGCGTCGAGACGATCGTCAAAACGGAATTCGTACTCGCCGCACGGTAGCGCGACGACAATCGTTCCGTTCGCACGATCTTGCGCCGAGTTGACTTCGCATTTGTTGATCGTGACGCGGTTGCCGCCAAGCCTTTCGTGCGAGAAGAAGCCGTACCAGTCGCCGAATTCGCACCCGCCGCCGGTAAATCGAATGATGTCATTGCCACAACGCAATGACTCAATCACGCCCGTCTTCGGGCTGGCCGTAAGCGAGTCGATCGGAATGATCGCGGCAGGCGTCGTGGCGGCTGATGGCAATCGCGTTTCCTGCTTCCGTGGGACTAGTTCGCGATCCCGCCCGGGTTTGCGTAGTGATTCGGCGGCAGACGTCGCGGCTGAGGCAAGGCGACCGCCGGCGCGCGTCCCGCAGGTGTCGATGTCGGAGACGTGTTGGCGTAACGGCTCATTTGCAGTGCTGCGGCGGAGATCCCAAGCGACAGGTAAAACAGCGTCGCGGTTTCATTCGTCGTGTCGGCGAGACTGGTCTCCACGATTCCCTGTGCGGCGACGGCCAGTGTGGCGGCAAGCGTGTAGATACCGATGACGCGGATTTTCTCGTCCTTGGCTTTGGTGACGCGATACGAGAGCCATATCCCGCGAATGACCAGCGCCATGAAAACCGAAATGCCGACCAGCCCGCCATCAAAGAAAGCCTGCAAATACGCCTGATGGAATTTCTTGGCGAAGTTGCGTTCGGACCATGCGGATGCAGAGCCGGAACCCCAACCCAACACGGGGGACTCCATGGCGCGCTCGAACGCGGCTGCCCAAATCTCCGACCGACCCGTCGAGTCGAGGCTGCCGAGGCGATCCGCAAGGAAATCCGCATCGACAAGTTTGCCGAGCAAGGGGAGCGCGACGACGAAGAACCCGCCGCCGACGAGCAGGGCGATCAGCGCGCCGCGGGCACGGAAGAAAAACAGCATGACCACGACCGCGCCGCCGAGCGAGAACAGTCCGGTGCGCTGCGTCGAGGCGATCATGCACAGCAGATTCACGAGTACGGCACCAGCGACCGGCCAGAACCAGCCGGCCGCCTGTTTCGACAGCAGCAGCCAGATCATCGGAATGGTCACGGTCGTTGTCGCCATCGACATCGTCTGCGGCGAGGTGAAAAAGCTCTTGAAGCGCGAGATGCCGCTGCCGCCGCCGCCGGCGATGAAGAAGACGTGAACGACGGCCAAAATGACGCCGACCACGGAGATGGTGCGCAGGAACTTCAGCAGGTCGTCCGGCCCGTTGCGTGCCCGACCGAAGCACATGAGAAATGCAGGGATCGCCAGAATGTAGAAAATCGCGCGAACGAGACCGTTCTCAAGCGATTCGGAATAGAGCATTCCCACGAGGTTGATGATGGCATAGGCACCCAGCAGCCCGAGGGTACCGCCATCGACCGGCGCGGGACGCATCAGCGCGGTGAGAGCGGCAAGGCCGAGAAAGAACCAACGACCCAGAGATGCCGCGCTGGCAATCGCGCTGTTGTCGGCCGTTGTGAACAGCGAAAGAGTGAGCAGCACCAGCAGCGCGAGCCGGGTGTTTTGGGTGGCGACGATGTAGCCGGTCAGAACGAGAACGCCGAAGAGCGCGGACAACTGCCCGAAACCCATCGATTCCGTGTACTTGCTCAGAATGGTGGTGATGATCTCAAACTGAGCCAGCAGCATCATTCGCCGTCGCCTTCCGTGGGCACTGCCCGCGATTCAGCCTTCGTCGCTTCCGCCACGCGTGCGAGCACATCATCTCGGTAGCGCGTCAGGTTCCGCACCTCCGCCGGCGACCGCCCGCGAGCGGGCAAACCCTGCGCGAGCGAAGCCGCGAGCTGCGCGTTCCGTATCTGACCATCGGAAGCGCTCAAATGCAACTCGACCAGGCCCCGCAGCGTATCGGGAGAATA
This sequence comes from Phycisphaerae bacterium, assembly GCA_046155505.1. Taxonomy (GTDB): domain Bacteria; phylum Planctomycetota; class Phycisphaerae; order UBA1845; family Fen-1342; genus JBJXFK01. The sequence continues at coordinate 17,940 of JBJXFK010000097.1, forward strand.
CGGTGCTTCGCGCAAAGATTGCTGGTACATCTCGTAAGCGAGCCGATCCTCGCCGAGCAGCCGGTGGCATTCCGCGACGTGACACTCGCCGACGCCGTCGAGGCCGATGCAGCGTAGCGTGACCAGCATGTGGTACCAGCCGCGCGCGGCTACGTAATCCCGCTTTTCGAAATACTGATCGCCGGCCTGCAGCGCGATCCACGCGGTCACATGCGCCACGAACATCAGCAGCATCGGAGACGCGAACGCGAACTGCCAACCCAGGCCCCGCCAAATGGGCGGTCGCCAGACGACGATGCCGATGGTCGCCATCGCCAGTGCGACGCCGATCGTCGCCGGCAGCGACACAAAATACGCGGATGCCACTGACGCCGCGAAGAGCAGCCAAATCGCGACCATCGAAGTGGTGCCACCGCGGAGCGACACCGCGATCGCCACGCCGGCAGTCGCCAGCGGGGCGAAGACGATTGATTCCTTGATCAGCAGCCGAAAAATCGGCCAGTCGAACACATCTAGCCACCGGTTGCCGACGACCTGATGCGACAGCGGCCACCAGATCAGAATGCCGCCGCTCATCGCGTCCA
>JBJXFK010000125.1:0-8544 GCA_046155505.1 Phycisphaerae bacterium
ATTGATCCGTCGCTGCGCAGCACGCGGTGGCAGGGGATGACGATCGGGCAGCGGTTGCGGCCCATTGCCATGCCGACGGCGCGGGCGGCGGCGGGTTTGCCGACGGCGCGGGCGAGCTCGCCGTAGCTGGCGGTCTTGCCGAAGGGGATTCGACGACAGGCGTGCCATACGTCGCGGTGGAACGGTGCGCAATCGTCGCAATCGAGCTTCACGCGGAAGCGCACAGGTTTGCCGCCGAAGTACCGCTGTAAATCTGTGACCAATTCCGGCAGCAATGTTTCGGTCTCATCAAGCGTGGCGCTCGGCTCGGCAGCGTGCATGAGTCGAAGCGCACGCTCAAACGTCGATTCCGGCAGAAACATTCGACGAAGTGCCCGATCCGTGCCGGCGATGCCGACGAATCCAGCCGGAGTTTCAAACACCCGAATCAGGGTCTCTTGCGCCATGGCATGCTCCGCATTAGATAGCGTTTGGATCTTGCTCGGAAGCGTATCGGCGCGCAGCGGCTCATGCCACCCGGGCCCAGACGGATGTGAATTGAATTGAGAGCGGAGAATCAGACGAGCGCGCGGCGAAGAGTCGCCGCTCGCAGAAAGTGCGAAACCGAACCAGAACACAGCATCGGTCGGCCGCCAATGCGAGTCGCATCGGCAGCCGGCCGACGGACATCGATTAGCTCGGCTTCTTGGTTGCCTTGGCACCGCCGCGAGCCATGAGCATCTCGGAGAGGGTGCGCACATCGCGGGCTTCAACTTGGTTGAGCACGATCGACTGTTCGGTCTTGTCGATGCTGCCGAACCAGGAAATGAGCCGACCGAGCAGCGACTTGATGGTCATGCCGCGCTCGTCGCAAACGTTATCCAGTTGCCGCTTGGCCTCGGCTGCGAGCTGGACGCTGACAATGATCTGCTGTTTCGCTGCGGGATCCTTAATTCGAGGCACTGTTCTTCCTTTCGTGTGAGAATGGGCGATTTGACTGCAAATTCGCACGCAAACGTTTCGGGTCGCATTGTTACACCATCTGCGCAGAATATCAACAGGGCAAATCTTGGCCAAAGTACCTATGGGCTTGGGTGTCCAGCGGTATCTGCCGACGACGTGCATGTTGATTCTCGGCTATTTCCGGGCCTAGCATGCAAGTGGCAGTTCATCTCCGTTACTGGGCAGATTCGAAGGGGAAAGAAACTATGCAGCGTTTTGCCACGGCGGCGGTTGCCGCCGCGATCGGGTCCATTGTCTCGACATCCAGCACACTTGCCGTTCCCGCGATCTACGATTTCAGCATCAAGCCGCTGCGGAGCGGTCTGGCGGCCGACATTGGGCTGGATTTCACGACGAGCGGGACATTGATCGGGAACTACAACGCGGACACGAATCCGGACGGGACGCGGACGAAGCCGGGAATTTTCGGGTCTTTCGGCTCGACGGAGAATTTGCCGGTCGCGATTTCGCTGGGCGTGGGGCTGGGCAACGACGTGAGCACGCAGACCAGCGGCGGGTATCGGCTGATTGTCGATGTCGACGCGGGCGTGGTCGTGATTCAGAATTATTCGGTGAATTTGCTCTCGGACGGGCCGGCGGCCCTGACGGCGAGCATCGGGCTTGAAACCGAGGCGTTTCGCACCCGTAATCCGACGTCGATCTATCCGGGCGGCATTCCGATTGAGCTGCCCGTGGGGCAGGTTTCGCTGGAGATGCTGACTGCGCAGCAGATTGGCGTGGCGGCTCCGGGCGTTTTGACGCCGACCGGGCCGAATACGTATTCGTTTGTGGTCGTACCGCTGGTGAATTTGGCCGCATCGGCGTCGGTGCTTGATATGCCGTTCGATTTGCCGCCGACGCCGGTGCCGTTTCCGCTGACGGGCGAATTGGTGCTGAGCGGCGACACGGCAACGGTTACGTCGCTACAGCCGCTTGAATTTGCGCAGGAACTCGACCCGAATGTGGCGTTGCCGCAGCAGGCGTTCGCGTTGCCGACGATTTTGCCGCCGGGGGGCGAGGCGAATGTGCTGCTGGATTTGACGCTGGACGGCATCACCGCGGCGATCTCGGGCGAGATCAGGGCCGAGGCGAATGGGGTGTTGGTGCCGGAGCCGGGGAGTTTGGTGGGGCTCGCGCTGTTGGTTGGGTTGATGGGGCGGAGGAACCAGAGGTAGGGGTGTCGGTGCTTGGGGTTCGGATCAAGAGTCCCGGTCGCTGCGCTCCGGGCACTCGCTGGCGCTTCGCGTTCGTATCTCGACTGCGTCGAGACACGTTTCTGCATTCTGCATTCTGCATTCGAGCGTTACCCCGCTCGCTTGCGCTCGGGTTTCGGATTGGTTTCTGCGCATCGCAGCATTGTTTCAGCGCGTCGCGTCGCTATTTCCATGAGATTGCGAGGCCGGTGAAGACGTAGTGGTCGTTTTGGGCGGGGTTTGAGTCGCTGCGGAAAATGCGGCCGTTGGAGAGGTGGCGGAGGTGGTAGCCGGTCACCCAACTGATGTTTTCGCTGAGTTTCATTTCGACACCGAGGCCGGTGTCTTGGGTGAAGTTGGTGGCCGAGCCTTCCTGCGGCACGCTGGCGGAGCCGGTCATGATTCCGCCGAGCGCCTCGGCGAAAAAGCCGATGGGCACGCCGAGGGCGTCGGTCTCCCAGAAGTAGTAGCGCAGGCTGAGCTGGAACTCGCCGGTGGCAACGTCGCCGTCACTCTGGTTGTAGTTGCGATAGGGCGTCGCGGCGGCACCGATCGCGAATCGGTCGGCGGTGAAATAGCGATAGTCGATCGTGACGCCGGCGCTGTCGGCGCGTCCCTCACCGTCGGGCCAGATTGCCTCGCCCTTGATTGCGTGGCCGAATGAGCCGCTGACGCCGACCTGATGCGTGCCGGCGGTGTGAATGCCGCCGGAGCAGCCGACCAGAAGGCTCGCGGCGATTGCGAGTGACGCGGTCGATGTCGAGCGGAACAGGTTCATGCGTGGCTCTCGCGTGGTTACGTGGGCTGGCGGCGCTCGGCGGCGGTGACTTTCAAAATCGCCTGGTGGCCGATCTGGGCGATGATGGCGAAGACGATCAGCGTCAGCACGATCCCGCCGGCGATCATCCACCAATTCTTGCCCAGGCCGAAGTCGAGTTGCGCGACGTGCGACGAGAGCCAGACGACGATAGCGATGCGCGGAATCATGCCGAGCGTGGTGCCGATGGAGTAGACCAGCAGCGGCACGCGCGTTGAGGCGAGCACGAGATTGGTCATCGCAAATGGCGAGTTCGGCGGCAGACGCAGGAGCGTGACGATGAGCAGCGCGCGCCAGAAGCCGCTGTTGAGCAGTGCGTCGTAAACCGCGCGCCATTTTTTGTGTTCCGAAATGATGGCAACCACGCGATCGCCGGCGACCGGGCGAGCAATGGCGTAGCCGATGAGGGCACCGCCGACGAATCCGGCCAGCGCCGCGGGCAAGCCCATCGCAAAGCCGAAGGCCCAGCCGCCCAGAATCGCGGATGCGTGCGTGGGCAGCAGCGCGACGCCTGCGAGAATCGCGAAGCCGACGATGTAGAGTGCGATGCCCAGTTCGGCGTGGCTTTGCAGCCACGGTGCGACGGTGCCGAGCGTGCTGATGAGCGTGATCGCGCCGACCAGCGGCAGCGTCGCGGCGATGACGGCGAGCGGGCCGGTGGGGCCGAGGCGTTTGAAGAGCGCGGCGAGATCAAGCACGTCGGCTTTGGGCGCGGCGGTGGTGGTGTCGGCGGGGCGGGCGGTATCAAGATCGCTCATGGTTGCGGATGGTATGGGAGCGGCCCCTAATCGTCGCTGGGGAGAAGTGCCTAGTGTCTAGTGCCTAGTGTCTAGTGCTTGGTGCACAGCGTCCTGGGCGTTCATGGAGCGGCTTTCTGCATTCTGTATTCAGCATTCAGCATTCTGCATTCTGCATTCGGCCTTTCACCTTCGACCTTCTGCCGTCATTCGACGCCGAACCAGCGAGTGGCCCACCCTGCGCCGGTGTAGGTTGCCCAGCCGATGACGGCGAAGTAGGCGATTGAAATGAGCACGAGCAAGTAGCCGAGCAGAACGACCACGCCGTCGCGCTGAGAGATTCCTGCGGAGAGCAACATGCAGCCCCAGCCGGGGAATGTGTTGCTGAGCGGAATCGGCAGCGGAACCATGAGCAGGATCGCCGACAGTGTGAGGGCTGCGCCGTTCAGGCGGTTCAGCGTTGAACCGTGCGTGAGTGCGAGCAGGCGCGGATGCACCAGTTTTTCCATGCGGGCGAACAGGTTTGCGCCGCGCTCGAGCAGCGGCACGACCGATGTGCGGGCAAAGCTGCGATCGAGCAGCCAAGCGGGCAACCACGGCACGCGATCGAGCATGACGCCGATGCCGACGAGTGCAATGACGAGGCCGAACGGCGTGCTCGAACCCGGAATGGTGACGGGCAACAGGAACGGAACGCAAACGAGCATGCTGAGCACGAGCATGCCTTGCTCGCCGACCTGTTCGAGCAGTTGGCGAATGCTGACGCGATCATCGGTCAGCGCCGCCGCCGTTGCGCGGAGCGTGCTGGAGATCGACTGCTCGGGATGATGCAACTGCACTTTCATAGGTGGCGACTCATTACTCGCGCGGGGCCGACGCGGGCTCTTGCTTGGGCATGCGCGCGTGGCGGATGTATTCGAAAACTCCCGGCAGGATCGACACAAAGATGATGCCCAGCACGACCAGGGAGAAATTTTTCTTGACGAAGTCGAGGCTGCCGAAGATGTAGCCGCCGTAGGTGCAGAGGCCGACCCAGATGAGGCCGCCGATGATGTTGTAAAACAGAAATTTGGAATAGGTCATCGCACCGATGCCAGCGACGAATGGCGCGAAGGTGCGCACGATCGGGACGAAGCGGGCGATGATGATCGTGGAGCCGCCGAAGCGTTCGAAATATTCGTGCGTTTTGTCGAGATAGGCCTTCTTGAAAAATCGCGAGTCCGTACCGCCTCGGAGGAGTCTGGGGCCGAGAAATTTTCCGATCCAGTAGTTCACGGTGTCGCCCAAGATCGCAGCGATTGAGAGGCTGATGAAGACGAGGTGCGGGTTCAGCGTGCCGCGGCCCGACAGGGCTCCGGCGGCGAAGATCAGCGAATCGCCGGGCAGGAAGGGCGTGAAAACGATTCCTGTTTCGAGGAAGACGATCACGAACAAGATGACATAGGTGAGCAGGCCGTACTGCTGGATCATCGAGTCGAGGTACTTGTCGATGTGCAGAATGAAATCGATCGCGTGCGTGAGCCACTCCATCCGGTCGGACCTCCATGCCACGAGCCGGATCATTGCCGGCGGTGGGGCAGGAGAGGGTAGCGGTGGAAGGTGAGGTGCGAAAGTTGGTTAGGGTGGGTGGTTGCGCGGTACGCGAGGCGCGACGGCGGCGCGGGCGGACGAATGGTGGGCGGTGCCCACCCTACGGCGTGGCGACCGGCACCGGATTCCGGCGCGTGCGGATCGCCAGCGTGACCCATCCCGCAAAGAATACGGCGAATCCGAGCGCGACCAGCCACGCGCCGTTGCCGTTCATCGCCGCGAGTTCGCCCTGATCGCGGACCAGGTCGAGGCCGATCCATAGCAGAAGCAGCGACGCGAATCGTCGCCAGCCGCTCGACCACGGATGCAGCGTTACCAGAAACAGCGCGAGCATGATGATGATTTCACGTTGGAGCGGAAACGTCGCGACGCCATATGACCAACCGCGGGCCCAGGTCTTGAGCAGCGCCGGCGTCACGTCGACGCGCGTGCCTTGGCTGGTCGAGACCAGCACCTTTACCGTGCTGGTCGGGCTCATCGTCTCGCCTTCGGGCGTTTCGACCCACATATGCAGCAGATCGGTCGCGAGCCGCGCTTCATATCCCATGCGTCGCAGCAGCGACGCGGCGATCACGGCGCGACCGTCGCAGTCGTCGGACCCCATCTCGAAGATTTCAGCCGTGGTAGCGAGATGCTCCATGACGCCGCGGGTTTCCCAGTCGTGTTTGTAGGGCACAGACTGATACACCGTCGCTTCGACGGGCCGCAGCGCGTCGCGGGCCGTCGCGCCGGCGGGAAGCGCGGCCCGCACGCGCGATTCGAGCTCGGCGAGTCGCGGATGTGTCGGATCGATCAGCGTGTCCATCCGCTGCACGCGCTCGATCAGCGTGACGAGCAGCGTGGGGCGCGGGAAGAGTGTGAGTAGGACGATGGCGGCGAAGCAGACCAATTTCAGCGGCGCGCGGAGCAATAGCGACGACGTGTGCCAGCGATGCCACCATTTCATCGAGTCACCTCGCGTGCAGGTTCGCTGCGGAGTGTAGAGCGCCGCGGACGCGACGGCACACCGGCGGTCGAGAGGGTTGACCCCGCGGGAACACACAAACGCGCGCGGCCCTGCGCTTGTCTGTCGGGGGCGTTCGCCTATCATGCCCGATTCGCCGCCGGTCCGGGTCGGGTCGGGGGTTGTAACGTGCCTGTAGGGATGGTCTTACATGACTCGCTTTTTCCGCAGCCACGGTCGCACGCTGGTGCTGATCGTCATGTCGATGCTTCTCGTGATTTTCCTGATCGGCGACTATCTGACCCCCGGGCGACAGCCGCGCTCGCGGGCGATCGACACCGATTCGCCTCAAATCGGCACGGCGCTCGGCAAGCCGGTGCATTTGCACCACATGGAGTTGGCCGAACGCGATGCGCGGGTGTTCGCCGGCTTCTTTGGGCAAAACGTTCTCGATGCGGTCCAGGGTCGGGACGATGTGGAGAAGGGAATTACTCTGCATCTGCTGGCGATGGAAGCCGAGAGCGCCGGCATTCGCGTCGGCAGCGAGCGGATCAAGGAAATTTTGAAGAACAACCCGAACGCGAACGAGGCGTTCGCGTCGATCATGCAAGGCTATAACCTGAGCCAGGAAGGCGTGTTTAGCTCGATCGGGCGGATTTTCGCCGTGATCGATTACTTCGGCTTGCAGCAGGCGGCGATGATGTCGGACAGCCTGCCGCGGCAGGAAGCGAATTTTCGCGAGATGATGCAGGAGGCCGAGGTAAAGGTGTCGGTGATCGACGCCCACGCTTTTCTGGCCGATGTACCGCAGCCGACGGATGAAGAATTGACGGCGCACTTCGAAGCGGGCAAGGCGAGCAAAGACGCGCACACCGACGATGCACTGTCCTATGGTTATGTCCTGCCCGACAAGGTCGTGATCGAATACGCGACGATCGACCCGAAGGCGGTACTCAGCAAAATTCAGGTGCGCGAGAAGGACGTCGAGCGGTTCTATAACGAGAATAAGCCGCGTTATCAGAAGCCTGCGGATTTGCCCGCGGCTGATCCGTCGCAGCGTCCGCCGATGATTCAGATGACCTATGAAGAGGCCAAAGTGCGCGTGCGCGAAGATGTGCGGATGCGCAAGGCGGCGGAAGAAACGCAGTCGATCATGAACGCGCTGCGCGAGGAACTGCGTCGGCCGTGGGATGCGATGACGCCCGATGACAAGGGCGTGCGTCCGGTGCCGCCGGCCGAGAAGCAGGTTTCGCTCGAAGAACTGACGACGAAGTTTGCCGAGCGCGGCCCGGTCGTTTTCAAGCGAACCGAGTTGATCGATCAGCAGGGCCTGATGCGCGAGGCCGGCTTCGGCCCGTCGCGAGCGAAGATCAGCGGACGCGACTTTGCGGCTTCGCAGGTCGTGTTTTCGGTGGATGGTGCGACGCGCTCGGCGAACGCGATGGCGTTGCCGGTGCTGCGGATCAACGAGCCGGGTCCGATGATGTTTTCGTTTCAGGGCGGCGGCCAAAATGCGCAGCCATACCAGGCGTTCGTGTTTCGCGTGACGCAGGTCGCGCCGAGCGGCCCGCCGGCGTCGGTCGCGGACGTGCGCGAGCGTGCGGTTCGCAACGTGCGGATTTTGAAGGCGTTTGAGCTGGCGAAGGCCGAAGCCGAGAAGCTGGCCGAACGGGCCAAGGCGGTCGGGCTGGATGCGGCAGTGGCCGAGGCGACGGCGCTGCGCGAAAAGCTGGTCGCGGGCGAGTCGGCTTACAACGCCGAGTCGAAGCCGGCGAATTCGCCGATCGTTGAGACGAATTTCGGCGAGAAGCTCGGGCCGGCGGTGATCGACAATTTCCGACGTTCGGGCGGGTTCTATCCGACGGTCGGGCCGGTGCAGACGCTGGCGGGCAAGGTGTTTCCGCTGCTCGACGACGTGTCGCCCGCGTCGGCGGAGGCGCGCAAAATCGTAGTCACGCCCGCGGCGCGAAACGCGCGCTGGGTGATTGTTGAACCGATCGCACTGAAGCCGCTCTACGCCGATGTATTCGCGCAGGTGCGGTCGCAGCTCGATCGCAGCCGACCGCAGATGGAGACGGGCTTCCGCATGGCGTGGTTCGCATTCGACAGCGTGTCGAAGCGGACGGGGTTTACGCCGGTGGGGCTGCCGGCGGGGCAGTAGGCGAGTAGCGAGTATTGAGTAGCGAGTTGAGACGGCTCGCACAGCGCTCGCGGCGTAGCGATCGGGCCCCCGTGCCGGATGGCGATCGCGAAGCGATCCGAACGCGACGCGCAAGCGAGTGA
>JBJXFK010000140.1:0-9436 GCA_046155505.1 Phycisphaerae bacterium
ACTGCGGCTTGTCGCTCACAACCTTGCCGTCGATCAACACCGTCGTGCAATGCGTCGTGAACTCAAACGGATCGCCGTCGAAACACGCGATGTCCGCGTCCTTGCCGACCTCCAGCGAGCCGATGCGTTTGTCGATTTCCAAAATCCGCGCGGCGTCGGTCGTGATCGTGCCCAGCGCCTGCTCAAACGTCAGCCCGTTCGCCGCCGCGATTGCCGCTTCGAAGAGCACAACGCGGGCCTTCGGCACGTAGCTCTCATACCCGCCTTGCAGCGCGACCGGAATGCCCGCCGCTCGCAACTTCGTGGCCGTCTCCATGCTCATATTCTCGCGCTCGCCCCACATGCGTTCCATCGTCGGATGGATAAACACGGGCACCTTGGCGGCTTTGATCTCATCGATCAGTACATAAGATTCCGCCGCGCCGTCGAGCCACAACTTGATGCCGAACTCGCGTTGCAGCCGGAGCGCGCTGGCAATGTCCTGCGAACGATGGCATGTGACGAGCAGCGGAATCTCGCCCGCCAGCACCTTGCCCAGAGTTTCCAGTCGCAGATTGCGATCGGGCTTCTTGTCCGCCTCGGCCTTCGCCAGCTTGTCGGCGTATTCGCGGGCCTTGATCAACTCGGCCCGCAGCAGTGCGACAGTTTTTCCGCGCGTGCCGGGCGCTTTGCCGCCGTCCTTGTGAGCCGCGGGGCTGAGCGTACACGCGATCGCTCCCGGCTCTTTGACGAGCGCCGCATCGATCGAATTGCCGACCGTCTTCACGATCACCGTCTGCCCGCTCACCAATTCGCCCCACGCGTGGCCCGTGTGAATCGTGGTCACGCCGAACCCTCGGACGTACGCGACCAGCGCTTCCTGCGGGTTGTACGCATCGATCGCCCGCAGTTCCGGCTGAATCGGCGATGAGCGCTCGAGTTGATCCGAATCGTGCGGCTGGTTGTAAATGCCCGAGAGGCCGATCGTGCAATGCGCATCAATCAACCCCGGCGTCACCACCGCCGCCTCGATCACTTTGAAGCCATCGGGCACGGGCGTCGAAGCCGCCGGGCCGACCGCCGCAATTTTGCCTTCCTTTACGACGACCACCGCGTTGTCGATCTTGCCCGCCGGTCCCATCGTGTGCAGCGTCTTGGCCTTCACCGCAACCTGTGCCGACGCGACGCCGCAAGCCAGTGCAAAGTGCAAAATGCAAAGTGCAACATGCGGAGTGCGAAGTGAAAAGTTCAAAGTGCAAAATGCCGAATGCCCGGCGCGCTCCCTCTTCACTTTGAACTTTGCAATTTGCATTTTCAACTCGCCCACTGCGGCCCCGCTTCGTCGCTCCGTCGCTGCGTCGCTCCGTCGCTTCCTCACTGCCCCACCCCCGCATGCTCGCAGCAGCACATGTACGGCTTGCGCGGCTCGCCCGCTCCATAACCGCCCACCGCGAACAAGCGATCCGCCGGATCGTCGCGATCAAACACCTTCACGCCTTCGACCCACGTTTGCTCCACTTTTGCGTACACGCTGAGCGGATCGCCGCTCCAGATCGCGAAATCCGCATCCTTGCCCGCCTTCAGCGACCCGACCCGCGAATCGAGGTCCATCATCTTCGCCCCATTCAGCGTCAGCGACGCATACGCCGTCGCCCGCGACAGCCCCGCCCGCACGCCCAGCGCCGCACTGCGATTGAACAGCCGCGCATCGGTGATCCAATCATCCGTGTGATAGGCCACCAGCACCCCGGCCTTCTCCAGCACCGCTCCGGTTTTGAACGACAATTCCGCCGCTTCGAGCTTCCCGCCCGGACTGTCGATCATGATCACCGAGCACGGAGCCTTGGCCGCCGCGATCTCGTCCGCGACCTTCCACGCCTCGCTCACATGATGCAGCACGACGCGAAAGCCGAACTCTTTGCTCAGTCGCAGCACCGTGATGATGTCATCCGCGCGGTGCGTGTGATGATGCACGATCCGCTTGCCGTCCAGCACCTCGACCAGCGCTTCCATGCCGATGTCGCGGGCCGGCAGCTTTTCCGGATCGCTTTCGCCGGCTTTTTTCTTCTCGCGATATTCCTGAGCCTTGATGAACAGCTCGCGCACCATCGCGGCCGACTTGCCGCGCGTACCGCTGAACGGCGGCGCACCGATCGAGTTGGTCCCATTGGCCATTTTCAGGCCGCCCATCGGACTACCATCGGCATCGCGATAGATGACATCCTCAATCGTCCTGGGCTGCTTGCGAAGTTTGACATAAATCGTCTGCCCGCTCATCAAATGCCCCGACCCCGGCATGATGTTCAGCGTCGTCAGCCCGCCGGCCACCGCCCGCCGAAACCCCGGATCGAACACATTCAGCGAATCGTGAATCCGCACGTCCGGCTGAAGCGTCGCGCTGCCGTCGGCCCCGCCGATGCCGCCGATGTGATTATGCGTATCGACCAGGCCGGGCATGATCCATTTGCCGCCGCAATCGACGACCGTCGCTCCCGCCGGCGGCTGAAACCCATCCATCGACGCGACGCTCGCGATCTTGCCGCGCTGCACGACCAGCACGCCGCGGGCGATGATGTCGCCCTCGACCGGCACGATGGTCGCGTTGCTGAAAGCGATCGGCGCGTCCTGCGCGGCGACAGCGGTCACCAGCGCGGCCGCGCACGCAACTGCGAAAACGAATTTGCTCAGCATGAACTCTCCCACGGCGTTCGCCGCACGAGCGCGACGAGCATCGACGATGCAAGCCGAGAATGGTACCGCCGCGACAGTGACGCGGCGACGCGCGCCCGCCGCCCGGCGGTCGCACTTCACGAATCGCCCGCCCGCCGCCCGGCTGCATCCGCCTTTCTCTCTGCCCTCTGCGCCTCTGTGTTGAACCGCCTCGCTTCCTCCCCGCGCCACAAAACCCTACGCCGCTACCGTCACCGCCGCGATTTCGCTCCACAGCCCTATTTCGCCCCGCGGGCTGAGCCAGGGGAGTATGCAGACCGCCGTTTTCCCGCCGCCCTAGGCGCGAAAGTCGGCTCGGAGCGCGGGGCGCGTGGTCATGGCGCGGAGCACCGGTGCGCTTGAAACCGCGGCGTCGCGGTAGATGAAGCCGTCCTGCGCGTCCCGCGTCCCAAGACGCACGCAAGCCGTTACTATCATCCATAAATGTTGAGTGACGACGATTTCATCCGCGAGTTCGAGGCGCGGCGCTGGCCGCTGGAACGCTGGCATCACCGTGACCACATCCGCCTGGCGTACCTGTATCTCCGCGAAGAGACGTTCGATCAGGCCGCCGACCGTCTCCGGGCCGGGATCAAGGCCCACAATGCTGCGCACGGCATCGTGGACGCGCCCACGCAGGGCTACCACGAGACCATGACGATCGCGTGGCTGCGCCTGGTCGAGGTCATTCTGGCCGAGTACGGCCCCGAGCCCACCGGCGAGGCCTTCTGCGATGCCCACCCGGAACTCTTGCAGAAGAAGACGCTCCGGCTCTTCTACTCAAAGGACGCGTTCATGAGCCCGCAGGCGAAAGCCGCGTTCGTGGAGCCGGACCTCGCGCCGCTCCCGAAAGCCAGGAGACAGTGCTGACGCCCGACCCGACAGATTCGGGCACACGCGAAGACTCCCGAGCTACGCCGCCACCGTCGCGCTGGCGGTCTCGCTCCACGGTCCCGTTTCGCCGCGCGTGTTGACCAAGCGGAGCACGAAGACCGCGGTCTTGCCGCCTTCGCCCGGCTTGAAGTTGGCGTGGAAGTTCGTCTTTGGCGGTCATGGTCAGGAGTGTGACCGTGGCGTGGTCGGTGCGCGGCGGCGGGGTCGCGTCGCGCCGTCGCACGCGAGTCGCGGCCGCGCAAAGTCGGCGGTCTTGTCATCGTGCTACCCAAGACCCAACGCCGCGTGCCGTTCTTCGCATGCCCGCGAGGGGCATCGCCTTGCCCGCCGGCCTGAGCTTGATGAAGTACCATATCTCCCGAACCGTTGAACCGGCACTGCCGTGAGACACTTCCAGGAGTGAGTGACACCCCACCCAACGCTGTTGAGAGGAGCACGCATGAACTACCCCCGAGCCGCCGTTGCAGCGTTCGTCGCGGTGATCGCGTTCTTCGCGATCGGATTTTTGGGCGAGGGCTGGCTGTTTCGCAGCCATTTCGGGCCAAGCCAGCGTGTGTACCGGTCCGCGGAGCAGATGCAGCGGCTGATGCCGATCGGAGCGGCGGCGCTGTTTTTGGCGCTGCTGCTTCTCGTGGCCATATACGCGAGGTGGGCTGGTGCCCGATGTGACGTATGGACGGGTCTGCAGTTCGGCGTGTCGCTGGGCGTGATCTTCGTGTGCGTTCATCCAATCCCCAACCTGCTGACGATGAATCTGGAGACCAAACTCGGTCTGGAGATCGCCGCCAGCACGTTCGTGCAATGGGTCGTCATCGGTCTTGTGTTCGGCCTGATCTACAGGCCGAGGTGAGGCTCGGGGACCATCGGCCAGACCGACGAAGTGTCGCCCGTGCAGCGTGTCGACGCTGTCGCGAAGGGGGCACACGACCACAAGTGGGCCGCGTCGCAGCGCGCGCCGAGCCCCCGCGAGAGTAAGCCGCACGTCCACGTGGAAGCGCCGTGTAATCTGAGCGACATGCTTGGGTAACAACGTAGATGCTGCTGCGGCGGTGCCCCGGCGGCCCCAACGCAACGCACGCTCCTTCCCAGACGGGGAAATCGCCTCGTGCGGCCACTGCGCGCGGCGTGGTGCGACATCGTCTTGGCAGCGCCCTACGCCGCCACGGTCGCGCTGCACACCTCCGACCACGGTCCCTTCTCGCCCCGCGTTTTGACCTGGCAGGTCGCGGAGTCCGTCCATCCTCGGTGCACCGCCACGATCCGCGCGCGTACAATCAAGGTCATGACAACGCCAAGCTCCACGAGCGCCAGTATTGTCGCACTGCAGCGCACGCTCCGCTTCCATCTGGAATTCGCCCGGCGCCTTGTCGGCGATCTCGCGCCGGAGCAGATGACCGCGGTCCCGGGGCCCGGCCATGAGAATCACCCCGCGTTCACCATCGGTCATCTGGTCACCGGGCTGGACTTGATCGCGCAGGACATCGGACTCGCATCGGACCTCCCCTCGGGCTGGGGCGAGCTCTTTCTGCGGCGTGGGCCCGCGGATCGTCGCGTGCCTCCGATTGACGCGCAGTTTCCGAGCCGGGCCGAACTGTTGAGCGAACTCGAGCGCCAGGCGGCCCGCGTTGCGGAATCGCTCAATCGGATCGATGAGGCTTGGCTGGCGGCGCGGAGCGAACCGTGGAAACTCTCAGAGTACCTGCCCACGAATCACGACGGAGTGCTGTTCATGGCGTGCGCGCACCAGTCCATGCACCTGGGGCAACTCGCGTCATGGCGTCGGGCGATGAACCTACCGGCTGCAATGGCTCAAATGTAAGGACGTGATCGCGCCGGGCGGCGCGCACCCGACGCTGCGCCGGTCGCCTCCGCCGCAACGACCGCCGCTCAGGACGCCACCGTGGCGGTCGTGATCTCCGGCGACGGCCCCTGTTCGCCCCGCGTGTTGATCTAGCGGGCCAAGTCGACGCCGGTTTTGCCTCCCTCGCCCGCCTTGAACTCGGCGCGGAAGCTCGGACGAACACACTACGGTTCCGCGACGAGCCCCGGCGTGCGCGAGGCGATGTCCATGAAGGCGTGAACGATCGCGGGTGCGACGATGCTCCCGGTCTTTTCGCGCAGCAGGCCGTGGAAAAGCGACGCGGCGGCGGACAATCCCCACCACCACGCGAGCCTACCCTGCCAGCGGAAGTAATCAAACGTGTTGAGCAGGTGAATCAGCCCGAAGAAGAGCGCCACGATGAGCAGGCCGGGACCAAAGGCGACGCCGAAGGTGCGCCACGGCCGCCCGAACGCCTCGTTGAGGCGCGACTGCATGTATCCACTGAAGAACACTTCTTCGGCGATGGCCGCGCTGAGGACGATCGAGAGCACCACCAGCACCGTGTGGCCGATCGGCCTGGTCTCGACGAGCCGCGGAATGATCGGCACCAGCGGGAGCACCAGCACGAACGCGACGCCGATCCAGCCGGGCCAGCGCGCGATCGCTCCGTCACGCCGCCGCAGCACCCACAGCATGAGGAACGACACGAACAAGTGCAGTGCGATCGCGCTTCCGCCCACGACCGGATTGCTCCAGGTCGGATCGCGCCGCAGGCCGCAGGCGATGGCGACCGCCCCAACCGCACCATAGACCAGGACGCACACCAGCCCGATGTTCGCGTTGCCTGAGAAGTTCCGCGCGGTGATGGCGTGGCCTGCGAGCCGCTTGCGGCGCATCAGAATGAACCCGAGTGCCACGAGGACCAGCGCGGCCCCTGCCGAGAAGTTCACCTCGTTCTTCCACTCCATCTGCCCGACGTTCGTGAAGCGCTTGAACGCGCGGAAGGCGATGTGCATCAGCACGAAGGCAAGCGACACCTCCGCGACGGCGAGGACGCGGGCGCTCCATCCCGGCAACGCCGGTTTCGATGGAGTCATGTCGGGCGTTAGTTCAGGCATGAGCAACGATTCTATCGCGGCGCGAGAGTGCCTCTACGCCTACGCCGCCACCGTCGCCGCCGCGACTTTGCTCCACGGCCCCGTTTCGCCGCGCGTGCTGAACCAACGCAGGGCGTAGTACGCCTTCCCGGCGACTTGGACGAGCCGGAACAGAAACGGCCCCAGCATCTGCTGGGACCGTCGGTGATTCCGGCTACGTTGTGGCAAGGGTGCCGCCTACGCCGCGATCGTGGCCGCCGCCTGCTCGCTCCACGGCCCGCGTTCGCCGGTCGGGTTCACCCAGCGCAACCAGTAATACGCCGTCTTGCCGCCATCCTCGGCCGCAAAATCCAACACATACGGCTGGCTCGTATCCACCGCCACGAACCGCAAATCGCCCTCGCCCACCGGCGGCGTCGTGCCCACCTTGTTCCAGATCTCCACGCCCAGCACGCCCGCAGGCTTGGCCCGCCGCGTCGGCGTGGCCGCGTCCACAAAGCGCAGCGTATGCTGCAACCGGTTGCCGCACTCAATGCTCACCAGCGGAGCCGTGGTCGGCGGGCCGATCGGTCCCGGCGTCGCGCGCACATTGATCCCCAGCGCCGCCCGCTCGGCGTCCGTCACCGACGCCGACGCCTGCAAGCGCCGCACCAGCGGACGAATCGCCCCGGTCAGCGCGACGCGCGCCTCGTCCTTGGTCTGCTTGGCCGCCATGGCCGCGTTCTTGGCCGCGATATGCCCCGAAAACCCCGTGTTGAACGTGCCCTGGGCCGTGGTCACGGGCGTCATATCCGCCGCCACCAGCCCCAGCGCCGCGAGATTCGCATTGGCATACGTCACAAAATTCGTCACCCACGCCTGATAGTCCGCATCCGGTCCCGGCAAGTAATCGGCCATCGCCGCAGCCCATCCCTTCGTGATTCGTCGGCCCGTCTATGTTGTCCTGTCCCCGCTACCCAGGCCGTCAATCGGCACGCAGGAACGCACGCCGTCCTCTTCGACCCGCCCGCCCGCCGACTTGAATACCGAAGAGAGGATTCACCACAGAGGCACAGAGACGCAGAGAATGCACAGAGCAATACCTTAGAGATAGGCGAGGGATTAGGGAACGGGGATTGGGGATTGGGGAGCAGGAAACGGGCGACGGGAAACGGGGAGCAGGGTTCAGCGAACTTTGTGGAACAGCCGCCCTCGGCTGTTTCTTCATCCCGGGCAAGATCAAAAACCATCCTCACGCAGAGGCGCAGCGGCGCGGAGCATCCGGGCGGAACGGATGAAATCGAAGAGGGTTCAACACAGAGGCACAGAGGCACAGAGAAAAGCGAGGGAACAGGGAACCGGGAACAGGAAGCAGAAAATGCCCGGCAACAAGATCAATCACAGAGCCGCAGAGAGCACAGAGAAGACAAATACCTGTAACTCCCCGCCGCCCGCTCTTCGCGCCGCCGCGCCCCCCGTTCGCGCCGCCGCGCCCGTTCTTCGCCCCAACGGGGCGCAGGAATGTCGCCACGGGTGAAGCGGCGGCGCGGCGCAGCCGACCACCGCGCAACCCGTGGAAAACGGGAATCCGACCGACCCGCCCCGGCAGGGGCGCAATGGAGGACTGCCGCCCCCGGCTGTCTTTTTTGGAGCAACCGCCCCGGACTGCTTTCCCGCCGCTTCCCGTTTCCCACCCCCCGCCATTCCTGTGCACGCCGCCGAAGACAAGACATCCTCACGCAGCGGCACCGCGCCGCCGAGCATCCGGGCGAATGGGACGAAACCAAAGAAGATTCACCACAGAGCCGCAGAGAGCACAGAGAAGACAAATACCTGTAACTCCCCGCCGCGCGCTCTTCGCCCCGGCGGGGCGCAGGAATGTCGCCACGGGTGCAGCGGCGGTGCGGCGCAGCCGACCGCCGCGCAACCCGTGCTAAACGTGAATCCGATCGACCCGCCCCGGCAGGGGCGCGGCAATGGGAGCGTCAGAAGGGCGCTACTCTATCCCTCGTGCTACGAAGCGGTTCGGGCCAGCCCCACGCCAATCAAGCGTGATCGCACTGCCGATGCCCGGACCCAACCCAGTTAATCGGCGAGGTTCAATAGCCGATTGGCATTGACCCTTCCCGTCCGAAGTAAAGACGCCAGAACTCGCCCGTGCAAGTACGTAAAGTACGGAGGCAGCGCTTCGCCTATTAGCGTTCGCGCGAGATATCGCTGGCCGTCGTCAAGCGCGGCTGCCCACGAATACCAGTGCGGCACGGTCTGAAGGTCGCCGCACTCTCGCGCACTGAGCACTCGATTTTCCCACGGATGGATTTTCCAGTCGCTGCCGACATGGCTTGAGTTGGTCGTGATGGTCGCGGCGGGACGATCGGAGCGCATGCGGCGGTAGCTGGAAAGAAAGCCCGTGATGAGCCTCGGGCGGCCCCTGCCCCGGGTGCGAGGCCGGGTCCAGAGCGCCCGACCGCAGTGCGGGCAGTTCGCGCGCTTGGTCGTTCCAACGCTCATCTCGCAGTTTGGACAGGAGCCATTGTCGTACGCGCTTTTACCGCTGTGCTTGGGGATGTCGGCGATTAGCCGGTAGCGCTCCGTGTCGTACCACGGCACGTTGTGCAGCGGGTCGGCGCTCGTTGCCATGGATTCACATGAAGCATCAAGAGCCGGGTATTGGCGTGCTTCGCACCACTGTCGCACAGTCACCCACCGCGCGTACCCGTCGATCCCCCCGTCGCAGTGCGTTGGGGCGGGAATAGGGGCGACCGCTGCCTCTCGGAGCGCTGCAACGCACTTCTCTGTCGCGCGGATGCCCACAATCGCGGCGCGCGTCCGTGACTGCGGCACGCCGTAGTCGGCAATGTCGATGGTTGTTGCCCAGAATTGGTAATCCTTCAACTCGCGTTTTAGAACATCCACGACGCTGCGCTTTGCGCCGTTCCAGTAAACTTCGTGCGAG
>JBJXFK010000151.1:0-18470 GCA_046155505.1 Phycisphaerae bacterium
CGACTTCAAAGAGAATTTCATCGAGGGCCATAAACCCGCTCCGGTGCGTTAGTTGACGAATCTTGCGTGAGAATACAGGTAGGTTGGGCTTCGCTCAAGGCGGGCGCGGGACGGGGTACAAATGCAGAGTGAAGAATGCAGAATGCAGAGCGAAAGGCGAAGCGCGGGATGAACGGCAGCGGGTGGGTCGGTGCGGGGACGCGGTGAAGGTCTTGAGAACCAAGATGCTCACGCGCCCCCCTCTCGTTGACCACCTTGGGCCGGATTGATTGGTTTGCGGGTTTTATCGGGCGCATTTGCGGATGTCGGAATCTTGCGAGGTGGCGGGAATCGGGATGGTGCGCAGCGCGGCTCACGCGAAGAGCGTAGGCGGCGGATGCGCGAGTTTCGCGGCGCGGATGCGCGGGGAACGGAGATTCACGGCGGTGAGCGGATTTGTGCAGGTGTGGCACAGGCTAATCGCAGTTGCGATCAAATCGAATCATGCAGGGGACAACTTGAGTCAACAAGCGGATGCGCGACTCTTTTTGAACGCCGCGCCGCTCAGCGACCGCGTCGTTCACTCACGGTCGGTTCACACTGCTCGCAGAGCAGTGGCACCCGCACGGTTTTCGTAGTTGGACAGTGCCACCCGCCCTTTGAACCCGCCGTACACCCCGACACCGTTGGGGATCAAAAACGTGGTGTTCCGCGAACCCGATGGTGAACCAACGACCGAGTAGGTCCACACCGGTCGATAGGTTCCGCGTGCAACCCAGATCTGCGCGCCGAGCGAAATAGTCGTCGCGTGAGGATCGAGCGCATCATTTAGGTCTAAGAAGGCATCGCGCCATGTACTTCCGTCTTGCAGTCCGCCGGGCGGGGCGTTCTGATCAACTCGCAGAATGGTCTGCGCGCTTGCGAGCGCCGAGACACCCAACGAGACAAGGGCCGCGAGAATCCGCCGATCCATGACTAACATTTTCTTCTCCTTATTTCGTGCAACGTCATTCGCCAAAGCGCGAGAGGACTAAAGCCAGATCAACAAGGTCGACTTCGCCGTCAAGATTGACGTCGCCGAGCTGCGCGAATCCAGATTCGGATCCAAAGTCCGCAAGTACGAAAGCCAGATCTTCTAAGCTAATGTGGCAGTCACCCGTGAGATCGCCCTCAAGCCACTGAGCTTCCAACAATAGTGACCCGTTTCCTCCGGCCACGACGACCTGGCCAAGGTCGTTGATTGCCTCCGCGCCGCTGATTGCCGCAGGTGTCGGCGTCAATAGCGGCAGCAAATCGATCGCGGTGCCAACTGCCCAATAGAACGGTCTATCAAATGCACCCGTGAATCGACCCACAGCGTGCCCACGATCGTTGACTGCGGTGAAATATGCTGACTGCGAGTCCGACGGGGGCGGAACCGAGTCGATGCCCCAAGGCGTCCACGCCACAGCGACATTCGTGCGAAGTACCGCATCTCTCCCATCACCCACGATTAGTCCATAGTTGTTGATCGCTTCTGCGCGAGTCCAAATGAAATCAAGCGGACTCGACAACCAGTTGAATTCAAGGCGGTTTCGAATTATGAACGCGCGCGGGACGTTACTCTCGATATTGGCATAGCCGACGACATCGCCCAATTCATTGACGCCACGTAGAAAGGCGGGATACGGCTCAGTTAGTTCGCCGAAGAATGTGAAATCGCCGTTGTGCCAGACAAACGGATCCCAATGCCACGGGCCGGGAATCACGCGCCGAAATACGCTACCGACGACTTCTCCGTTGTCATTGATGTCCGTGATGTAGACGTTTGTGCTGGGGTGCGGGAAGTCGATTACGGTGTAGCCGGTCTCCGCCGACCATACAAACCCAAACCACTCGGCACCATCCGACATGGTTCCGGCCATTTGTCCTAAGTCGTTGATCGCATACGCAGACATACTGATAATGCCCGGCGGCAGCGGCAGAATGTCAACGCCCATTTCCGGCGTCCACCAGAACGCGCGCGTCGTGTCGCCGCCGGTGACAATTTCGCCGGCGACGTGACCGTTGTTGTTGATGTCCCAGCCGACGCAGTAGAGATCCGGCAGGCGGATGCGCTCCCAGGTGTAGTAGCAGGATTCCTGCGCTACGGCGGAACCAATCACGAACGCGCCGACGGCGAACGCGACGAGAATTCGACAGTTCGTCAAATTGGCGGAATTAGCCGACATGGAGTGCTCCTTTTGAGCGTTTTTGCGACGCTTCAATGGTAGCACGCGGCATGTGGCGGAAAACGGGAAAATTGCGGTTAGGGGGTGGGGAAAAGCGACGGAGCGATGAAGCGACGAAGGGCAATGCGGGGAACGGGGAACGGGGAACGGGGAACGGGATTTGGGGTGGGACGGCTCATACGGAACCCCGGGGGACGGGCCAATAACCTAGATCAAGTATTGCCGCGCGGTGGTGGGAAGTCAAACACATTCTACTTTTGCGAGACGATTCAGTTTGCATGCAAACTAGAGATCGGTGCGCGAGGCGCATGGAGCGGGGATTGGGGTGGCCGGGAGCGCATACGGGCCGCAAGGTTCGGAATTGCAGCCCTTCGGGCTGCGGAATCAAGTATTGAACGGCGTCGCGATCCGGGGGTGTCGCTGCGCTCCACGCCCCGGCTAACGACGGTCGAGGCCGTCGGCCTGAATTCCTCGATTGGCGCCCATCACGCGACGAATGCAACCGGCGAACTCGCATGCGGCTGCGGCAGCGGCTGCTGCCGCTGGGAGAACGCGGAAATCAACCCTGCGAACGCGCCGCCTGGCGACTGAATCGTTCTCTTACTGTCGAATCGCACTGCTCACAGAGCAGTGGCACACGCACGGTTTTCGTAGTTGAGCATCGCCACCTGCCACCGTACACGAATTCCGCGGCGGCGTTGTCATGGGCGATGCTGCGGAGAAGTGCGCAGGCGAGTGCTACAATCTTGGCGTCGGTGCGATTGGAGGCTCTACTTATCGCGGGCTTTGAAGCACCGTCCAATTGCGGCACGCGGATTGCTGCGATTTCTTCCGCAGATGTGCCGGATAAGAATCCTGTGTCGGGCATGCCGCTGCGGCGTCGCGTCGGTATTGCAAGACTCGCTCTGCCAAGACGGAGGTGTGTCATGCAAGTCAAACCCACTCGCATCCTGTGGCCGACCGATTTTTCGGAGTTGTCGCTGCATGCCGGGCGGTATGCGCGGGCGATGGCGGACCAGTTCGGGGCCGAGCTGCACATTGTGCATGTCGTGCCGCCGCCGCTGAGCCCGGATGTGGCGGTGATGGTGCCGGCGGATGCGCCGATGACGATGACCGAGCCGAAGCTGCTCGATGCGTCGCGGGCGGCGATCAAGGAACTGATCATCAAACACTTCGACGGCGACCCGAAGATCGTGACGCACGCGTACTACGGCAATCCGTGGCCGACGATTTGTGAGTATGCCAAGGAAAAGGGCATCGACCTGATCGTGGTCAGCACGCATGGCCGCACGGGGATTAGCCATGTGCTGATTGGCAGCACGGCAGAGCGGATCGTGCAGCACGCGCCGTGCGCGGTGTTGACGGTGAAGAGGAGCGGGCGGGGATTCCTGAACGAATAGCGAGCCGGGCTTGGAATGTTGGCCGCTTCGTGCAGAATACCCTGCGAGCGATCGCGCTTCGGTGATCCATGATTGGTGAGCTGTGATTTGTGATCGCTCGGAGGAACTGCGCGCTGGTGCATGCTGTCGTTGATTCAGGTTTCGCGCTTGAGGCCGCGCCTGCGCGGCTGCACGCATTTGTGCGGCGGCTGCTCGAACGAGCGCGGCGGTTGCGCAGCGCAGTCTCCGGCTCGCGGACGGAACTGGCCGACACCATCGAATCGCTGCAACTGGGCGAGGCGCTGCTGCGCTTGTCGCCGCTTGAACGCCCGCAACATGTCGTCATCCTCGGCCCGACGCAGGCCGGGAAAAGCACCATCGTCAATTTGCTGCTCGGAGAGACCGCGGCGGGTGTGAGTCCGCTGGCCGGGTTCACCGTACATGCACAGGCGTTCACGTCGACGCCGCCGGATGAGAATGCGATGTGGCAGACGGTAGCGTTTCCGGGTTTCGGGGTGGTTGATTCGGCAAACCTGAGTCGTGAGCGATTGGACTCGTATGCGTTTGAAGCGTTGCACGCGACGGCGCGGGATTCGCTGGCGCAGCGCGCGGTGGTGTGGGACACGCCGGACTTTGATTCGCTGGCGGCGGCGGAGTATCGCGGTGCGATTTTTGAGGCGGTCGGGCTGGCGGATGTGCTGGTCGTCGCGATGAGCAAGGAGAAATACTCCGACCTCGCGGTGTGGCGCGTGCTGCGAATGGTGGAGCCGCTGGGGCGGCCGGTGCTGCTGTGCGTGAATAAGATGAGCGACGACGCGCGCGAGGTGATCGAGCGGTCGCTGCGCGAACGATTGGCCGAGCACGCGCCGCGGCTCGCGGATGCGGCGATTGAGATGATTCCGTATCAGCCGGCGCTGGCAGCGGACGAGGCGGAGTGGAATGTGTCGGCGGCTTTCTCGCTGCGAAAACGCGTTCACGCGCTGCTTGATCGACACGACAAGCACGCGGCGGCCCGCGGCGTGGTGCGATACGCGCGTGGGATGTGGCCGGTGTGGCTTGCGCCGATCGAGGCCGAGTTGGCTGCGGAGCAGGCGTGGCAGCAGATGGTCGCGGCGTCGGTCGAGGCGGCGCTGGGTGACTATCGGCGAGATTTTTTGGATCACCCAACGCGGTATGACTCGTTTCGACGGGCAACGCTGCGATTGCTGCAACTGCTGGAGGTGCCGGGGCTGTCGGCGGGCGCGAGTTGGGTGCGTGACAAGTTGACGTTTCCGCTGCGTTGGGCACTGTCGCGCGGGCGGGAACTGTTCACGCAATCGGCGCAGGTGCCGACGCCGACGACGCCGAATGAGGAATTGGCGCTGCGCGAGGCGACCGAGCGGATGTTGACGACGCTGGAGCGCGACGCGCGACGGCGGTGCGACAGTTCGGACCCCGGCTATGCGATCTGGCAAGCGGCGGCGCGCGGGCTTGAGGGCGGCGGCGAGGAGTTGCGCGCGGGATTCGCGGGCGAGGCGCGCGATCAGCGGGCGCGGTTTGAGCCGGAGATCGAGGCGGCCGCGAATCGGTTGTTCGAGGCGTTGCAGAAAAACCCGGCGGTTTTGCATTCATTGCGCGGGGCGCGCGCGGTCGCGGATTTGGCTTCTGTGGCGCTGGCGGTGAAGACGGGCGGGATGAGCGCCGAGACGCTGGTGTTCGCGCCGGCGATGCTGGCGGTGACTTCATTTCTGACCGAGAGTGCGCTGGGCGGGTACATGCGCACGATCGAGGCTGACCTGAAGAAGCGGCAGCTTGAGCACGTGCGGCGCGAGGTGTTTGAAGGGGCGTTCATGTCGCGGCTGCGCGGCTTGCCGACGAAGGGCGATGCGAGCAACGTGGGCATTTCGCGCGATGAGATTGAGGACGCGGCGGCGGCGCTGGATGAATGGGAGCGGTCGATTCGATGAGTGATTCGCTTCCAGAATTGCTGCACGCGGCGCGGGCGTGGTTCGATGCGGCGAGCGCGGCGGGCTGGTTGGATGATGCGGCGCGGGCCAAGCTCGACGCGGTCGAGGCGGCGTGTCCGGGCGATTTGTTCGCGCATGGGGCGCGGCCGCTGGTGGTCGCGTTTTTCGGCGGGACAGGCGTTGGAAAGAGCAGCCTGCTCAATCGGTTGGCGGGCACGCGGCTGGCGCGAACGGGGGCCGAGCGGCCGACTTCGCGTGAGTTGACGATTTATTTGCATGAGAGCGTGCCGCTGGCGAATTTGCCCGAGTCGCTTCCGGCGGACAAGGTGCAGGTGCAGCGACACGCGTCCGCGGCGCTACGCGAGGTGGTGTGGATCGACACGCCGGACGTGGACAGCACGGCGGCGGAGAATCGGGCGCTGGCGCTGGCGTGTTTGCCGCACGTTGATCTGGTTGTGTACGTCGTGAGTCCCGAGCGCTATCGCGATGATGTGGGTTGGCGGGTGCTGCGCGAGCGCGGGCATCGGCACGGCTGGATGTTCGCGATGAACCGCTGGGACGAGGGCGACCCGAAGCAACGCGATGATTTGGGGCGAATGCTGCGTGAGGCGGGGTTTGAGAATCCGCTGATTTTTCGGACGGCGTGTCCGCCGCGACCGCCGGCGTTTTTGGTGGCCGATGAGTTTGAGGACTTGAAGGCGGCGATCGGTGAGTTGGTTTCGCAGCATGGCGTCGCGGAGCTGGAGCGGCTGGGACATGCGGCACGCTTGGCGGAGTTGCGGGCGGCGATCGAGGGGGCGGCGGCGGCGCTGGGCGACGATGTGACGTGGGCCAAATTGCATGCGAATCTGGATGCGCACTTACAGCGGGCGCGGGTGGCGTTGATCGAGGGGGCGGCGTGGCCGATTGCGACGGCGGCGGCGAATTTCGCGAGCGGCGATGCGTCGCTGCTGCGCTCGGTGGTGCGGACGGCGCGGAATGCGCTGCGCGAGGACGGCGCGGGCGTGCGCGGCTTGTCGCGCGGCGCGGCGCGCGACGCCGGGGGCGATGCGGCCGAAAAAACGCACGCGCGCGGATTGTGGGTTTCGCTGTGGGATGATTGGGCGGCGTCGCGCATGGCCGAGTGCGTCGATGCGCTGGAGATCGACTTGCGGCGAGCACGGGTTGCGCCTGGGCCGACGCGCGGGCGGCTCGAAGCGGCACTAGCGGGCGGCGAGGCGCTGGTCGATCGCCCGGTGAATGATGCGCTGCGGGCGGCGCTGGCCACGCCGGGGACGGCGCTGCAGCGCGCGGCACGGCAGGTGACGGGGTTTTTGACGGTGTTATTGCCGGGCATGGCGCTGTTGCTCGTCGCATGGCGGGTGATCGAGGGGTACCTCGGCGCGGCGCAGGCGGGCGGGCGATACTTGGATTCGAGCTTCGCCGTGCATAGCGTGCTGTTTGTGTTGGTCGCGTGGCTGGTGCCGTTCGGGCTCGATCGCTGGCTGAAGCCGTCACTGGTCGCGGCGGCG
Organism: Phycisphaerae bacterium; assembly: GCA_046155505.1. Taxonomy (GTDB): domain Bacteria; phylum Planctomycetota; class Phycisphaerae; order UBA1845; family Fen-1342; genus JBJXFK01. The sequence goes on from JBJXFK010000151.1 coordinate 7,026, forward strand.
GCGGGCGGGATGCGGAGCGGGTTTGAGTTGGGGCTGGAGCAGCTTGGCGAGGAGCTGCGCGCGGGGCTGGTAGAGGCGGAGCGGAGTGCGGAGCAGATGCGCGGCGATGCGCGGCGGTTGTGCGAGCGCGTTGGCGTAGCGACGCCGGTGGGTCTTGGTGCGAACCGCGAGTCAAGCGTGGGACGGGTGGTTCGGCGATCGACGCCTGAATTCACCGTGCGGTGAAGGCGAGCGCGCATAGCAAAGATGAACCTCTGCCGCATTGCACGCAACGAATGGTGTCCGCGCTCGTCATCTGTCGGAGTTGCGAAGCAGGGGTCGCGGGTTCCGCGCGCCGTGCAGTACGCGTAGCACGCCGATGCCACTGTGCGTGATTTCGTAGAAAACAACGTATGTTCCCACACAGTAACTACGCGCGTCCTTGCGCAGGTTTGAGCGTGCTCGACCCATTTGTGGAGCGGTAGCCAGTTGTGCCGCCTTTTCGAGTATTGAAGAAACGACACGCCGCGCCGCGTCCGGGCTGTCGGCTTGGATGTGTTCGAAAATCTCTGCAAGGTCGAGCGATGCGTCGGCCGAAAACTTCGCCTTTGGCTCGCTCACGTTGCGCTCTGGCCGCGTGCCTCGACGATTCGAACAACGTCTTCAAGGGTCAATTCGCGTGCCTCGCCGCGCTCAAGCTGGGCGTGCGCTGTCTGAAGGGCGTCACGAAGCTCCTGAAGGTCAACGCCGGTTTCGGGATCGAGCGGCGGCGTGGCGTCGCGCTTGCGAAGGCCGTCGAGCGCTTCGCTAATCACCTCGTCGACGGACCGAAACTTGCCCGATTGGATCAACTCATCGACGTATCGCTGCTGCTCAGCCGAGAGTGAGATGCTCATGGGCGAATCTCCTTTCCGAGGTGGATATTGTACCAATCCAGCGGCGGCGAATGCCCCGGAATTTCAAGGTTGTCGCGACTGGGAGGCGACGGCGTTTAGCACGGGCGTCGAAATTCGGTTGCGGCGTCGCGCGCGCCGTGCAGCACGCGGTAGATTCTGATTCCGAATAGCGTCGGCGTGTAGTACACCACGTACATGCCAACTGCGAGACTCCGCAACTCGGGCAAAAGATCCGAGCGTACGCGACCGGAGAGCGGCATCGTCGCGAGTTGTCTCGATGCGGCTGAGAGTGATTCCAAGAGTCGGTCGGCGGCGGTCGGATTGTCGGAAGCTACGTAGTGCCAGATTTCGAGCAAGTCGGAATCGGCGGCCGGCGACAACTCGACTCGATTCGCGCTCATGCACACTTCTCGCGGCCGAGGCGGGCGCGTCGCTTGAGATCTTCAACGTCAAGCGTTCGCCCTTCGCCGCGCTCGAATTGCTCCGCGGCCAGTGCGATGTCCGCGCGAAGGCGCGCGAGGTTCGCAGCGGCGTCCAAATCGCGCGACTTGAGGATGTCGAGTGCTTCACTGACCACTTCTTCCACGGAGCGATACTGCCCCGACTGAATCAGTTCATCGACGAAGCGCTGCTGCGCGGGCGATAGTGAAATGCTCACGGTCTATATCTCCTTGCACGCTTGACTATTGTACCAACCCGCGAACGGTGTCGCCGTGCGTTTTCGCGGACTACCGCGGCCTGCGCGGCCTTGGTCCGGGAAATGGCGGGCCGGTGAGGTAGAGATCGCTGCGAACGAACAGTTTGGCTACCCACATACGGGCGTGCGGGAGTTCCTCGCGGCCTTCGATGTAGTCGTTGAAGTCGTCGCGGCGAAGCCACAATTCGGCGAGCGTGGCGTCGGTGACGTTGCCGCGCCACCAGGATTCGACAATCGGTAGATCGGCGTCTGAGAGCTGGTCGTCATCGAGCTGGCGCTGCACAGGAGCGGCGCGGCCACGGGCGACCACTTTGGCCACACGAACGAGCGCGGCGCGGGCCGGGGCGGCGATGGCGGCGTCCGAATTGCGTGCCGCGGCGAACAACGATTCGGCCGCAGCGGCGTGGCCGCGTTCGAGTTCGGCGATCGCGGCATCGAGGATCATCGGCGACTCGACGCTCGGCGCTGATGCCGAACTCACCGCAGCCCCATCACTGAAACGCAATCGCCCGGCGGCGACGTCGGGCGTCGTGACGTAGAAGCAATAACTCGGATCGCTGAGCGGGCGCGGGAAGGTAAAAATCATCTTCCGCATGCCCTCGGCATCGGCGGCGACGATCTCGATATCGAACTTTTTGCCGCGAATGATTTCGCCCGCCGTGAACTGCCCGCGACCACCAAAGCCGTCGAGCAGGAATCGACCGAGGAGACGCGAGAAGTAGGGTTGGCCCTCGATTTCGAGCGAAAAACGGTGCGCGTCCAATTGTTCGACAATGCTGCGTTGTTCGATCAACACCGGATCGGGGGCGTACGCGAGCACGCTGACGTCGACACTTTCGAACGACGGCCCAAGCGCCTGCACCAAGCCGGGTTTCACATAGATGTTCATAAACGGCAGATTGATGAAAAACACGTCGCGCGTCGGCGGCGGCGGCGGCGACACTTTCACCCATGCATGCACATAGCGCTCGGTGGCGATCGTCGCTGTCCATTGCCAGCGATTCCACATCGACATGATCGCGAAGCCAATCAGGAAGAAGATCGCGACGCCGCGCCCGAAATGCAGCAGCGCCGCCGATCCGCTGCGCGTCGCGCAGGTGGCGGCGAGCGCCCACCCGATGCCGACCGCGACGCCGCTCATGTAGCCCGAGTGTGGCGTGGCCACGACCGGCAGTACGGGCAACACCGCGAGCACGATCCACAGCGGCCAGATCCACCAGCCGGCGGCGCGGCGTGCGGTGAGCCAATAGACGCCGCCGACGCCGATGAGAAACGCGAGCATGAGCGCACAATCGCCGGGAACTTCGGTCCAGGGGTTGAAACGCCCGGTCGGGCCGATGGTCATCGGCGCGAGCCAGATCGACGTGACGAAGTAATGCAGAAATTTCGCCAAAAGCCACGCGGAGTATTCGGCGAGGTCGCCATCGGGACGGCGAATGTAGACATCGGGCATGCCATGAGTGACGACCGAGACGCGCCAGGCCACGAACGCGATGCCGGCGATGCCCATAGCGACGAAGTGCCACTTGCGAAGCCACAGACGACGCCAGCCGCCGAATGCGAGTTCGAACGCGGCGAAGATGCCAGGCAGCAGCAGAGCATTTTCGCGGCTTAGCAGCGAGAGAAGCCAGAGCGTCCAAAAAGTTGTGAGCCAGCGGCGGCACATTTGTGGTGCTACGTTGGTTTCTGAATCCGAACCAACATCCGAACCCCGAGCGCGAGCGAGTGGGGTCGTGTTGGCTGTCGAGAGTCGCTCGTTGTCGAGCGCGTCGTTCGTGCCGCGGCTTACCCCGTCGCTTGCGCTCCGGGTTCGGACGCGGGTTCGGATGGGCGTTCGGATGGGAGTGCCACCGCCGATTTCCAGCCGCGACGCATTGATCCACGCAAACAACGCCCCAAGCCCCAGCGCCGTCTGCAACACCACATTCTGCGACGACGGCCACGCCACCGTTACGACCGCGTGCGGATAGATCGCAAATAACAGCCCGCCAGCAAAGCTCCAGAAACGGTGTTGCGTCAGTCGCCATGCGAGCCGCCATACCATGAGCGTCGAGGCGAGGTGCAGCACGATGCTGAACGCATGCAGCGGCAGCGGGTCGTTGCCGCCGATGACGACGTAGCAGACTTTCATGCACAGGATGAACAGCGGTCGCGCGTACTCCCAACGCACCGTCACATCCTGCCACCACAAATGCACAAACTTCGCCGGCTCGATTTCGAGCGTGCGCAGCAGCTCGCCGGGCGACCAGCCATGCTCGCGCAGGCCCTTCTGATGCCAGTAGTCGTCGAGCACCGTGCCGTCCCACAGGCTCCAGACGTGCACCGATAGCACGGCCACGAGCAAGCCGAGCGCGGCGAGCGTCGCGCGGGCGAGGCCGTATCTGCCCGGCCGCGCGGTGAGTGAGTCGGAAAAATCAGCGCTGCTTGCCAACGTCGCCTCGAACATACGCCTCGTATGCCTGCCACAACATGTCGATGTCCGAGTGTTGCGGCTTCCAGCCGAGCCGTCCAGCCGCCTCGCGTGTGTCGAGCACGTAATCCTCGCCGGCGATCAGGAATTGCTCGGGCGCGAGCGGGGCGATGCGCAGGAGGTCGAGCATGCGCAAGGCGGCGATCGCCGGACGCTTCGGCAGCACGCGCAGCCGCGAACGAGACGCGGCGCGGCGGATCACCTCGGAGAGAAGTTCTCGCACAATCGGCGGCTCGGACGATCCGAGGTTGAATGTCCCCTCGATGCCGCCCTGCGCGGCGAGAACGCACGCCCGCGCGACGTCATCGACCGCCACCATTTGATAACGATTGCGTCCATCGCCAAACATGGGCACGCGACCGCCGCTGCGAATGCGGTCGAATAATTTGCGCAGCACGCCGAGACGGCCGGGACCGATGATGAGCCGTGGTCGCAACACGGTGACTTTCAGGTCGACCTCGCGGGCCGCTTCGCACGCGCGTTCGCCCGCGAGTTTGCTGCGGCCATATTCGCCGATCGGATTTGGCTCGTCGGTTTCGCGCAGCGGGCGATCGGGCGGCAGGCCGTAGACCATGTCGCTCGACACGTACACGATGTGTTTCACGTCGGCAGCGACGGCGGCTTCGACGAGATTTTCGGTCATCGTCACGTTCGCGCGGAAGAAAGCGCGGCGGCCGAACGCGGGGACGCCGTCGTGGTATTGGCGAGCGGCGGTGTGGATGATTGCCGTCGCGCCACGGCAGGCGGCGGTGCAGTCATGTGGGATCAGCAGATCGCCGAGCATCGTCGCGACCCCCGGCTGATCGAGGCCGGGGCGCACGTCGATACCGCGAACGATGTGACCGAGAGATGTGAGCATGCGGCAGACTTCGCGACCGACCAAACCTTGTGAACCGGTGACAAGGATCATTGGCGGCTTTTCTCACGTTGCGAAGCGGGGTGGAAAGATGGACATCCGACAACGGGTAAAATGCAAAAAACGGGAGCGGGTAGGGATACCCGCCCCACCCGGACGGGTAGGAATACCCGTCCCACATGGGAGTACCTGTCCCATATGGCTGCGAATACTGAGGGCGCTGGGACTCGAACCCAGGACCAACGGCTTAAAAGGCCGATGCTCTACCAACTGAGCTACGCCCTCGCTCGGGCCGCGGATTATACGCATCCGCGACTCGAAACGCACGCGGATACGCGGTGCGTGAAGTTTCGCACCGTCGAACTTGAACGATCAAAAAGACCGTTGGAAATCGCGCGGGGAGCGACGACCTCCGGCCGGGCGACACTGCTCGGGCACCGGCCGGAGGCCGATGCCCCCCCGTCCGCGAGGGGCCGCGCAACGACGATCCGTGCGCGATGCGTGTAGGTTCGGCTACGATGCTCGGCTATGCGTATTCGCTGGAAGTTGATGTTGCTGCTGCTGGTGATCGCGGTGGTGCCGCTGGGGGTGGTGGGTTTTTTGACCACGCGGGCGACGGTCGAACTGCGTAGTGCGCTCGCCGAGCGGGCGACGATTTCGCTGACGCAGATGGCTCGCAACCAATTGCAGAATGTGGTCGATGAGCAGTGTCGGGCGATTCGGCGCGACGCCGACATGATCGAGTTCGCGTTACGGGTGCAGGCACGCGAGATCGAGCGCTGCCTGAACACGGGGTCGCAGACGGCGGATTTTCTGATCGCGTCCGACGCGCCGCCGCCGGCCGAATTGCTCGCACTTTTGCAGTCGTCGCCACGATATGAGCCGCTGCGCGTGTCGTTTGCGATGCCGGTGGTTTGGGCGGCGCGCGACGGCGTGTTCGACCGGCCGCTCGACGAGCTGGCCGGGATGCTGGCGTGCAGTCAGGTTTACCCGTTTCTGGAACGCGCGACGACGACCAACCTGCTCTGGCGGCACACCACGTTTGCGAGCGGCGTGCAGGTTCGCTATCCGGCGGTGCTCGAAGTGCCGCGCGAACGCGATCCGCGGCTGGAGCCGTGGTATGGCGAGGCGATTGCCGCGACCGAGCCGCGCTGGGTCGCGCCGCTGATCGATCCGATCACCGGGCAATCGATGTTGACGGCGGCGATGCCGATTCGCGAGCCGGACGGTCGCGTGGGCGTGACGGCGATCGATCTGTCGGTTGATGAGTTGATGCGCCGCGTGCGGCTGCCGCTGGCGTGGACACCGCATGCGGAGTGCCTGATCGTGCAGCCGGTCGGCGTGCTTGAACGTGCGAATCCATCTCTGTCGATGGTGGCCCGCAAGCCGCGCGGCGAAGGGGCGAATTCGCAGAGCGAAAAGTTAGACATGCGCTCGCTGGACCAGAGCGAGTTCGACTTAATGCTGCAAAACATGGGGCAGAACCAGGCCGGTGTGCGGCGGATGGATTTTCATGGGCGCGAGTGCATGTGGGCATACAGCCCGGTGCTGCGTGAGGGGTCGTATCTGCTGGTGATCGTGCCGGTGGACGCGACCAGCGCTCCGGTGCAGTTCGCCGAGACCTTCATCGGGCAAATGGTGACGCAGCAGCTCATTATGCTGGGCATCGCGGTCGCGGTGATTGTGTGCATGGTGGCGCTGGTCGCGCTGCTGGCGTCGCGCAGCGTTACGCGACCGATCAATGCATTGACCGAAACGGCGCGGCGCGTGGCGGCGGGCGATCTGGACGCGCGGGCGGATGTGCGCCGCTCGGATGAGATCGGGCAGCTTGGGCGCACGCTGAACGAGATGGTGCCGCAATTGCGTGACAGTTTGAAGCTGCGCGAGGCGTTGGCACTGGCGCAGGAGGTGCAGCAGCATCTGTTGCCGTCGATTGCGCCGCGTGTGGCAGGCTTTGACTTGTCCGGGCGCAGTCTGTATTGCGATCAGACCGGCGGCGATTACTTCGATTTTCTGGAGCTTTCGGGCGGCGACGGCGGTGTACAGGTTGGAATCGTTGTGGCCGACGTGACCGGGCACGGGGCGGCGGCGGCGCTGCTGATGGCGACCGTGCGGGCTGCGATTCGCAGTCGGGCGGATCGCGCGGGCGACCTGGGCGCGCTGGTGACCGAGATCAATCGCGTGCTTGCGGTTGGTACGCCGGAGGATCGGTTTGTCACGCTGTATTTGCTGGCGATCGACGCGGATCGACGGGTTTTGCGGTGGGTGAGCGCGGGGCATGAAGCGGCGATTCGATACGACGCGGCGAGTGGCAGTGTGCGCGATTTGTCGGGGCGCGACCTCGCGCTGGCGATCGACGGGGCGTGGAGTTACGGCGAGTGCGGGCCCGAGACACTGCAAGTCGGCGACGTGATTTTGATCGGCACGGACGGAATCTGGGAGACGCGCGACGCGCGACGTGATATGTATGGCAAGGAGCGGCTGGAGCGCGTGCTGCAGCGGACGGCGGGTCGCGGGGCGGATGACATACTGGATGCCGTGTTTTCCGACATCGCGGCGTTTCGGGGCGATGCGGATCAGCTCGATGACGTGACGCTGGTGGTGGTGAAGTGCGCGGACGCGAGGATTCAGTAGCGAGGAGCGAGGATCGAGTAGCGAGTAGCGAGTGGATGTGAGAACGCGATCCGAACGCGACGCGCCAGCGAGTGAACGCGAGCGAAGCGAGCGCGGCACTGAACCCCGAGCGCGAGCGAGCGAGCGGGGTAACACGCGGGAGCGAACGACGCTCGACGTCGTACACACACTCGTCCAGACGGCTCACCCCACTCGCTCGCGCGCGGGGTTCGGATGAGCCGCTCCACGGTACGCCGACTCGCACAACGATCGCATAGCGATCCTCGCCGCCGCACAATACAATGCACCCCATCGAAAGCAGCCGCCCAACGGTGGACCGGGCGGCTCGTCGCTGAATCGTCGACAAAGGATGACCGACAGTGGCCACTGTTCATATCGACCGTCTGCTGGAAACCTGCATCCGTCTCGGAGCGTCGGACATTCACCTGCACTGCGGTCGACCGCCGGTGTTGCGTGTCGATGGCCGGCTGCGCTCGCTCGAAACCAAAGTGCTCGAGCCCGATGACACGATGGCGCTCATGAAGTCCGTTACGCCCGAGCGCAATCAGCAGGAGTTTCAGGAAGAAGGCGGTACCGACTTCGGGTTTGCCTTCGGCGACAAGGGTCGCTTCCGCGTATCGGTGTTTCGTGCCAAGGGCAACGTCTCGATGTGTCTGCGACTCATTCCGTCGCGCCTGCTTACGTTTGAGCAGATCGGCCTGCCCAAGGTGATCGCGGCGCTGTGCCGCCGTCCGCGTGGATTGTTCCTCGTCACTGGCCCTACCGGCTCGGGCAAGACGACCACGCTGGCAACCATGCTCGATTACATCAACATGAATTTCGACCGGCACATCATCTCGGTCGAAGACCCGATTGAGTATTACCACAAGCACAAAAAATCGATCTTCTCGCAGCGCGAGGTAGGCGTCGACGTGCCCAGCTTCGCCGAGGCGCTTCGCCGCGCCCTGCGTCAGGATCCAGACGTGGTGCTCGTCGGCGAAATGCGCGATCTGGAAACAATGGAATCGGCCATCCGCGCCGCCGAAACCGGCCACTTGGTGTTCGCCACGCTGCACACGACCGGCGCGCAGGGCACGATCAACCGTATCATCGACGCCTTCCCCGTCGCGCAGCAGGAACAGATTCGCGTGCAGCTTTCGACCACGCTGATCGCCGTGCTGTCGCAGGCGCTCATGCCCAAAAAGGGCGGCGGACGTTTGGCGGCGTATGAGTTCCTGCTCGTCACCCCCGCGATCAGCAATCTTGTCCGCGAGAACAAAACCTACCGTATCGACTCGTCGATTCAGACCGGAAAGAAGTACGGCATGCAGTTGCTCGACGAGCACCTTTGGCGCATGTACGACGAGGGCCTGGTCGAAGGCGAAGAGTGCCTCGAAAAGAGCCGCTTTCCCGGCGATTTTCAGGCCAAGATGGAAGAAAAGGCCCGCGGTCAGGCCGGCGGCGGCGGCCTGATGGCCAAGCCCGATGCGCTCGAGGACGAGCTGGACGAGGACAAGGACAAGAAGAAGTAGGCGAGCGGGTATACTCCCGCCGTGCTACGCATTCGTCGCCCACGTCTGTCGCTGGCGGTCAAGTATCGCATCCTCTTCGGCGGCGCGGTCGCGCTGATCATCGGGGCTGCGCTGTCGCTGCCGTGGTTCATCGTCGAGGCGCTGGCCTTCGAGCAGTCGTTCAACGAGGCGCGTCGATCGGCGGACGATTACTTTCGCCTCGCACTCGCCGCGCCTGACGAAGCGGCGCTGATGACGACGCACGGCAAAGAGGCCAGCCTGTTGCACGAGCGGCTGCAACACGAGCCGCGCTTTATGCCCCTCGTCCGCGATCTCGAAGCGGTCGAGGCGGCCAATGACGCGGGCGATCCACTGGAGAATTTCTCGCGCAAGGCGCTGCGCACGTTTCTGCGCCACCCCAAACAAGACTCGTCCAACGCGCGCATCGAGACCGCGTTTGGCACGCGGTTCGCCTATTCACACGCCGTGCGAGCGCAGAAGACATGTCTGCAATGCCACGGCGAATCGGGCCGCGCCGAGAGCAAATACCGCGAGAACGAACTGATCGGGGCGATCACGGTCGACCTGCCTGCTGACCAGAGCGAAAAGTATCTGCTCATCTATCGACTCGGGATCCTTGCGGCGGGCGCGCTGGCGGGCATTCTTGCCATTCTCGTGTTCTACGTCATCACGCACCGGTTTATTCTCGCGCCGATCGACGAGCTGCGCGACGTGGCCGAAAAGGTCGAGAAAGGCGACACCGCGGTTCGCGCGGCGCTCAAGACCGGCGACGAGTTTGAGTCGCTCGCCGAGAGCCTGAACGCGATGCTCGAAAAACTGCGCTCGCAGCAGGACGAGCTGCGCGTCGCCAACAAGCTGCTCGATGAAAAGCTCGGCGAAATGGCGCAGGTAAATGTCTCGCTCTATGAATCGAACCGCGTGAAAAGCGAGTTTCTGGCCAACGTCTCGCACGAGCTGCGCACGCCGCTGACCAGCATCATCGGCTTTGCCGAGTTGCTGCGCGATAACGCCCCGGAAGGTTCGAACGGCAAAGTCGTTCGCTACACCGACAATATCTTGATCTCGGGCCGCATTTTGATGGAGATCATCAACGATCTGCTCGACTTGGCCAAGATCGAAGCGGGCAAAGTCGTGTTGCGTCTCGAAAGCGTACACATCGGCGAATTGTGTACCACCCTGCTCGACTTCATGCGTCCGATGGGCGATAAGAAAAATCTTGTCATCGCCTACGAGGCGGACAGCGAGCTGCCGATATTGATCACCGATCGCGGTCGCGTGCGACAGATTCTCTACAACCTGCTGAGCAACGCGATCAAATTCACGCCCGACGGCGGCGGCGTCACGCTGCGCTGCAAGCGCGACATCGACGGCGGCGTGCGACTCGAAGTCGCCGACACGGGCCCCGGCATCGCGCCCGAGCATCAGGCGATCATCTTCGAAAAATTCCGCCAGATCGACGGCAGCGCCACGCGCGAACACTACGGCACCGGCCTGGGCCTGGCGATCGCCAAGGAACTGTCGGAGCTCCTCGGCGGCACGATCGGCCTGGAAAGCACGCTCGGCGCCGGGTCGGCGTTTTGGGTGCGCCTGCCGCCGGTGACGGCGGAATCGGGTTCGCGTCCGATGGTGTCGTTGGTATGAACTGCGCACGGAACACCGACTCAGCCGTTACCCGCCCGCAAATTACGCTGTATTCGAAGCGCGCAATCGCTATACTCAACATTTAACGGAGAGCCGCAAATGAAAATCACGTTCGAGCTTCCGGATGCGCTCGACGCCGCAATTGAGACGCAACTCAACGGCGACGCGCCGCGTTTCGCGATGGAAGCGATGGTGATCGAGCTTTACCGGACAGCGCGCATCTCGCTTGGGCAGGTCGGCGCGCTACTTGGGCTGACTCGGATCGAGGCGCAAACATGGCTCGCCGGTCGAGGCGTGCCGCTCAACTATGACATCGGCGACCTTGACGCAGATCGGCGCACCCTCGCGCGTTTGCTTGATGGAGCGTCCGCGTGATTGTCGTGTCCGACGCGACGCCGCTCATTGTGCTCATTCGCATCGAGTGTGAATCGATATTGCCGAACCTGTTCGGAAGCGTCATCACGACCCCGACCGTCGTTCGGGAAATGTCGCACGCGAATCCGCCCGCTAGCGTCCGTGCGTGGATCGCCGCGGCGCCAGGCTGGCTGGTGATCCGAGCGCCCGTTTCAATCGACGCATCGATGGGGATCGACCCCGGTGAGCGCGAGGCGATCAGTCTGGCCTTGGAGCTTCGCGCGTAAGCGTCCGGTGAACCCCGTCTATTATCCGGCGTGCGGCGTGGCGATGATGCCTCCATCGAAACGGAGGCCGTCATGGCACGCAGTTCGCGGCGGGATTCAAACAAAGAATCGTTCTGGCGC
>JBJXFK010000176.1:0-6607 GCA_046155505.1 Phycisphaerae bacterium
CGCATTGCCGTTGACCCCGATCGGGCTGTAGCGGGAACCTTCTCCGGTCGGGCGCTCGCGCAGATCGCGGGCGGCACCGGCATGGCCGAGTTGCAGCGCGAAGCGAACCGTAGGTTGGAAGAGGGCAACGCATTGCAGCGTGAGGCGAACAGGCGGCTCGAAGGGCTTGTCGTCGGGGCGTGAACATCAAACGATCCGCCCGCGCTCGCATGGTTTGAACAGGCACCGCATGTGAGCGCGGGACGGTTGTAACGCTTGACCGGAGATCGCGATTGTAGCCTGTCTGGGACGTGCGACCATCCGGCGGGGCGATCGGTCGGGGCGCATCACACGGACGCAAGGGCGGGGCGGGATTCAATCGGGCAGTGGTCGAATTCGGCGTGCGGCTCGTCTTTCACGTTCAATCTGCATATCGCGGGCGCGCCGTTCGGTTTGTTCAGGCGGCGGGCGATGAATTTCTCGGTAGCACCCCACCCGGTAGTACCGGGGTAGCACTGTCCCGGAAACGAAAACGGCCCGCACAGTGGCGGGCCGTAAGTGCCTTGTTTTCAAGGGCTTCTGAGTGCCTCGGCAAGGGCTCGAACCTTGGACCCGCTGATTAAGAGTCAGCTGCTCTACCAACTGAGCTACCGAGGCGCTGGCGGTGGTGAAACCGACAGAAGGGGAATCGTACCGCGAGATTCCTGAATGACAAGGGTGCGATGTGACATGCACGGCGCGAATCTTCGCAGCGGCCTGCGTCGTTGGCTCAGCCAAGCCGAGCTTCATGCGATCGCATGGGCCGCAGCGCGGGCTAGCGGATCATATGCGGTATTAGCGAATGACCGCACGACACAGTCACTTCGTCTACGGAACTTCGAAGTTCGCCTCGACGCGTGTCATGCCTTCGTTCGGATTCTGCACGCGCGCACCCTTTGGATACCAATAATCAATCTGGCGAGATTGGCGATCACTCAGACGCCCAACGTGCCCGTCGAAAAACAGCGCGTTGATTGAGCCTTTGTTGTCCTGTGCGGTAGTCGGAAGCGCACCGCCGGACGTGGAGCAGCCGTGGCGGTAGGAAAGTGCGAGCGCGCGCCCATTCGCCGGCGGGCCGGCGGACGGCGAAACCGTCATTCCATCCCAGTTCGTGCTCGGTCGGCGCACGCCGTACTCGGTCGCGCCGGCCCACCACGCTCCGGCGCTCGTGAAAGCGCCGTACAACTGCCGACCACCGGATGTATTCGTGTAGTTCACGTCAAAGTCCAGCACATCGTCGGTATCCAAGTACCGTGTACCGTCCGCTGCGGCGACCTTTCGCGCCGCCACACCGACTTGGTCTCGCTTCGGGCTATAGTCGGGGACGCGCACTTCCCAACTCGTACTCAAAACGAGCGCCCGGAATGGGATTCCATTTGGCGCGGATCCAATCGGGCGACCTTGCGATTGATTTGCCGGATCGCGACCGTTGTCGCCGTACGCTTGAAACCAGATCGGCATGAGGTAGCTAAGCGGCGAAAACGGCTCGGTAACATCGCGGAAATCCTGGGCGTCCGGGACGCCGGCGAGGTTGATCGGCCAAAGCGTGTCTACTTTCAACGACGCCTGGCTAGGGCACTGATACCTATTGATCAGGGTTTGCATGCGCTCGGCTCGGTTCTTGCCAAGTTCAGTCTGTGTGCGCAGCAACGGCGTCATCCAGTCGTAGTACTGCGTCGGAAGGTTGCCGCGACGCAACGCACCAACGATGTTCCCCCCGCTTGAAGAGACTGCCGAAAAAAGCTGCATGCCGGTAGTGTTGTACCCCGGAATCCACTCGTTGAATTCAGTGAAGTAGGTCTCAAGGGCGGAGCCGAGACCCTTAAGCATGGTCCCGCAGCGCGCGGCTCTCGCTTGCTCGCGCGCGCACGTAAGACTGGGCAACAGAATCGAGATCAGCAGGGCGATAATCGCGACGACGACGAGCAACTCGATCAACGTGAAGCCGCGTGAGCGGGGACCGCGCATTCGATGTTCCTCCAAGGACCGCCGCATCATGGACTGGTCCTAACTTTGAAAGATTTTCCGTCGACGGCCTTATTCAATGCCGAGAGAGCCTTGTCATTCAGGCCTTCGCGATATCGTCCCATGACGTAGACGCCATCTTCTCGTACCTCGCACGGGAGAAGCGAGGCCCGTTTCGTTTCCGGATTCTCGACGGGGGGGATTCGGGTGACGCCCTTCGGTAGGTGAAACACCTTCCCCGTCTCGACACAAACGTACGCTATTTTCCCGGCAAACTGCCCCTCGACGCCACCGCTGTTACGCAACAAAAGCCAACTCGTTACGCCCACTAGCGCGAGCACGACCGCCAGCATTCCGCCATTCTTCTTCAACCACGCCATACCACGCACCCATCTCGTCATTCCGGCAAACCGCATACCCGCGCCGCGTGGCGTTGCTGCGACCGATGGAGCGTCCGGAGGCTCGATTCGATCTGGCTAGTAACCAGACTTATCACGCCTGCGCGACGATCTTTCGCAGCCCGGGTTGTACGCATTCGCCAGAAGTGGGTGAGGTCGCCATTCGCCGAGCGATCCTTGCTCTTGCAAGCCTCACCTGATGCGTGATTTATATTCGAAAGCGCCGGCGGATTCCACCCTGTTTGCAGCGTGCCACGATCGACCGCCCGCACCGACGCCGAATAGCCTGTGAAGAACCGGTGAACTTTGACAGCCTGGCCCGGTAGGGGACGGCGAACGCACACCGCCGCCGACGCTGCGTTTGGTGCGCAAAGCGTTTCGCCGATTGCACTTAGCCCTGCGACGCATGCGGCTGAACGCATGTCGGGTTCGCAGGTCGTGCGGCTCGCCGATAACCACGGAAATTGTTCCGGGAAAGTTGCTGCGAGCCGGAATTCGGCGCAAGCAGGTCCAGATCGGCGGCCGACGCGACGCGGGCCAGCGGCTCCAGCGAATGCACGGTGAGGCGGGCCGTACTCGCTAGTGCCACGAGTTGCGAGAACGCCTGCTCGCTGTCCCAGGCGATGCGCTCGAACAGCCCGTTGTGCAGCGCTCGCACGGCGAGCAGATAGGCACCACCGCCGGGCGTGGGGCCGACGACGATGTCGGCAGTTTGCAGGCGGTCGAGCGCGAGCTGAACGTGCGTTGCCGCGAGTTGCGGGCAATCGTCGACAACGAGACACACCGCGTCGGCCCTGCCGTCGGCGAGCGCGTCGCGCGTAGCGCGATGCATGCGTCCGCCGAAGCCGCCTTCGCCTTGCGGCACATAGCGGCGGTCGCGTCCGAGCCACGCACGCATGACGGCTTCGTCACCGCCGTGAAATCGAATTTCCAATTCGGTCTTCCCGTGCTGCGTGATCGGCTCGATGGCGGCGACGACGGCGCGGGTGAGATTATCGTGCAGCGCGGTTGCGCCTTCGCTGCCGAGCTCGCCGATCAGCCGCGTTTTCACCTGGCCGAGGCGCGGGTAGTCGGTTAGCAGGATCACGCACGGTCGTAAGGAGCGCAGCCGGGCGTCGCGCCATTCGCGGTGCCGCATCGCACCGTGAATGATCGTTTGCAAGGCGCGACCGCGCCCGAGTAGCCCATTGTCGTGAACGCCGTTGAGCACGATATTGCCGAGCCGCGAGCGATAGCCGACGGGCATTTCGAGAATGCGCGAGCGACGGCGCAGGGCGCGGACGACCATCTCGATCATCCAGCGTTGGTCGGTGTGGTGCATTTCGAGTCGCGTGAGCAAGTCGCGGCGGATGGCGCGAAACGTCCCCGGTTCGCTAAGCCGCGCGCCCCAGACCCAGCGCAGCGAACGCGCGACGAGCCAATCGACGGCGCGGGCGGCGTGGCCCGGGCCGTGGCCGTTGAGGTCGGCGGGATTGTGGGCACCAAGTACGAGCTCGGCCGCGCCGGCGATGATCGGATCGACGAGGCGGGGCAACTCGCGCAGGTCGTCGTGCCCGTGCCCGCCGGCGAGGACAACGACATCGCACGGTCGCAATCGGGCGATGGCGCAGCGGATGGCGGTGCCGATCGGTTGGTCGGCGGTATCGATAATTCGCGCGCCGGCGTCTGCCGCGGCGCGGAGCGATGCAGTCGCGGCGGCGCCGTGCGCTGCTGTTGTGGCGGCGCTGGCGAAGTTGGCGACGATGATGAGGTCGTCAATCCATGCGGGGGCTTCGCGGACGAGATCGGGGAGGATCTCGCCGGGATGTTGAGCGGAGATGACGACGCCCACGCGGGCAGGTCCGCGCATCCGGCTGCTTCCCTCTTCCTCATGATCGCCTGAAACGAAGAGCGGGGAGTGTAGCGGAAGGGCGGCGACGTGCGGGTAGCGTCGGCGTCGTCGCCGGTGCGCGAGGATTTACCCGCGCATTCTGGATTCGGGCGGAAATCGAAGTTCGAGCGATACCGCTGATCTCGGATCACGAGCGCGGGGCGCGGGGCACGAAGGGCTTGATAACCAAGATGCTCACGCGCCCCCCTCTCGTTGACCACCTTGGGCCGGTTTGACTGGTTTGCGAGTTTTATCGGGCGAAGTTGCGGGGGTTGGAATCTTGGGAGGTGGCGGGAATCGGGATGGTGCGCAGCGCGGCTCACGCGAGAAGCGTAAGCGGCGGATGCGCGAGTTTCTCGTCGGGGATGCGTGCGGCACGGAGATTCACGGCGGTGAGCAGATTTGTGCAAGTGTGGCACCCGCTATCAGCGGATGCGGACGAATCGAGATATTCGGGATGCAACTTGAAGCAACACGCCGCTCCGCAATCCTTCTTGGACGCCGCGCCGCGCAGCGACTGACACGTTCACTCACGGTCGGTTCACACTGCTCGCAGAGTTTGCTGTTGCCCATATCTGGAATCAACGCGTTGTGCTGTTTGAGCATCACACGAAATGCCGAGCCGCTCAGGCCGAAGGTCTTGACCGTCGTTAGCCGGGGTGTGGAGCGCAGCGACACCCCCGGTACGCGACACGAAAAACGAGCATTTGCAGCCTGAAAGGCTGCGACGTTGCGCGGAGCGGAAATCCACTTGCAGCCCTTCAGGCTGCGGCGAAACAGGGCGCGGTCCACGTCCCGGGGGTGGCGCTGCGCTTCACCCCCGGCTAACGACTTACGAGGCCTTCGGCCTGAATCCTTGCGCAAGAACGAGTTTCGGTACGTCAACGAAATGTGGGGAACAGCAAGCTCACAGAGCAGTGGCACCCGCACGGGTTTCGTAGGTGGACAGCGTCACCCGCCTTGACGGCGATAGCAAATCATCGTGACAAACAAAACCGAGCGGCGCAACGCTCTCGCGCTGCGCCGCTCGGCCACGCTCGAAACCCAACGCGTGTGTTAGTTGTCAAACCCGATCGCGTCGAACGCGGTCAGATCGCTCGTGCGCAGGAAGTTCGGATAGAACGTCTCACCATAGCTGAACGCCGGATCCATGATGCCGATCGCCGGCACCTGCTCGCGGAAGTGGCTGGCCTGCCAGGGCGAGCCGTCGCTCAGGCGGTATTCGCTCGCGCCGATGATGTCGAAATTCACGTCATCATTCGGGTTGTTGCGAACCGCCCAGCGCGGCCGCACGCCGAATTCGGCGGTCGTGTCCGGGTTGAAGTCGTTCGATCCGGTTCCATCGGTGCGGCGGAAGCGGAAGACATCAAGCGTTTCGATGTCGCGACTGCGGAAGTCGACGCCGCTGCCAAAGCCGAGCGCGTGGCCGACTTCGTGGATGATCACGTCTTGCAGCGAGATGGTGCTGCCACCGACGCCGTTGGACGGGTCATAGTCGAACGGGAAGTTGGTGCTGAACTGCATGCTGGCGTCGGTTCCGCTGACGGTGCCGCCGCTGGCTTTCCAGTTGGCGAACGTCCAGAAGATGCGGTCTTCGTTGGTGGTGCTGTTGGTCGCGTAGCGGACGGGAATCGTCGTGCCCGCGGGCAGCGAATTCTGGATTGTGTCGTTGGCGTCCATGCCGCCGACGAGCACGGCGCGCGACGAAGCCCAGTCGACATAGCCGTAGGCCGCGCTCGTGCCGCCGATGATGCCCGAGCCAAGCGATGCGAAGCTGACGCTGATCGTCACCGTGATGTTCTCGTTGGGGAACTGGCCTTCGAGATACGCCTCGGCCGTTGCAAATGCCGGCACGGCTGCGGCGGGGACGCTCGCGGCGAGCGAGAACACGACGTTGAGGCCGGCGCGGTTGGCGATGCCGCCGTCGAGAATCGTGACGCTGCCCGGATCGCAGTGGTCGGCGTCATGCGTGTTGGACATGATCGCGAGATCGACGAGCGACATGGGCGCGTGGTTCCAGCAGATCGGCTTCCACACCTGCTCTGTCGGCATTTCGAGTGTCTCGCCGGTGCTCGCGATCGTCACCTGCTGGGTGCCGGTCGGAATGACGTAGTGCGTCGGGCGAAGTGCCGCGAGCGGGTTGAGCGCGGCCTGGTTGTCTTCCGTGAGGGTTTCCTGTGCGAAAACGGTGCCGGTCGCGGCGATGGCGATGAACGCCGGCGCGCGAAGTGAGCGAAACAGCGACATGCGGTCAGTCCTCCCAATGAGCATCAGGACGAGAAGAAGTGTGATGACACCGACCGGAGCCAGACATGAAGGCTCGCGAAGATGCGTCGGTTTTCGAGATGCTCAGATT
>JBJXFK010000216.1:0-2793 GCA_046155505.1 Phycisphaerae bacterium
GTGAGCGTCGCACTGGTATGAGAGTCGCGCTGGCGTGAGATTCGCATTGTGTTTACATCGCGCCAGCGATCCGAACGCGAAGCGCCAGCGAGTGAACGCGAGCGCAGCGAGCCGATCCGAACCCCGAACGCGAGCGAGGTGGGGTAACGCAGGGGAGCCAGCGAGCGACCTCACGTCATCGACCTGCCGATGCGCGGGCGCTCAAGGTGCGGAAGGCTTCAGCGG
Organism: Phycisphaerae bacterium; assembly: GCA_046155505.1. GTDB lineage: Bacteria > Planctomycetota > Phycisphaerae > UBA1845 > Fen-1342 > JBJXFK01. Next base: position 226 of record JBJXFK010000216.1, read on the forward strand.
CGGGCGAGGACGCCCGCGGGACACCAAAGCGGGCTGGAAGCCCATAGCACATGCTCGCTGCCGCTCGGGGCACTCGCTTGCGCATCGCGTTCGGATGACCTGCCTCAACTCGATACTCGCTACTCGATACTCCGAACTCCCGCCCGTTACGATGCACTCTTCGGACGCACGACTCGACGCCCGACGGCGTCTCACAAAGGAGCACACGATGAAACTCGGAGTCATGGGAGCCGGCCTCGGCGGCATGGGTTGGGAAAAGGCGCTGGACTACTGCAAGCAGGTCGGGCTCGACGCGATCGAGCTGCCGTGCGGGGCATATCCCGGCAAGCCGTTTTTCGAGCCGGAGGAAGTGCTCAAGTCCGCCACGATGCAGCAGAAGATCAAAGACGACGTGAAAAAACGCGGACTCGAGATCATCGGCCTCGCCGTCCATGGCAACCCAGTCAGCCCCGATGTGGCGACGCGCGAGGATCATCTGAAATATCACGACATCGCGGTCAAGCTCGCGCCGAAGCTCGGCACCGATGTGGTCATCAATTTCAGCGGCACGCCGGGCGGCTCGCCCGCGGACAAAATGCCGAACTGGGTGACGTGCGCGTGGCCGCCGGAGTATGGCAAGATTTTGGAGTATCAGTGGAACGAGGTGCTGATCCCGTTCTGGTCGAAGAAATCGAAAGAGGCCGCGAGCGAGGGCGTGAAAATCGCGTTTGAGGCTCATCCGGGTTTCAGCGTGTACAACCCCGAGACGATTCTGAAGCTGCGCGCCGCGGCGGGCAGCAACCTCGGCGCGAACCTCGACCCGTCACACTTTTTCTGGCAGGGCATCGACCCGGTCGAAGCCGCCCGCGTGCTCGGCGATGCGCAGTGCATCTATCACGTACACGGCAAAGACACGCGCATCGACCCGCACAACACGCGCATCAACGGCACGCTCGATGCCAAGAGCTACGGCGACATGCACAACCGCTCGTGGGTCTTCGCGACCTGCGGCTATGGCCACGGCGACGAGTTCTGGAAGCCGTTTGTGAGCATGTTGAAGCTGAAAGGCTACGACGGCGTGATCAGCATCGAGCATGAGGATGCGTACATGAGCGTGCAGGAGGGGTTTGAGAAGGCGGTGACGTATCTGAAGAGCGTGATGGTGCGGGAAAAGGCGGGAGCGGCGTGGTGGTTTTGAGCGATAAGCGATTGAAAGGAGTCTCACGATTGGCAGCGCGGCACTCTCGCTGACTCGGGTTGAGCGAACGATCCTCGTCATTCGCGGCGAACGGGTCATTCTGGACGCCGACCTTGCCGCACTGTACGGCGTTAGCACAAAAGCGTTCAATCAGGCTGTGAACCGGAACGATGATCGCTTCCCTGCTGACTTTCGTTTTCAACTAACGGCCAGCGAGAAGTTAGAGGTGGTCACAAATTGTGACCACCTCCGCAACCTACGCTTTTCATCCACGCGACCATACGCGTTCACCGAGCACGGCGTGATCATGGCCGCGAATGTGCTCAATTCAAAACGCGCGATCGAGGCAAGTGTGATGGTCGTCAGGGCATTCGTGCGGCTGCGCCAAATGCTCGCGTCAAACGCGGATCTGGCTCGAAAACTCGCGGACTTGGAGCGTCGTTACGATACACAATTCAAGGTCGTGTTCGACGCGATTCGCGAATTGATGACGCCGCCGCCGACAGCGAAGAAGGGGCGAATCGGATTTCGACCGGAGTGAGCAGTCGTTCTGCACAATTTGCGCGTCGCTCGCTGCTTGACGAAGATCTGCTTTGATTCGATCGTCAATTCCCATACGCTTTCGGGTCGATCAGCAGATCGATTCGGCGACTGGAGCAAATCACCCGTGAGCGACGCACGTCCCGGACAAGCCATCCTCACCCGCATGCTCGACCGCTTGTTCGCATCGGTGCTCAGCGGGCCGGCGATGAATTGTCGCCCGCACAACAGCCGCCAGCGGATTGACATGTGCCAACTCGCCGCCCTGCGCGATACTTCGCCGACCGAGACGCTGCGCGCGATTCTCGGCGACGCAGCGACCGCAAAGCTCAGCGCCCGCGTCGAACAGCCGCCCAGCGACGAGTCTGACGAGCCTTCGCAGCGAACCGTCAAGCGGGCAGAGACCGACCGGAGCGCGGAGCAAGATGTCGATTCGCCGGCAGAGTCGCCGGCTACGTCACCGGCAGCTCCCGCAGAATCTCCGCGAGAATCGGCACCCGTCGAGAAGTCGCTCGCATCGCCGCCGGCGGACGACACGTCGGCAAGCGCCGCGAACCCGACCGGTGAAAGTGAAATTGAACGTGAAAGCGACGCGCGACCGCCATCGAACGCTTCACGTTCCGATCAGCAACGCGCCTTCGCCGCCCAGAAAACCGTGCTCAGCAAACTCCGCATCGTCGCCGACGACGCCAAAACCTACTTCGACGACACCGGCGTACACGTTCTCAGCGTCGGCTTTCCGATCTTGTCGATTCCGCCTGGCGCGTGGAGCGGAAAGTCGGGCGCGACGAGCCGCCGCATTCTCGCCCCGCTCGCGTTCATCCCGGTCGATGTCACCGTCAAAGGCGGCG
>JBJXFK010000219.1:0-44541 GCA_046155505.1 Phycisphaerae bacterium
ATTTTCGTTTCCTTGCCATTGCGGGCGGCGAACACCTCGAACTTCAGCGTGTCGCCCGACGGTCGCCAGATTTGCCGCAGCGGCTGGCCACGCTTCGGCTTGTCCAGATTCGGAGCGGGGTCGACAAAATCGAACTCGCCGGGCGTGTTCTTGGCCAGTCGCATCTTGCTGGCGTCGTCAATGGGCTCCCAGCCGTTGAGTTTGTCGTCGAAGTGTCGAATCGACATTTCGACCGTGTCACCGACCTGCCGCAACGTCATCATCTCGACGATCATGGTGCGATTGTCGCTCGACACCATGCGGAACATGCCCATCATCATCCCGCCGTCGGGTTTGCTCCAGATTTCCTCGATGCGGTTGTTTTGAAGTTGCCCGGTCCAGCGACCGGCGAGCCAGGAGAAGTCCTCGATCTTTGCCGCCGCCGCCGGCGCGACCGCCGCCGCGCTGGCCGCGGGCTGAGTGGTCGCCGCTTGCTTGGGCGGCTCGTTCGCGGGCGCGTTCTGCGCACCGACCGGCAGAGTCAGTCCGAGCAGCGCGACCGCCGCGACACCCGCAATGGCCGTCGCGCGCGTGGCGACGGACCGCATTGACCGCGTGGAATTCAACATGAGACAAGTCCTTTCGAATGAGTTGCCGAACTCGGCGTGCGAATTCTACAGCAATGCATGGCTGCGGCTCGCGTCTGCACGCGTCAGTGGGTTCGGCTTTGCGTGTTCGGGTCGGATGCGATGGGTTGAATGAACTCGGCCGGCGCGACGGCTCCCAGATTCCAGGTTGGTGTTCTGGCGCGACATTTTGTTGACCATCTTCGGTAGATTGCGTGAATTTGGGCAAATTATGGGACGGTGATCAGGCCGGACGTGTGTCGCGCCAGGCCACGGAATGTCGGAGGGTGGTGGTGGGGCGGGATGGGTCGGGTTGGGTCTCATGCGTGAAGCATAGGTACTACGTAGGATGGTGAGCCACAGAGGACACCGAGGGCACAGAGAGAAGAAAAGAGATTGCCACGGATTTCACGGATTTGAACAGATAATAGTTGTTGCTAGCATTTCCGGACGCGCAGCGTTGCGAAGCAAGAGAGGGGTCGGCGTGAGGGCGCACCGGTGCGTGACGTATTCGGCGCGCGAAATCCGATTTCGCGCAGCGCGCGGTCGCGTACGGACGCGGTTGTGCGCCAAATTCTTTGCCGCAAGCGGGGTGAAACAGCTTCAGTCCGCGCGCAACGCCCCGGGGAAAATGAGTTGCGCGTGAATCAAGCCCTGAAAGGGCGCTCCAAACGCCACGATTGGAGCGCCCTTTCAGGGCTTCACCGGCGTGATACATCAGCCCAAGGCGTTGCCTTGGGCTGTACCTGGGTTGCACTGTTGGTGCGAAGCACGGCTGTGAACGCAAGTTGCACGAGCGAGTATCGCATGCCCGTCGAAAGTGTCACGCCCCCCGGGGGCCACCGCAAACTAGCCGAAAGCGTGACTTGGCGGAATGCGGCAACCTTGGTATTCTCATGGGTCTATCTTCAGGGAGATCGGCAATGTCCGTGGATCGATCGCTACGTGGAAAGACCGCCCTCTCGCGTCACCGCAACGTGCTCACACGTGCGGAACGCGTCGACGGCATGCAGAAAAACGACTTGTGGAAGGCCGACATGAGCGCGCTGGGCCTGCCAAAGCTCGGCAATCGCAAAATCAAGGCTGCCAAGAAGGCTAAGAAGGAACCGGGTGCCGAGGGTGCGGCGACCGCGGCGGCTCCGGCGGCGGCGAAGGCTGCTGGTGGTGCGAAGCCCGCGGGTGGGGCGAAGAAGTAGTCATACGGCGGTATTCCGACAATGCCGCCGCGAGCGGTTGTCGACAGGGTGCCCGAGTGTCGGGATGTCACGCTTGTGGCATGCTTATGAGGTACTCCGCGTAAGCATGCTCAGGCTGAGTACAGCCAGAGCATGCCACCCGAGCGCCGTTCGAAGTGCATGCCGACGCGAACGGTCGTCGGCATGGCACCCGGCGCGCGGGGTTGCGTGCCGACGAGAAGAAAGCAGCCGAGGGCGGCTACTCCACAATGAACTGCGGCGGGCCGCGGTGCTCCTGTTGGCGCGGGGGCGGTAGACTTTGCGAATCCGAGGCTCGAAACGATTTTTCACATTTTCTCGAACTCGCCCGCGGCGACCGCCGTATGGCGTATCGAGAAGTTGTGTGGACGAGCACCGGGCGACTTGCGGCAATCAAGTCTTTGTCTGGGAACGACTAAGAATCGAATTCGGCGATGTTAGAAGCCTGTACCCGCAGCGCTTCTGACGGGCCTAATTCGGCGGTGAAACGATGCACGACCACGCCCATCACGGACATTCTCACCCCCACCATGACCACGCTCACGGCCTGACGCAGGCTCAGGACCGGCTTGCTCTGCAAGTCGAGACAGGCAAAGCCACCAATCGGCTCATCGCGACAATGCTCGGCGGAGTGCTGGTCGTGGCGTCGTTCGTGGTTGAGTGGATGTATAGCGACGGTGCGTCCAGCTATACGAGTAATCAGGGTGCGTTCTATCGCGATTCGTTGGCGCTGATCGGCGGCTTGCTGCTGGCCATTCCGCTTTGGTGGCACGCGGTTCACTGCCTCTGGTCCGGCCATATGCATATGGATGAACTGGTCGCCGTCGCGATCCTCGCGGCATTCGCCATCACCGAATACCAAACGGCTGCGGTTGTCGCGTTCTTCCTGCTGCTCTCAAATTTGATCGAAACCCGCTCGGCTCTCGGTGCTCGCGCGGCGATCGCCGGCCTCATGCGGCTGACCCCGACCAAGGCTCGCCGCATCAAGCAAGGCGGCGGCGAAGAAGAGGTCGAGGCGCACAATCTCAAGCCTGGCGATGTCGTGCTGGTGCGTCCTGGCGACAACATTCCCGCCGACGGCGTGATTGTCAAAGGTCAATCGACCATCAACCAGGCCAACATCACCGGCGAATCCTTGCCGGTCGAAAAGGCCGAGGGGATGGACGTATTTGGCGGTACGAGCAACGTTACCGGCGCGCTGCAGGTGCGTGTGACGAAGGCTGGTGCCGATACAACGCTTGGTCGTGTGCAAGATCTGATTCTCGACGCCGAGCGGACCAAGATTCCGCTGATGCGATTGATCGATCAATATGCGGCGTGGTATACGCCGGTCACACTGATGCTTACCGGCGTCGTGTTCTTCATGACCAAAGACGCGAAGATCGCGATTTCGATGCTGGTGATCGCGTGCCCGTGTGCGCTGATTTTGGCAACGCCGACGGCGATCGTCGCGGCCCTTTCGGCGGCGGCTCGTCTGGGCGTATACATCAAAGATGTCGGCAATATTGAGTGGGCACGCAAGCTGTCGGCGGTGGTGTTCGATAAGACCGGCACGCTGACCACCGGCGAACTCGCGGTTACGCGGCTGATGCCGGCGGACGGTGTTGATCCGGCGGATCTGCTGAAAACTGCCGCGTCGGTCGAGCGTCTGAGTACGCACCCGGTGGCCCGCGCGATCGTCGCTGTCGCTAACAAGGCGCGCATTGCATACGAAGAAGTCTCAGAATTCAGCGAAGTTTCCGGGCGCGGCGTCAAAGCCAATCTCGCCGGCCATCAGGTACTGATCGGGCGCGAGACGTGGCTGCGTGAGTCGGGCGTTGATATGTCCGCGATCGCGGATGAAAAATTTCGCGAGCCGGAAGGCGTCAGCACGCTTTACGTCGCGCGCGACAATCGCGTCATCGGCTGGCTCGGCCTCGAAGACCGCACGCGTCCCGAGGCGAAAGCCGCCCTCGACGAGCTGCGCGAACTCGGCATTCGCGACCTGATTATGGTCACCGGCGATCGCTGGTCGGTCGCGCGGCGCGTGGCCAAGGAAATGGGCTGCTCCGATGTTTCCGCCGAGGTGCTGCCGCAGGACAAGCTGGCGCTCGTCGATGCCCTGAAAAAGAAGGGCCACATCGTCGCGGTAGTCGGCGACGGCGTGAACGACGCACCGGCGCTCGCGGCGGGCAACCTGGGCATTGCGATGGGTGCGGCGGGCAGCGATGTGGCCATGAATTCGGCCAGCGTGGCGCTGATGAGCAGCGATCTGCGGCGACTGCCGTTCCTGATCGCCATGTCGCGCGAGACGACCAAGGTGATTTTCCAGAACCTGATTTTCGGCATCTGCTTCATCACGGTCGGCGAGATTTTGATCATCAACAAGCTCGTCGGCCCGATCATGGCGGCGATGCTGCACACAGTTTCGTCGGCGATCGTGGTCATGAACAGCGCGCGACTCGTCCGCTACGGCGAGCACATTGCGTCGCATGTGCCGCAGATGCGCACGGCCGACGCAACGCCGGAAGGGCGCGTGGCGCTGCAAGCTGTGTGAGTTGAATGCAAAATGCAAAACGAAGGGTTCGGGTTCAGGGTTCGGGGTTCGGGGTTCAGGCGGTCGCAAAACCCCCGATGTCGGCTGACGTGATCGACGGGCCGGAGCGCGGCGGGTCGAATCGGTTGGCAATGAGTGCGCGGGTCGTTTGCAAACTGGGTTGGTAGTTCTTGTGACGAATCGAGTTTCGACAATCTCGGCTGTCGTTGTTCCCGCCGCGGGTCGGTTATCCGACTTCGCGGGTCTGGAACATCGCTATGCCCAGGCCGAGCACGCCCAGGATGTACAGCCCCGCGTAAGTCGCGACGAGCTGCACATGGCTCCACGGAACGGGAATCTCCTGCGTGATCGCGTCGCCCACCCAGAAGAACTGGAAGTTCGGAAGCAGAGCGTACATGAACTGGTACAGCGGCCCTTCGCTGACGCGCTGGCCGAAGTAGTAATCGCTGAGCAGGCCGAGAATAAAGACGAACGAGCACATCATCAGCGTCATGACCTGACCCAGTCGCGTTGCGAACGCGACGGCGAACGAGGTCAGGATCATTACCGCGAAAAAGCCGAGGATCAGGGCGTAGAGCACCTGCACGGTGGCGTCCCATTTCTCGAAGGGCGATTGGAACTTGAACGTCTTGTCGAAGAACATGACGCCGGTGAACGCGAGGCTGCCGGTCGGAATGATCATGCCCAGCAGCGTTGTGCCGAAATTCCATCCGTAATTGAAATTGCCGAAGCCGGCGACGAGCACGCTGATCAGCAGCGCGCTGCCGCTCAGCGACAGCACAGGCAGATCCCACTTGTCGGCGGTGGTCTCCATTACGCCGTGACGCACCGTCATCAGGTAGACGAGTGCGAGCAGGTAATAGCTCACCAGCATCGCAACCGACACGCCGACGAACTTGCCCAGGATGAACGTCGGGCGGCTCACCGGTTTGCTGACGACGGTCAAGACGGTAAAGGTCTCGATCTCGCGCGTGATGACGCCGACCGCGCTGAACGCACTGGTCAACAGGCAAAAGAGCAGGATCGTCGACATGCCGACGTCCTTCAGAATCTTGACGTCGCTGCCCGAGTCGAGCGAAAACGCGGCGAGCGACGGGTTGAGAACGAGCAAGCCGATCGCCACCCAGGTCAGAATGTTGAAGATGGGCTGACGAATCGTCTCGGCAAAGGTGTTGGCCGAAATCGAGTAGAGCTTTCCGAACATGAACACCAATCCTGTCTGATGAAGCGAGCGCGGCGCAACGCAAATTCGCTGCCCTCGATTTCTAATAGTAGCGTGATGCCGCGATATTTGGGATTTGCGGCGGCCGCGAATCAGATTCATGCCCGGCGTCGCGCGAAATCGATCGCTCGCGCGGCGCGCTGCGAATTGGCGATTCGCTTGCCGATGAGAGGTGAGCCTTGACGAACTCTTCAACCCACGCGCGCAGCCGCAAGGCCGCGCTCTTCGGATTGATTTTGCAAACCGTGGCCGCCATCGCGGTGGTCACGATGGCCCAACTGATGAAATCGGTCGGGCTCTCGGCACTGTTTTGGATTTTGACCGCCGGCATTCCGATCTGGCTGGCGCTGCTGCTGCTGTTCCGCCAGCGCGAACTGACGACGATGGAGCAGCTCGATCTCGAAGAGCTCCGCCGCGAACGCGAAACCAAGGGCGGCGAAGCGCTGTTTGGCGAGCAGTCGGGCGGGGTTTACGGCTTCGCCGTCGCCAAGGCGCGTCTGGAGTGGATGGAGCGTTTCCTCATCCCCGGCTTCGGCCTGTTTGTCGCCGCGTTCATGATCGCGATGGGCACATGGATGTTCAACAACATCCGCCGCGTCATCGACATGTCGAAAGAAAACCCGATCGGCGACACAGAGCATGTCCAGATCGGCGTGATCATTCTCTCGATCGTCACGCTGCTGCTGTTCTTTTGCAGCCGCTATGCGACGGGGCTTGGTCGCGTGCGCGAGTGGCAGGCGCTGCGGGCCGGCGGCTCATACATGTTCGGCTGCACGCTTGCGGCGCTGGCGATGGTGATTAGCTTCGGGATTCGTCTGTATCAGGGCAATCCCGAGCCGGAAAAGTATGTCGCGCTGGGCATTCTGCTGCTCATGGTGCTGCTGGGCATCGAAGCGGTTTTCAATTTTCTGCTCGACATCTATCGCCCGAAGACGCCCGGCACCGAGCCGCGGGCCGCGTTTGACAGCCGCCTGCTCGGACTGATCAGCGAACCGACCGGCCTGACGCGCAGCGTGGCCGAGGCGATCAACTATCAGTTCGGCTTTCAGGTTTCGCAAACGTGGTTCTATCAACTGTTGCAGCGCACGATTCTTCCGCTGATTGGTGCGGGGGCGCTAGCGGTCTGGGCGTTGTCGTGCGTCGTGATTGTCTTCCCGCATGAGCACGCGATCATCGAGCGTTTCGGGCGTCAACTCAATGCCGACGCCCCGCTTGGCCCCGGCGTGCATTTCAAGTATCCGGCCCCGTTCGAGATTGCCGAGAAATTCGCGACCGGCGAGATCAAGCAGTTCTCCATCGGCTACAAGGTCGGCGATCAACCGATCAAGGACAAGCACGACGACGACAAGTCGCACGACAAAGTCGAAATCGAGCTGTGGACCGACGCCAAGCACTCTGGCCGCGAGCATTTCAACTTCGTGGTCGTGCCGACCAGCGGCGACGTGCCGAGCAGCGCCCCGGCGACGCAAGCCACGGACGCGGGCGAGCTGACTTCCAAGCGCACGGCAGTCCATCTGATTCGCCTCGAAGTGTTCGTGCAGTACCGCATCATCGCCACCAAGCTGGCCGAGTATACGCAACACGCGGAAGACCCGAGCCTGATCATTCGCAACGTCGCGTGGGAAGAGGTCACACGCGTCGCGTCGAACACGAACGTCGATTCGCTGATGGGGCCGATGCGTCAGAAAATGGGCGATCTACTGCGTGATGCGCTCAACCGCCGGGCGACGGCGCTGAAGCTCGGTATCGAGGTCGTCGACGTCGGTCTGCTCAACGTTCATCCGGAAAAATCGGTCGCGCTCGCGTTCCGCGGCGTGGTCACCGGGCAGCAGGAGCGCGTAGCCGAGATTCGCAAAGCGCGCCTCGAAGAGGACAAGTTCCTCTCGCAGGTCGTCGGCAACAAGCAGCGAGCGCTGGCTTTATCGGGTGCGATTCAGGGCGTTCACGAAGCCGAGGTGCGTCGTTCGCGGGCCGAGCAGTCGCTGGGCGAATCGATCAAAAAGGTGCCCGACTCGCTGCGACAGAAGCTCGACGCGCTCGGCGCGCAATTCGAATCCAAACTCGAAGCCGACCGTGCGCTCGAACTGGCGACGGTCGAAAACGAGCGCCTGCACGAGGAATTCGAACTCGGCATCGGCCGCGCCGTTTCGGTGATGCGCGAAAACGACAAGCAGCTCGAGCAGGTTCGCGAGCGGCAGAAGACCGCAACCGCGGCGCTCGATGCCGCACTGCGACCAATCCGCGACGAGATCGGCAAGCACCTGAGCGGAGCCGCGATCGACGACTACATCGCAGTGACATCGGGCCGGGTCGCGATCGATTTCTGGAATCGCGACATCGAAAAGCATCTGAGCGGCATCGGCGGCGAGACCGCCGTGAAACTCGCCGAGGCCCAGGCACGTCGCTGGGAACTCGAAATGCGAGCGGCGGGAGAATTGGCCCGCGTGCAGAACGAACGCTACGCCTATGCGGCCAATCCAAAGGTCTACAAGGCGCGCAAATACCTGGAAACGCTGGTCCAGGGAATGCGTAACGCGCGGAAATACTTCCTCGCGTTCGAGCCCGGCGATCGCAAGATTCAGGTCTGGCTCGATGCTCAGGAACAGGCTCGGCCCGATCTGACCAACTTGCCCACCCGCGCGTCGGAGTAATGCTCGCGGACATTTGACGCGAGTACGGCTGAAACGGTTTGACTGGCGCATGCGACGACGATCGACGGATCGCCGCGTGCGAGACGAACGAAGATTCGATAGTTCGAAATGAACGGATAGAGGATACGCGATGAGACGCTTGCCGATTGCGGCGATCACAACGGGTGCCGGACTGGCACTGGTGCTGGTGCTCTACTGGGTCAGCTATCAGGTGCGCTTCAACGAAACGGCGGTGCGCATCCGCTTCGGCAAGGCCGAAGAGGTCATCCAAACTCCCGGCTTCGGCTGGAAGTTGCCGTGGCCGATCGAGACGGTGAAGCCGTACGACCGTCGGCTGCGCGTGCTCGACACGCCGGAGACCGAATTGAAGACGCAGGATGGACAAATCCTGATCGTCGGCCTGTTCGGGCTGTGGCGGATTCAGGATCCGATGGTCTATCACGTCCGCGTGCCGAGCGAGGCGGAGGCGGAGGACAAGATTCGCGCCCGCCTGAACGAGGCGCGCAACACGGTGCTCGGTCGGCACAACATGACCGAGCTATTCAATCTCGATGCCGAGGTCGTGACCGCGGCGCGCGACAAGATTGAAACGGAAATCGCCGCCGCCGCCGCTCCGGGCCTGCTGGCCGACTATGGGATCAAGCTCGAAGAGGTGCGCGTGCGCCGCAACACCGTCCCCGAAGAAGCCACGCAGCAGATTCAGGCCGCGATGGGTGCCGAGCGTGCCGCGCTCGCCGCCCGCTATACCGAAGAGGGCAAGAGCACGGCCGAGACGATTCGCAGCCGGGCCCGCGCCGCTCGTGAGCAAATTCTGCAATTCGCCGATCGGCGAGCCAAAGAGATCGAATCGGCCGGCGTGCGGGCCAGCGAGCGCATCTTCGCCCAGATTCAGACCGACGATTCGGACTTTTTCATCTGGCTGCGTCAGCTCGAAGCGATTCAGGCGGCGCTCAAGAACAAGACCACGATCTTCCTCGATTCGTCGCACGACCTGGCCGAGCCGATGGCCGCGCCGTACGCGCCGGGCAAGACATCCGCCGACAAGAAAAAGTCCGACGAGAAGCAGAGTCAGTAAACGCAACGCGACCAAACACGCGCCGTCGGGCGCAGGGTGTTATTCGATATGGCGAACCATTCGCACGATCATCACGGCCACGATCACGACCATGATCACGCGGGGCACTATCACCCCGAGCCGACTCAGGGGCCGATTCACTTTTCAGACCCGGCTCAGGAATCGCTCAGCCAGGCGTTACAGAGCGGCTTCAACGTCCTGCGCGTCATTATGGTCGTGCTCGTTGTCGCCTACTTCCTGAGCGGCTGGTTCCAGGTGAACACGGGCGAGCAGGGCCTCGTCGCCCGCTTCGGCGTGCTGCGGGTCAACACCGATCAGGGTTCGCCATTCTCGGGCAAACCCGTCTTCGGCCCCGGCGTACACCCGTCGCTGCCCGATCCGTTTGACCAGAAAATTCGCATTCCCGGCACGACGCAAAAAGTCGAAATCGACAGCTTCTGCTTTGCCCGCGATCCGAAAAATGCCGGCAACCAACTCAGCCCCGCCGAAGTGCCGCAGCTCGACAAGCTCACGCCCGGCGTGCATAACACGATGATGTCCGGCGATCGGAATCTGTCGTTCGGCCTGTGGACCGTCGAATATCGCATCGATAACGGCGAAGATTTCGTCCGCAACGTCGGCGAGTCGAAAGCGGCCGCCGAGCGGCTCGTCAAACGCATGGCCGAAGCGGCGATCACGCGCGTTGTTGCCGGCATCGAAGGCGTGAACGTCACGCGCTTCAATATCAGCCAGAATTCCGACGATTTCACCACGCTGGTGCGAGCGCGATTGCAGCAAGATCTGACCCGTCTGGGCACCGGCATCGTCATTGACAAAATGATTGCCGATACGGTTTTCCCCGGCCTCGTGAATCAGGCCTTCAGCGCCGCCCAAAACGCCGCGAACCAGAGCGAGCAATCGAAAAACGACGCGATGAAGGAGCGGGCACAAACGCTGGGCAAGACTGCCGGCACGCCGGCCAAGGTCGAGCCGCTGCTGGCCGCGATCGAGGCCTATGGCGCGGCCCAGAGCGCGAATGCGGCCGAAGAGAAGCTGGCCGAGCTGCGGGCCGAAATCGACCGCAAGCTGGACGACGCCGACGGCGAAGTTGCGGCCCGCTTGCGTCAGGCCGAGACCAACGCGAACAACATGCGCGAAACGCTCCGCCGCGAGTATGAAGAGTTCGTCAACTACCTCGCGGCGTACAAGCGATTCCCGCAGCTCACAACTACGCGGCTTTGGGTGCGGATGCGCGAGGCGATTTTGACCAGCCGCGATAACGAGATTTTCTTTGTGCCGAACACGGACGAAGTGCGAATTCAGACCAATCGTGACCCGCAGCGCGTCTTGGAAGAAGACGAGCGGCGGTATCGGGAGAGGTTCAATCCGCAATAGGTGCCGAGTAGCGAGTAGCGAGTAGCGAGTTGAGAAGAGGCACCCGGTTCCGAACGCGGCGCGTACGCGAGTGCCGCGAGCGCAAGCGAGCGGGTTGCTTTCCGAACCCCGAGCGCGAGCGAGTGGGGTAAGCCGCGGCGGAGTGAAGAGGATCGAGTAGCGAGTATCGAGTTCAGATGAACGGACCCGGTTCCGAACGCGAATCGCTAGCGAGCGAAGCGAGCGAATCCGAGCCCGAAGCGCGAGCGAGGCAACGGCGTTCCAGATCGAAGAGAGCAGCCGAGGGCGGCTGCTGCACACGAATCGCGAGGCTCTTGTGAGCGCAGAGACAGTCATCAAAGTAGTCGGCCTGACCAAGGTATTTCGCGACTTCTGGCATCGGGCGCGAGTCAAAGCCGTCGCCGATCTCGATCTCGACGTCCATCGCGGCGAGATTTTCGGGCTGCTCGGCCCCAATGGCTCGGGCAAGAGCACCACAATCAAAATGATCCTCGGCCTGCTGCACCCCTCGCGCGGCCGCATCGCCGTATTCGATCGCCCGCCGGATGATGTCGCGATCAAGAAACGCATCGGCTATTTGCCCGAAGAGTCGTATCTGTATCGATTCCTGAACGCGCGTGAAACGCTCGACTACTACGGCACGCTGTTCGAGTTGTCGCGCAGCGAGCGGAGACGGCGCACGGAAGAACTGCTCGAAATGGTCGGCCTGAAATCGGCTGCGCGCCGCCCCGTCGGCGAATATTCAAAGGGCATGCAGCGCCGCATCGGACTCGCCCAGGCGCTCATCAACGATCCGGATTTGCTGATCCTCGATGAGCCGACAAGCGGCCTCGACCCGATCGGTTCGAAACTCGTGAAAGACCTGATCGTGCGCATTGGTCAGGAAATGAAAAAGACGATTCTGCTGTCGAGCCATCTGCTTTCCGACGTTGAGGAAGTCTGCAACCGCGTGACGATCCTCTATGGCGGCAAGGTGCAGGTGCAGGGAACGATGGACGAAGTGCTCGAGCGCCGCGACGAAACGCAGATGACCGTGCCGAAAATCTCGGACGCGACTCTGGCCGAGATTCGCCGCATCATCGAGCAGCGCGAAGGCAAGCAACTCGCGGTGACCACGCCGCGCGATCGGCTTGAATCGCTGTTCCTGCGCATCGTCGAACAGGCCCACGCACAAAAGGTGGAGACCGGCGGCGCGGGCGCGGGCGGCGCGATCGCCGGCTTCCTCGGCGAGCAGCAGACCACGCGCGAGGTGCTCGACCAACTGATCAAGATCGAAGGTCCGACCGCCGAATCGGTCGCGGCCGAGCCGTCGCGCCCGCGCGAAGACAAAAAGCTGCTCGACGCTCTCGTCACGGGCGCGACCGCATCGCCATCTGCAACCGACACCAAAACCCAGCAGCCGACACAGCAGGTCGACCGCTCGCTGCTCGATGACCTCACCGGCGGAGCGAAGGATCGCTGATGAAGCAGGTATGGGCGATCGCCAAGCTCGCGTTCTGGGAAGGCATCCGCATGCGGATCGTCCTGGTCTTCCTGTTTGTGCTCATATTCGCGCTACTGCGCTTGCCGTTCGCGATGCGCGGCGATGAGACGCTTTCGGGGCGATTGCAGACGTTCTTGTCATACTCGCTCGGCGCGCTCAGCTTGTTCATGGGGCTCGCGACCGTTTTCCTTTCGTGCGCGACGTTGTCGAACGAGATGAAAACCCGCTCGCTACAAATGGTCGTGACCAAGCCGGTGACGCGCTTTCAGATTCTGCTGGGCAAGTGGCTGGGCGTGAACGGGCTGAACCTGCTCATGGTTGTCCTCGGCGGCCTGACGATTTACAGCTTTGCGGTGTTTATCAAGACCCGCGGCGTCGAGGGCACGTTTGATCGCGACGCACGCAAGCTGCGCGACACGGTCTGGACAGCGCGCGTCGCCGCCGAGCCGACGAAACCCGACCTCGAACCCGAAGCCCGCAAGCAGATCGAAGAGGCCGAGCAACAGGGCGCGGGGTTCATCGAGGGCAAAGAAGTCGCCGTCGCGCGCAAGCGGGCCGAGCTGCTCGAACAGTGGCGGGCCGTGCAGCCGGGCGATTATCGCGTGTATCAGTTCGACAATCTGACCGCGCCGGAAACTGCTGACACCGTATTTCAGTTGCGCTTCAAGGCTCGCGGCTCGCCGCTGACGCAGGACGAAAGCGTGCCGATCCTGTGGCTCGTGCTCGACCCGTCGACGCGCGAGGTGCGATACGAACTGCCGACGACGCAACGAACCGGCGAAGAGCACCAATTTCTGCTCGGATCGGGCATTTTCAAGGACGGCACGGCCTATGTCGGCGTCGTCTCGCCGCCGCCGCCCAATCGCACGACGATCCACTTCGAGGGCGAAGGCTCGCTGAAGGTGCTCTATAAGGTCGGCAGCTTTGAGGCCAACTATGTCAAGGCGCTGATCCTCGTGCTCGCGCGGCTCGCCTTTCTCAGTGCGCTCGGCGTGTTTTTCACCACGTTTGTCTCGTTCCCGGTCGGCTGCTTCTGCGTGCTCAGCATCTATCTGTTCTGCATTGGCGTGCCGTGGTGGCTCGACTCGATGGGTGCGAATCTCGAAGCCGGCCAGGGCAATGCCAAGATCGATCCCTACGGCGTCGCGGGCCCGCTCGTGCGCGCGTTGCTGGTTCCGTTGCTCAAGACAATCGTGCCCGACTTCGTGAAATATGACGGCGTGGGACAGCTCATCGAGGGCGAGGCGATCACCTCGAATCTGCTCTCGACCGCGCTCTCTCATACACTCTTGTACGGCGTGTTCCTGCTACTGGTGCCGGGCTGGCTGATTTTCCGCTCGCGCGAAGTGGCCCAGGTGCAGGTGTAGCGGGGGGGCATCGGCCTCCGGCCGGTGCATAAGAAATTTCGCACGGGCCGGAGGCCGATGCTCCCCCGCGCGTGGCGGGCGATTTGTCGAATCGTGCGTGGCAGACGATTTTCGTCGCGATGGTGATCGCGACGCAGAGGCGACGATGAATCCAAGACTCGTTCAATCGCTGGGAATCGTCGCGTTCGTCGGCTGTCTGCTTGCGGCGTTTCAATTCACGCCGCGGATCAACGCCAGCCGCAAGGAACTCACCTCGATCGGCAGCGCCGACATTCAGGCCAGCGCCCCGCCCGAATACGCTTTCGCCATTCAGGCACTCGGCAGCTTTCGCGGCCTCTTGACCAACATCGCGTTCATCCGGCTCGAACAATACAAGATGCAGGGCAAATTCTATGACGCCATGCAGCTATCGAGTTGGATTTCCAAGCTCCAGCCGCGATTCGTCTCGGTCTGGGAGTTTCTCGCGTGGAACATGGCGTGGAACATCTCGGTCACGACGTACACCGCCGAGGAGCGCTGGAACTGGGTCTACAACGGGGCGAAACTCATCCGCGATGAGGGGCTGAAATACAACCCGCGTTCGGTGAATTTGCATCGCCAGCTCGCGTGGATCTTCGTCAACAAGATGAGCGAGAGCGTTGACGAATATCACATGACGTACAAGCGCTTCTGGGCGTGGCGCATGCACCTGCTGCTGGGCCCGCCGCCCGATCCGCTCGGCGACTATCGCCCGACCAAGCCGTTCGAACGCCTGGAGGCTGGCATCGGCAGCGAAGTCGACGCCCTCTCGCTGGCGTCTGAAAACGAGCGCAAAAAGCGCGACGCGAAAAAGGCCGCCCAGCAGAGCCTCGCCGATGGCGAACAGAAAACCGTGCAGGTCGATATCAACACGATCGACCTGCGCCCGACCGACGTGGCGACCGTCACCGACGACGAACCGTTGCCCAGCGACGTCGTGCGCAAGGCGTTTTACGAATCGATGATGCAGATCGCGCGGGCACCCGATTCACTCGCCGCGCTCTATGTCGCGCACCCCGAGACGCGCGAGATGGTGCGCAAGCTGCGTGATCTCGAAATTTCGGTCGGCGACGAAACACTGACCGAGGACGCCTACTGGAGCCAGGAAGGCCTGGCGCTGACGTTCTTTTATCCCTATCGCGTGCTCACCGAGCCGGCGGGTCTACTCGAACGCGTGCTGGCCAAGCAGCAGGAAGATCCCAAGCGGGCGCTGATCAAGCCGATCGACGAAATTCTTGGCGTGCGTGCGGGCAACCCGGCGGGCAGCGCACTGGTCTACTTCCTGCAAAAGAAGGTGCTGCGCGAGGTTTACAAGCTGCAGCCGGACCGCATGGCCAACCTGATTTCGGTGTTCGGCCCGATGGATTGGCGCAGCGTCGATGCGCACAGCCTATATTGGGTGAATGAGGGCCTGATCGCCGGCAATGAAACCATTAGCAGCTTCAAAAACGACAAGACCAACACGGCCCGGCTGATTTTCTTCAGCCTGCGAAATCTCTATCTGCGCAACCGCATCATCTTTGAGCCGTACACCACCGACGTGAACAACGCCTACTACGATTTTCAGCCCGATCTGAATTTCATTGAGCCGATGCACCAGGCGTATATGACCTATGGCAAGGACATCGACCCCGACCCGACGAACACCGGCGTGGGCGAGACGTTCCGCTCGGGGCATGTGAACTTTTTGACCGAGTCGATTCGGATGCTCTATCTCGCCGGTCGCGAGCGCGAGGCGGCCCACTATTACGAGTACATGCGCGAGAATTACGGCTTGACCAGCGAGGGCACCGCGAATGAGGCGATGATGGTGCCGCTCAAGGACTATGTGCTCGCGTCATTCCGCGAAGGACTCGACTCGGGGCGCGACGTGCGTGTCGGCATTTTCGGCTTGATGTCGTCGGCGTTTGACCAGCTCGCCGACGGCAATCTTGCGCAATACAACGCGCTCGTGCGAACCGCGACCGAGTTGCACACCAACTACAACTCCGACCCGACCAAGGGCGGGCTGATCAAGAATCGCCTGCCGTCAGTTTCCGACATGCAGGCCGACGTGGTGCGCGAGATGTTCCGTGTCCCGCCGCGCACGCCCGCCGTCACAGCCCGCAAGGCCCGCATGTGGCAATACTTGCCGAGCTATCTCCGCTATGCCGTTTACGACGACTTGTACGAGTTGCTCTCGGCCGAGTGCAAAGCGGTGGAATTCGACATGAACTCGGCCTTCCCCGAGCCGGAAGGCATCGAGGAACATCGCAAACTCGAAGGCCGCACGGGGCCGGGCAAGAAGAAGGACGGCGTCGACGTGGACACGTTGCCGCAGAAGAATTGAAGACGGTCTAAAGCAACGGCGCAGTTCAAAGCGGATCGCGTCGCCGCATGCCGAGCTTTCGTGCGAGTTTGCGGGCCGCGAGCTTGGCCAGCGTCGTGCCGTTCAGTCGATTCGCCACCTCGACCTGAAACGCCGGATTGGTCACCTGCTCAGCGAGAGACCGCGCACCCTGCGTATGATCGGCGGCGATTTCGGCGTGGCGAATGCCGCTCCAGAGCGCCAAGCGATCGGCGAAGATCGCCCCGCGACTCGTCACAAGGTTCATCAGCGCGTTCGGATTCGCCGGTAAAAACGCCTGATCGCGCAGCGAGAGCGTGAGCGCGACCTCGGGCGACAATCGCCCGATGCCCCAGCGGGCGATCGCATCCCACACCACGCCGATCTCCGCCAGGCCGCCGAGATTTGTGTCGAACAAGTCGGCCAGCGGCTCGCCCGCCTGCGTGCGAATCAGGCAGCGCGTGAGGGCCGCACCGCATTCGAACGGCCAAAGTTCCGGCGTGACATCCAGCAATGACGGGCGAAGCGTCGGGCCCACGCGCGACCAAGTGCCCGCAAACGCGAGATCGTCGCGCCGCTGCAGCGCTCGCACGCACGTCGCGAGCCAGTGCGGCTGCGGCACATCGCCGCCGCGAAGCAGTGCGAGTGCGTCGCCGGTGAGCAGTTCGGTTGTGCTGAGCGGCCCTCCGGCGGAATCGGTGATTCGCCACGCTTTGCCGAGCAGCGGCATCGACTCGGCGTCGGCGGCGGTCGCGGGCGAGAGGATGGCGAGATCAAATTCGCCGAGCGACTGCGCGCGCAGGGCGGCGAGCGTCGCGTCCGTTTCGCATGCATCGCCATCGGCCAGCAACACGAGCAGCGGACGAATCGGCATGTGCTTGGGCGAAGGATCAAAAACGCGCACGCCGGCTCGCGGCTGGTCGTACATCTCGCCGAGCGGCTGCTGCCCCACCGCGACCGGCTTGCAGAGTCGCTCGCGCAGCGGCGCGTCGTCGATCATGCGCCGCATCTGCGAGAGCAATGCGTGCGTCGTCCCGTCGTAATAGAGCACATTGCGTTCGTGCTCGAAGAAATCGCGAAACGCCGGCAAGCGGTTGGCGATGACCGGCACGCCCGCGTCGTAGACTTCGTGCAGGGCATAGCAAAACGATTCGATGCGCGTCGGGAACACCGCGAACAGCGTGTCGTTCAGTCGATCGGCGATTTGCGCGTGCGATTGGTGGCCGAGAAATTCGAAGCGACCACGCAGCGCGGGCGGAATCGACGCACGCAGAAAGTCGGCGTACTTGCCGCCATACGGGCTGGCGTTGCTGTCGTAGCCGATCAGGTCGAACGTGCAGCACAAATCGGGCCGTTCGCGGAGCAACATGACCGCCGCGTGAACGAATTGATCGACACCCTTCAGATGAAACAGCCGCCCGAGGAACATCAAGCGAAAATTTCCGGTCGCGGGTGGGCGACGCGACACTTGCGGCAGCGGTCGCTTAGGCGGCTGCGACACCACGACTTTGCGCGGGTCGAGCTTGTAATCGCCGAAGCTCGCGTCGAAAAACGTCCGTGTCGGTGTCAGCACGGACTCGGCCAGACGCAGCGAGCCGCGCTCGAACGCCCATTGGCGATAGCGAAAACGGCTGATCTCGGTCGTCGCGCCCATGCGATCGATCAATTCGAGCGGGCTGTGCAGGCGCACGCTGAGTACGGCGGGCGGCGGCGTGTCGGCATAAAGCGTGCGGCTGAGCGTGTAAAACGCCGGGCCGAAGTAATCGAAAAATTCGACGTAGTCGATCGACTCGCGCTGCGCGAGGGCTTCCCACGCGAAGGCGTAGCGCAGGCTGACCCACTGCGGCTGATCGACGAACTCTTCTGCCTTGAATGGGCAATCGGCGAGCAGGTCTTCGACGCAATAGGCGACGCAACGGTCGGCGTGCGGGAGTTTGAGCCGATCGCGATCACGGAAGGCGAGCATGTCAGCCGGCGGCAGGTCGAGCAGGAAAACGACGCGGTAGCCGCGTTCGAGCAGCATGGCGGCGGCGTTGTAAATGAGTACTCCGCAACCGCCGGGCGTGGTGGGATGGATTTCGTTCGAGGCGAAGCAGATGGTCGGCATTGGGCCAGCTTATCCGGGGCGCGGTTGGGCGACAACGAAGGGGCCGGCACCACCCCCGCGCAAACACACTACCGAGCTGGTCTTTGCGCAATCTTCACATTTGGCCCGTACCCTCCCAGACCTCACCGAACACGCGGAAAAGCAAGAGGTTGAATGAGAAACACACGAACAAGCTTGGTCTGGATTGGCGCGCTGGCGGTAGCGTTGGCGACGACCCTGAACTCGGGTTGCGGCCCCGCCCCAACCGGCGGAACCGGTAGCCAGCCGGCCAAGCCGACCGCCCGAAAGGCCGCCGAGGTGGTTATCGACGGGTCCAGCACGCTGGGCCCGATGCTCGAAGTCGCGGCTGAGCTGTTCAAAGCCGAGAACCGCGAAGTGAAGCTGAATGTCCGCACGTCGGGAACGAGCAGCGGTTTCGGCAAGTTGCTGACCGACGTTTCGGCACAACAGATTGACATCTGCAAAGCGTCGCGCCCGATCGCCCGTCAGGAAGCCGAGAAGGCGACCAAGGACGGCATCGAGTTCGTCGAGTTGCCGGTCGCTCTGGACGGCATCGCGCTGGTGATCAGCCCGAAGAACGACTTCGCCAAGTCGCTGACGCTGGCCGAGCTCAAGAAAATCTGGGAGCCCGGCAGCACCGTCAACAATTGGAAGGACGTACGTGCCGGATTTCCCGACGTACCGCTGAAACTCTACGGCCCCGGTTTGCAGAGCGGCACGTTTGACGTGTTCACCGAGAAGGTGGTGGGCAAGGCCAAGGAGCAGCGGCGCGACATGGTGTCCAGCGAGCAGGATCAAACGCTCGTGCATGGCGTCTCGAACGAGGCCGGCGCGCTGGGGTACTTCGGATTCGCCTATTACGAAGAAAATAAAACGGTGCTGCGCGAGCTCGGCATTGATCGCGGCGACGGTAAAGCAGTCGTGCCCACGCCTGACACGATTCGCTCCGGCGAGTATCCGCTCGCCCGCCCGCTGTTCCTCTACGTGCGCAAGCAGAGCCTCGAACGAGCCGAGGTGCGCGCGTTCATTGAGTTCTTCGTCAAAAACGTGCGCAAGATCGTCGAGCACGAGAAAGTCAGCAGCGTCGCGCTGACCGACGAACTGTATCAGGCGACGCGCGCGCGATTTGAGAAGCCGGTGACGGGCACGGTCTACAGCGAGCCGGGCATGGACTCTAAGCCGCTTTCGGAGTTGTATCTGAAGAAGCCCTGATCGCGGCGGCTGGCGGGCAGAATGCCCGGCTCCACCCCGTAGCGCAGCCGGGATGATCGAGAGTGGAAGGCGTGTACTCGTGCGTGTGCGACATGCGATGCGAACGGCGAGAGAGGCGGGGATCCACGGATTCCTGCTGATCTGCGCGCTGCTCTCGGTGATCACGACCGTCGCGATCATCTATGTGCTCGTCGCCGAATCCGTGCCGTTCTTCACACAAATCAACCTGGGCGAATTCTTCACCGGCACAACCTGGGAACCGGCACTGCAACCACCGCGTGTGGGCATCCTGCCGCTGGTCGCGGGCACGACGATCGTCGCACTCGGTGCATTGCTGTTCGCGCTGCCCATCGGCGTTGGCACAGCGATTTTTCTAAGCGAGTATGCACCGGAAAGCGTGCGGCAGGTGCTCAAGCCGGTGCTCGAAATTCTGGCGGGCATTCCGAGCGTCGTATACGGCTATTTCGCGCTGACTTTTGTCACGCCGGCGCTGCTCAAGCCGCTGATCCCGAACGTTGAGATTTTCAACGCGGCAAGTGCGGCGATCGTCGTCGGGTTGATGATCCTGCCGATGATTTCGTCGCTCTGCGATGATGCGTTCCGCGCGGTGCCGCGTTCGCTGCGCGAGGGTGCGTATGCGCTGGCGGCGACCAAGTTCGAAGTGAGCGCGCGGGTCGTGCTGCCGGGCGCGCTGTCGGGCGTCGTCGCGGCCGTGCTGCTGGCACTGTCACGCGCGATCGGCGAGACGATGGCCGTCGCGATCGCCGCGGGCATGCGTCCCACCCTCACAATCGACCCACGCCAGCCCGTGCAAACCATGACCGGCTACATCGTCAGCGCCGTGCAGGGCTATCAGGCACAGGGTTCTGTCGGCTATCAAGCCCTCTTCGGCGTCGGCCTGAGCCTGTTTCTGATCACGCTGGGAATCAACCTGATCGCACGCCGCGTGATGGCCCACTTCCGCGAGGTGTACGAATGAGCACACTCGCGATCGGCGAATTTCGACCGGCGCTCGCCCGTCGGCGTTTGGTAGGAGCGATCTTTTTCGCGTTGTGCGTGCTGTCGTCGCTGCTGTGCGTGGTGACGTTGCTGGTCCTGCTCGGGCGAATCCTGAGCGAGGCGTGGCCGCGGCTCGATTGGACGCTGCTCACCAGCGAGCCGAGCACGATCAACCCCGCCACCAGCGGCGTGCGACCCGCTATCTGGGGCACCGTTTGGCTGATGATGCTCACCGCGTCGACGGCGGTGCCGATCGGCGTCGGCGCGGCGATCTACCTCCAAGAATACGCACGCAAGAACTGGTTCACGCGGTTCGTGCAACTCAACTTGAGCAATCTCGCCGGCGTCCCGTCGATCGTGTACGGCATTCTCGGATTGAGCGTGTTCATTCGCACGTTTCACATGCCCGAGAGTGTGCTGGCCGGCGCGCTCACGCTCAGTCTGCTCATCCTGCCGGTGGTCATCATCGCCAGTCGCGAAGCGCTCTCGGCGGTTCCCGATTCGATTCGCCAGGCCGCGTTTGCGCTCGGCGCGACGCGCTGGCAGACGGTGCGGCATCATGTGTTGCCCGCCGCGATGCCCGGCATCATGACCGGCGTGATTTTGGCGCTCTCGCGCGCCATCGGCGAGGCCGCCCCGCTGGTGATGATCGGCGCGTTCGCCATGACCAGCACTGTGCCGGGCGAGAATTTTTCCGAGTATGGCTGGACGGCGGGCGGCGTGTGGCAGTGGTTCGTCGATTCGTTGAATAGCGGGTTCGCCGCACTGCCGATTCAGATTTACAGCGATGCGTCCAAGGCCGAAGCCGAGTCGCGCGTGGTCGCGGCTGCGTCGATCGTGGTTTTGCTGGTATTGTTGCTGACGATGAACGCCGTCGCGGTGGGCATCCGCGCCTGGCATCAGCGACACCGGCGCTGGTAGTCGAACATGATGACTCTATCGAGACCGCCCATGACCGACCCGACCCCCGTCGTCGCCCCGCACGGCGAGCCGCCCGCGCCGCTCGAACCGCCCGTGTTCGACCTGCGCGACGTGTCGATCAGCTATGGCGATTTCAAAGCGGTTAAGAATGTTTCGCTCAAGATTGCTCCGCGCAAGGTGACGGCCTTCATCGGCCCGTCGGGTTGCGGCAAATCGACGTTGCTGCGGGCGATGAACCGTATGAACGACTTTGTGCCGAACGTACACGTCGACGGCAAGCTGCTTTATCACGATATGGATGTGTATGGCTCGGCGTGTGATGCGGTCGAGCTTCGGCGCAAAGTCGGCATGGTGTTTCAGAAGCCGAATCCGTTCCCCAAGACGATCTTCAAGAACGTATCCTGGGGCGCGCAGATCAACGGCTATCGCGGCAACGTGCGCGAACTGGTCGAAACTTCGCTCAAGGCGGCGGCTCTTTGGGACGAGGTCGAGAAAAAGCTGCATCAGTCGGCGTTCAACCTGTCCGGCGGGCAGCAGCAGCGACTCTGCATCGCCCGCGCGATCGCGGTACAGCCGGATGTGTTGCTGATGGACGAGCCGTGCTCGGCGCTCGACCCGATCGCGACGAGTCGAATCGAAGATTTGATCGACAGCCTGAAAAAGCAGTTCACGGTGGTGCTGGTGACGCACAACATGCAGCAGGCGGCCCGCGTGAGCGACTTCACCGCGTTCATGTACCTGGGCAACTTGATCGAATATGGCCCGACGAGCCAGATTTTCACCAACCCGCGGGATAAGCGGACGCAGGATTACATCACGGGTCGGTTTGGATAGCAGGGGTAGGGATTGGGGATTAGGGATTGGGGAGCGCTTCCGCCAATTCCTAATCCCTAATCCCTAATCCCCAATCCCCGCTTATTCCCCGCCGTCGGGAACCAAATTTGACTCTGTCGCGTCTTAGGGTATGGTTACTGATGGCAAACGGCGATTGAGCGCCGCGGCGAATGGTGGGCGATGCCCGCCCTACGCGATTCGCCTGCCCTGCCCAGATTTGTGGAAAGGAACACAACCGAACCACCCGATGTAATCACTGAAAATTGAATATTGGGGTGCCCAGACGAAGTGCTTCTTCGTCGGCCAGTTAGACGGACCTGCCCTCATAACACTCATACGGCATCATCCCCCCAAAGATGGCTGACGTGGTAACTCCACGCGGCCGATCGCCCGCGGCAACGGCGATCGCAACCCCTGACCAGCCGACAACCAGAGATTCCGCGTCTTTGCATCCGCGCCGTGCGCGGTTGCGGGGCCGCTGACCATTCCCTGTTTCGCGCAGGAGGACTGCATATGGCAGCCCGTGGTGGTGTTTGGGGCATCGAGATCGGCCAGTGCGCGCTCAAAGCAGTTAAGCTGCGAGCCGCCGAAAATGGCATGGTGGAACTCGTCGCCTTCGACCTGATCGAGCATCCCAAAATTCTCTCTCAGCCGGACGCCGAGCCTGACGAGCTGATCAAGGCGGCGGTTGAGAAATTCATCTCGCGCAACGAGTGGCAGAAAGACCCGTACGTCATCGGCGTGCCGGGTCAGCAGATTTTCGCCCGCTTCTGCAAGCTGCCGCCGGTCGATCCGAAGAAGATCCCGGAAATCGTG
Source organism: Phycisphaerae bacterium (assembly GCA_046155505.1). Taxonomy (GTDB): domain Bacteria; phylum Planctomycetota; class Phycisphaerae; order UBA1845; family Fen-1342; genus JBJXFK01. The sequence goes on from JBJXFK010000219.1 coordinate 22,761, forward strand.
AAGTTCGAAGCCGGGCAGCAGATCCCGTTCGACATCAACGATGTCGTCTGGGATTACCAGGTCTTCCAGACGAAGGATTCGCCCGACGTCGAGGTCGGCATCTTTGCGATGAAGAAAGATCTGGTCAGCAAGCACCTCGAATATTTCAGCAAGCTGGGCGGGGCACCGGTCGCGATCCAGTCGATCCCCGGCGCGCTCTACAACTTCTGCAAGTTCGACGGCCAGGGCATCGTCGGCGAACGCGAGGCGACGATCATTGTCGACGTCGGCGCGCAGACGACCGATCTGGTCATCGTCGAAGCCAATAGCGCCTGGACGCGAAACATCCCGCTCGGCGGCAATACGTTTACCGATGCACTGGTGAAGGCGTTCAAGCTCTCGTTCTCGAAGGCCGAGAGCCTGAAGCGCACCGCGGCCGACAGCAAGTATGCACGGCAGGTGTTCCAGGCCATGCGTCCGGTCTTCGCCGACGTGGTGGCCGAGATTCAGCGGTCGCTGGGCTTCTATAGCTCGACCCATCGCGATGTCGAGCTCAAGAGCGTGCTGGTCAGCGGCAATGCGTTCCGCCTGCCCGGCTTGCAGAAGTACCTCGAAAACAACCTAACCATCGGCGGCGGCGTGTCGAAGCTGGAGACTTTCACCAAGCTGGCACCGACGGCCGAGGCGCAGGCACCGAACTTCGCCGACAACGTGCTGAGTCTCGGTGCGGCTTACGGCCTGGCCTTGCAGGGCCTCGGCCTGGCGTCGATCGGGGCCAATCTGCTGCCGCCAGAATTGGCGCGGGTGCAGATGTGGAAGCGCAAGAAGTACTACTTCGTGGCGACGGCGGCGTGTCTGGGTCTGGCGGCGGGGTTCCCGTTCCTGCGCAGCATGACCGACGCGCAGGCGCTCGCGAGTGGGCGTGACCTCGGCTCGCAGGCCAAGCGCATCGTCGATACCGCGCAGGGTTTCCAGAAGCAGTTCAGCGAAGCCCAGAGCGATTCCGGCACGAAGCAAAAGAAGATCGAGGACTTGTTCGGCTTGCAGAAGGACGCCGGTCTGATCCCCTCGATTGTCACGTTCATCAATCAGACGCTTCCGGAAGGTCCGACGGAATTGACCTCGGCGGATACGGCTGCCAAGTACAAAGAGGCCGCCAAGCGCATCCCGCGCAACCAGCGCAGGCAGGTGCTGATCGAGAACATGAAGATCACGTACCACAAGAACATCGACACGCTGGTCGCGAATGACGATCCGATGCAGCCGACCGAATATGGCGGCGGCGGCGCGGGTGGCGGCGGGACCGCCTTTGGTGGCAGCCCGCGCGGGGGCGGCGGAGTTACGGGAACCGGCATCGGGCGCACCGGTCGCGGTGGCGGCGGTGGAGAAGCCCCACCGGCCGAAGGTGCCGCCGAAGCCGGCGCACCCGGCTTTCTGGTGCAGCTCAACTGTCGCATTCCGTATGGCGCGACGCGACCGGAAGCAATCGGCTTCGTGTCCAACGAGTTCTTTGAGCGGATCAAGAAGCTCGGCAGCGATGTAAAGCTCGCATTCCACGTACCTGAGCAGGATCAGGCCTCATCGGATCAGGCGAAGCGCAACCTGCGCCCGCCGTCACTCGAGCAGCGGGCCACGGCGGCGGTCGCACCGACGGGTCGAAACACGCGCGGTACGTCCTTTTCGCCGACGCCGGGCGGTCCAGGCGACGCTCCCGAGGGGCCGCTGCTCGTCGACCCCGATCCGGTAACCGGCGAAGAGCGCAAGGACGATTGGCACCTGTCGCTGGCGTTCAAGATTAAGCTCGGTGCGGCTCCGCCGAAGGCCGACGCGCCAGCCGATGGCAGCGCGCCGCCTGCCGACGGATCGGCACCGGCTCCGGCAGCGAATCCATAACCCGCGTGGACCAACAGGAGAACAAACATGAATATGAAACTCATACTCGACTTCCTGAAGACCCACGCCATCTCGCTCGCCTCGGGCGCCCTGGCGCTGGGGTTCATCGGTGCGGCGGTAATGGGCATGTCCTCGACCACCGTGGTCGATGCGATGAAAAAGGAACTGACCGCGACCGGCGCGAGCAGCATTCAATCGTTGCGTAGCGCGCCGAAAAACGAAGCCGTCATCAAGGCTGAAAAAGATCGCGGTCTGGCGTTTGAAAAGGAATACAACGCCACGATTGATATCGCCAAGCAGGTGAACAAGCGCGAGCCGCTGATGGCGGGCGTGTTTCCCAAGCCCGCCGCCGACTCGACGCCGTTCGAGTTTCGCATCGCCTATCACAGCGCGATCGTGAAGCTGGCGGTCGAGCTGGATGCGACCACGCCGCCGACACAGGCCGAGATTGACGAAGAGCGGCAAAACATCGAGGAAGAGTATCGCGTCAAGAACGAACGCGATCCCGATCCGGCGGTCGCAGCCGCTGCCCAATCGGTGACGACGCCCACGTTCGGCGGCGGACCACGCGGCGGGGGTCGCGGCGGCACGGGTGGCGGAACAGGCGCAAGCACGATCCCCGGCCTACCGGACGAGGACAAATACAACCCGCTCATTCGCGCTCGCGTGGCCAAGGCGCGCAGTACGCGCATGTGGTACGACCCCGAGCGGTCGTTTCACGTAACGCTCGCGCCCGATACGCCCACCGCGCCGACACCCGACGAAATGTGGTATGCGCAGGTGTCGCTCTGGATTCAGCAGGACGTGGTGCGCGGCATCAAGGCGATCAACGAAGAAGCCGCGGGCAAAGTAACGTCGGGCGATGCCAACGTGCAGCACATGCCGGTCAAGCGGCTGATCGGCGTGCGCGTCCTGGGCTATGAACTGGCCGACAAGCGCGTCCCGTTTCCGCCGTCGCTGGTCGAATTCGGCGCGCTGAGCGGCGAGAGCGCACCGCTTTCGTTCACCGGCCGCACCAGCGGCGATCCGTTCGACGTGGTGCGCTTCGAGATCGGACTGATCGTCGATCAGCGGCAGCTCATGCGCGTGGTCGATTCGATCTGCAAGCAGAACTATTTCAAAAATGTCGGCATCAGTTTTGATCAAGTGGTGCGTGAGAAAGACGAGCAGGCCGAGGGCTATCTGTATGGTCCCGACCCGGTTGTCTACACGCGGCTGTCGTTCGAATGCTACATGGCCCGCGACGTGTTCAAGGAAATGCAGCCGGAAGCGGTGAGCACGGCGCTGAGCGGTGCTGCACCGGCCGCGCCGTAGGTTTGTGTGCATCGTCGCGATGTGAGCGGTTGAAATGAATTGGGTTCGCGCCTCGTCGCGGTTGCGACCGGGCGATATTCGGGAGTGGCAATCATGCAACAGTATTTGCAATTGCTCGAAAAGCACATTGAGAAAGTGATCCTCGGCCTGGCCGGCGTGTTCACGCTCTACATGCTCTATGCGTACATGATCAGTAGTCCTTATCAGATCGAGTTCGCCGGCAAGAAGGTCGTGCCGGCAGCGCTGCATGGCGAGATTCTCGACTCGGCCAAAGGGCTTGAAGTCGCGGTGCGCAATGCGACGGGCGACTCGGCCCCGGTCGAGAAGTTCAGCGACAAGTTGCAAGCCGCGTTGTCGCGCGGCATCTTCGCCGATGCGACCGTCAGCGAGAGTGTCCGCCGCACGGTGGCGTTCGGCACTGACATCGCGGTGAAGGGTATGGAAGAGGCTGATGACGCGGGCGGGCCCATCGCGCTGGTCAGGCCGCTGGCCCCATCGCAGCCGCGATTTGTGCAGGGGCGCAGCAGCATCGTGCCCAAACAAGCAGAACTGACGGCGGCGGCCGCGTCGCCAAATGCACCAGGCACCGGTCGCGGTACGGGCGGACGCGGCGGTGCATTGGCGCCGGGTGGCACGGGAGATGAACCGGAAAAGGCCGCCGGTCCGCCGCCGATCGAGGATTCTTGGGTGACGATCGCGTCGTACTTCGATGTTTCGGGGCAGCGCGAGGCGATGGCCAAGGCTCGCTATCGCAGCCATTTGCAAAAGGCCGAGTTCGTCGGCATGGATGTCGAACGTCGCGAACGGCAATCGGACGGACAGTGGTCGGAGTGGAAGCCGGTGGCTGCGGGAATGGCCATGCCCAAGGTCGAGATTCCCGAGCCGGCGATCGACGATGCGGGCGTGCTGAAAAATCGCGAGGCGCTCAACGCGATGCGTGCGCAGGTGCGGGCCGAGCAGGCGCGGCTGATGCAGCCACCGTTCTTTGAAGTGAAGGATGGCGAGCAGTGGAGCACGCCGCCGCTGCCGGGGCACGAGCCGGCGGTGGAAGAGGACGTGGTCAAGCGTCCGCCTCCGAAGCCGCCGAAGGATGAGCCGCCGCCGAATGTGCGGCAGCAGGGCACGGGCGGTGGTGGGGGTCCGGTCGCGGCGGGTGGTGGCGGCGGTCGGGGACGCGGCGGCCCGCGCGGTGGCGGTCGCCGTGTGCCGCAAGCCGACGATCCGGCGGCCAAGGAAGAGGCCCGCAAACAGGCCAAGTCGGACCTCGACGAGGCCCGCAAGATGATGGCGGCCAAAGAATATGACGCCGCGATGGACCTTGCGAACAACGTCAAGGAAAACACGGAAGCCACGCAGCAGCAGCAGAACCAAGCTGAGGCAATTGTCGCCGACGCGATGAAGAAGCTCGAAGCGGCGTCGGGCGAGGGTGCGCCGGGCGTCACCGGTACCGGCGGTCGATTCGGCGGCGGCCCGCGCGGCGGCGGTCGCGGCCAGGCCGATCCCGACGTGCCGAAGATCACGCTGATCACCAACCCCGAAGGCAAGAAGGAAACCGCTGTCTGGTTTCATGATGACAGCGTCGAGCCGGGCAAGACGTATCAATATCGCACGCGCGTGCGGCTGTGGAATCGCTATGTCGGCGACATGAAGGCACTGCAAAACCCGCAGGAGGCACGCAGCGCGATCATCGCCGGCGACTGGTCGCCGATCAGCGACGATATCACCGTCCGTCCGCTGCGACACTTCTTCGTGTCCGCCGGTCGCGCTGGAGAAGGTAAGGCCAGCGTCGAAGTCTGGGCGCGGCACAAGGGCAAGTGGGTCGAAAAGAAGTTCGAAGTCGGCTCCGGCGATCGCATCGGCGGTGTGGTCGGAATGGACGTCGGCGAGGTCGATGAGAACCAGAAGAAGAAGAAGACCGACATCGACTTCTCGACCGGCGCAATCGTCGTCGACATCCGCACGGCGATGGCCAAAGTCCGCACGCCCGCCAAGGGCAACTCGTTCCGCGTGGACGAGCGCGAGTCGATCATCCTGACCTACATCGATCCAGCGGATGGTCAGGTGAAGGAACGCGTGCAGATCGCCGAACGCCACGACCCGGACAAGAAGCGCATCGAACGCGAGACGGAGAACACGTAACCGTATTCGGTCGGATTTTCGGTTGAACAATATTGCGGGAAGCGCCGATCAATCCGATCGGCGCTTCCCGCAATCATTTGTTGGTCAACGCGATCGCCGAGCGCGTGGGCAATTGAAGAAAGACCGGTCGGAGACCGGTCCCCCAGCGCGCGCCCCCGGCCCTGCGCCCTCTTCTCTGTGCCGTCTGCGCCTCTGTGTTTAGCCCGTCTTCAATTCGCGGCGCAGAGCCGCCAGCACGTCATCCACCACCGCGTTCATCCGTCGCAGACCCGCGTGCGTCCGTGCCGCGATGTGTGGCGTCAGCAAGCAATTCGCCATCGAGAAAAGCGGATGCCCGACCGGCAACGGCTCGGGATCGACAACATCGAGCCCGGCCCCGCCGAGTTGCCCTGATGCGAGCGCGGCCAGGAGCGCGTCGGTGCGCACCACGCTGCCGCGACAGGTATTGATCAACAGCGCCCCGCGCCGCATCGTCGCGATTCGTGCTGCATCGGCCAGGCCGCGCGTTTCGCGCGTCAGCGGAACATGCAGCGAGACAATGTCGCTCTCACGCCAGAGCGTCTCGGCATCGACGCACCTCGCGCCCGCAGGCGGCGAATCGATCGTGCGAATATCGTGATAAATCGCGCGGCAGCCAAACCCCGTCGCAATGCGGGCGACACGTGAGCCGATCCGCCCGCAGCCGAGAATGCCGACCGTCTGGTCGCAGAGTTCGACGCCATGCGGCTCGCGGCGGGCCTCGGCGAAGTGACCGTGGCGATAGTGCTCGGCCAGGCGCGCGATGGGGCGGAGGAGTTGCAGGATGAGTGCGAGCGTCAGTTCGGCGACTGCGTCGGACGCGGCGGCGGGGGCGTGGACAACCTCAATGCCCAACTCACTCGCGGTGGCTTCATCCACTTTGTCCAGCCCGACGCCGGCGACGCCGAGCACGCGCAGTCGTTTGCCGGATTCGAGAATGCGGCGGGTGATGGGCGTGCTGGTTTTGGCGACGATGGCGTCACAATCGGCGACGGCGGCGCAGAGTGTGGTTTCGTCTCGCGAGGCTGGACGCACAACTTCGGCAGCCGCGGCGAGTCGCGACTCGGCGTCGGCGTCGAGGGCGTCGGTGAGCAAGATGCGAAGCACGGCGTTCCTCGTTGGACGCTGTGAGTGAATTGTAGGGTGGGCCTTGCCCACCATTTGTGGCCGGTTCGAAGTTCCAGCCGAACGTTGGGCAATGCCCAACCTACGCGCTCGATACTCGCTACTCGCTACTCTGAACTCGTCCCCGTCATCGCCTTGCGCCGCAACTGCCCGCACGCGGCGTCGGCGTTCATGCCGCGCGACGTGCGCATGTGTACGTTCACGCCGCGATCGCGGAGCAGCGTTTGAAAATCATACGCCGCCTCGCTGCTGGGTCGCTTGTAAGGCGTCCCAGCGACCGGGTTGTAGCGCAGCAGATTCACATTCGCGCGAACGCGTTTCGCCATGCTCGCCAGCAGCCGCGCGTGCTCGGGGTGGTCGTTCACGCCTGCAAGCAGGACATACTCAAACGTCACTTCGCGGCCCGTTTTTTCGAAGAAATACCAGCACGCGTCGAGCAAGTCCTCGATCGGCACGCCCTTGCCCCACGGAATCAGCTCATGCCGCAACTGGTCATCCGTCGCGTGCAGCGAAAGCGCCAGATTGATCTGCAACCCCTCTTCGGCCAGTTTGCGAATCTGCGCCGGCAAGCCGACCGTGCTGAGCGTGATCTTCCGCGCGCCGATGCCCATGCCCCACGGCGCGTTGAGAATTTTCACCGCCTGAATCGCGGCGGCGTAATTCGCCAGCGGCTCGCCCATGCCCATCATCACGATGTTGCTCAGCCGGTCGCCGGTCGCGGAGAGGTGTCGCGGCGACGGGCTTTCGCGGCGGGCGGCGGGTGCCGGTCGCTGGCCGCGCTCCTCCGGCGGCAACGACTCGTGAATGCGGCGGCGAATTTGCATGGCCTGTTCGACGATCTCGCCGGCGGTGAGGTTGCGTTCGACGCCGTCGAGGCCGCTGGCGCAGAAGCGACAGCCGACCGGGCAGCCGACTTGCGACGAGATACAGGCGGTGTTGCGTTCATTCGCCGGAATCCAGACGGCTTCGACCGACTGACGATCGGGCCATTCGACGAGCAGCTTGGTCGTGCCGTCGTCGGCGACTGACTCGCGGGTGATGGTCGACGAAAATACCGCAGCCTCGCGCGAGAGCATTGTGCGGAGGTCTTTCGATAGGTTGCTCATGGCTTCGAAGTCGGATTCGCCGCGGCGGTAGATCCACTCGAGTATCTGCGCCGCGCGGAATTTCTTCTCGCCGCGCTCAGCAAGCCGCTGTTCGAGTTGGGCCTGGTCCATGCCGAGCAGGTGGGCGCGGGGCGGCTCGGTGGGCGGCGGGGTTTGCGATATGACAGGGAGCGACAATTCCATGCGAGGATGATAGCCGAGCGGCGCAGAATCCGAACGCGGAGCGCGAGCGACGGGGTAACGCTCGAATGTCGGCGACGAGTTCAGCCGAGGTGCGATAACGGCGGCCGCGGGCGGGGACGCCCGCGGTACATCAGAACGGGCTGGAAGCCCATAGCACACGCTCGCTTGCGCGTCGCGTTCGGATCGGCGTGCGTCCCAACTCTGCACACGCACACGCACGCGCACACGCACTCGCCGCCGAGCGATACCCCGCTCGCTCGCGCTCGGGGTTCGGATTGGGCGCTCGCTTGCGCTCGGGGTTCGGATCGGGCGCTACTCGCCTTCTTCACGATGCCGAATGATCGAACCCGTCGTCAGGAAGATCACGTCTTCCGCGATATTGGTCGCATGGTCGGCGATCCGTTCCAGATTCTTCGCCACGCTCAGCACATCGAGATGCCCAGCCATGTTTTCCGGGCTGGCCGAGGCGTCGGCGACGATGTTGCGAATGATCTCGGCGTACAACTCGTCAACCGTGTCGTCGTCCTTGCGCACCTGTCGGGCCGCTTCGGCGTCTTCCATGCTGTATGCATGCACCGCGTTGCGCAAAATGCGTCGCACCAGCGGGCACATCTGTTTGAGCTGCATGTTGCGCGCGGCGAGCGGCTGAATCTCCAGATGTTTGCTGCGCTCGGCGATATTCACCGCGCAATCGGCGATGCGTTCGAGATCGTTATTCACCTTCAGCACCGTACACAGCAGCCGCAGGTCGATGCCCACGGGCTGATAAAGCGCCATCAGGCGAATCGTCTCGGTTTCGACGGCGACTTCCTCGCTGTCCACCTCGCGGTCGCGCGAGAGGATGCGTTTGGCCATCGCAGCGTCGCTTTCGAAGACGACTTCGCACGCCTCGTGCAGCATGTCCTCGACTTCGCTGGCCATGCGCAGCGAACGGCGACGCAGTTCGTCGAGCAGCGAAACAAAATGAGCAGTCATTTCGCGCGGCTTCCTGTGCGGTTGCGAACGCACGACACCCGCCAGGCTGCGACCCGCGAGCCGTGCGTTTCGGGCGGCATCCCTGCTCGCCGGATACAGGTTTACCGTTTTGGGCGGTAAATGTCTACTCAGATTGTCGGCGGAATTGTGTCTCTTGGGCGAGTCGTCGCAAAGACATGGAGAACAGCGGCCCTCCGCTGTTATTTCTCGCCCGTGGGGAACATCAGCCGTGCGCCGCGTATCGTCGGACGATCGCAGCCGGCAGCCGTTCGGCGCAAGGCAGCGGCGGGCCGAAGCTCTCCACTATGCCGTCGCCACCAGCTCCTCGCTCGGTGCGAATCCACGCCGAAGGGTGTTCTCGGTCACCGTGCGCGGCTCGCAGAATTGGATCAGATAATCCGGCCCGCCGGCTTTGCTGCCGATGCCCGACATCTTGAAGCCGCCGAACGGCTGGATATCGACCAGTGCCCCGGTGATCTTGCGGTTGATGTAGAAGTTGCCGCAGTCGCATTCGGCCCGCGCCTTGGCGATATTCGCCGGGCTGCGGCTGAAGATGCCGCCGGTGAGGGCGAAATCTGTATCGTTGAAGATCTCGATCGCCTCGTCGATGTCCGCCGCGCGAATCACGGCCAGGACTGGGCCGAAGATCTCTTCGCGGGCGATCCGGGCCGTGCGCGGCACGTCGGCGAAAATCGTGGGGCCGATGAAGTAACCCGTGAGCGAGGCGTTCGAAGAAGCAGCCGAGGGCGGCTGCTCCACAACGCGGGAATCCGCCCGCAGCCGCAAGACCCTTGCGTCGGTGTCACCATCCAGCACGCACCGCGCCTCGCTTTTGCCGATCTCGATGTACTTGCGAATGTTGTCGTACGCACCCTTGTCGATCACTGGCGGCACGAACGTTCCGCAATCATCCGCCGGACCGACCTGCGCCGAGCGCGACGCTTCGACCAGCCGTTCGACAAACCGCTCATACACATCGGCCACGACAATGCAGCGCGACGACGCCGAGCACTTCTGCCCCGCATATCCGAACGCCGAAAACGCCAGGCCGCGCACGGCTTCGTCGAGATCGGCGTCTGAATCGACGATCGTCGCGTTCTTGCCGCCCATTTCGGCGATCACCTTCTTGAGCGCGGGCTGCGACGTGGTCGTCTCCGCCGCGATGCGATTGATGCGGCAACCGACCTCGCGCGAACCGGTGAACGCGATCATCGCCACCTTGGGGTGCTTCACCAGCACCTCGCCGGCCAGCGCGCCGGGGCCGGGAAGATAATTTGCCACGCCTGCGGGCAAGCCCGCGATTTCCAGAATCTCCATCAGCTTCGCCGCAATCACCGCCGCCGGTGCCGCGGGTTTCATGATCACCGCGTTGCCCGTGACGATCGCCGCGGTCGCCATGCCGGTCAGAATCGCCAGCGGGAAGTTCCACGGGCTGATCACGGCAACCACGCCGCGCGGAGCGTAGAAATACTCGTTCGTCTCGCCTGGAATGTCGCGGCGGCGGGCGTTTTCCGCCATGCGGATCATCTCTTTGCCGTAGTAATTGCAGAAGTCGATCGCCTCGGACGTGTCGGCGTCGGCCTCGCGCCACGGCTTGCCGCATTCCAGCGACATCAGCGCCGACAACTCGAACCGCCGCTGCTCCATGATCTCCGCCGCGCGGAACAGCACCTCGGCTCGATCATGCGGCTCGACCAGCCGCCACGACTTGTACGCCTCGTGCGCCACCTCGACCGCGCGATCGGCGATCGCTGCGTCGGCCTGGGCAATTTGGCCGATGACCTCGCTCGGCTTGCCGGGGTTGACCGATTCCTTCCACGAATCGGTCGTAATTTGCCGCCCGCCGACGATCAGCGGATAGCGTTTGCCGATCGAGCCGCGCACATCGGCGATGGCCCGGATCATTTTCTGGCGATTGGCTTCCAGCGAGAAATCAGCGTTCGGCACGTTCTCAAACGGATCCATGATCGTTTCCCCGAATTCAAATTTCGTTGGGTAGTCAAGCTGGGGAGCATCGGCGTCCGGCCGGTGCGAATGTGTAGCACCCGCTATCAGCGGGTGTAAGCGTGTAGCACCCGCTAGCAGCGGGTGTAAGTGTGTGGCGCCCGCTATCAGCGGTTGCGCGATACCCCTCATCCCTTCCAGATCAAACGCCGGCGTCGAGTTGCTCACGCACCCGCTGATAGCGGGTGCTACACGTGCGCTGATAGCGGGTGCTGCACCTGCGCACCGGCCGGAGGCCGATGCTCCCCGCGCGTTCGAGTCGCCGTGTTCGTTCGGATCGCGCAGCAGAACCGACTTCGGCGTCTCTGAATCAAACGTATGCCGCAGAAACGACTCGTTCGCCGTGTTTTCCAGCAGCCGCCGAATGAAATACGCCATCCCCGGCAACAACTGCCCGTATGGCGTGTAGACGCGGCACCGCTCGCGCAGATCGACCAGCACCTGCTTGATCGGGTCGCCCATGCCATAGAGCATTTGAATTTCAAACCGCGACGGCGGGATGTGCAGCGCTTGCTTCATCGCCAGTGCGTGCGCGACGCTGCGAATATTGTGCGAGCCGAATGCGGTGTAGATGTACTGATGATTCTCCAGCAGCATGCGCGTCATGCGTTCATAGCACGCGTCGCTTTGCCACTTCTGCCGCCACACCGGGCACGGCCAGTGATTTTGCGCCGACCAAATGGTCTCGCTATCCCAATACGCCCCTTTGACCAGGCGAATCCACAGCGGCACGCCGCGCTTGCGGGCGAAGTCGATCATGTCCGCCGCGTCCGCCGGGCCGTCTTTCAGATACGCCTGCAAGACGATGCCGAAGTGCGGATAGTCGCGGAACTCCGCCTCCATCAAGACTTCCTTGAAAATCTCCAAGGTCAGGTTCTTGATCGCGTAGTGCTCCATGTCGATGTGCACATGGCAGCCGCCCTCCATGCCGCGCCGCAGCAGCGGGCGCAGGCGGTCTTTCACGGCCAGTTTTGTGCCATCGGGGTCGATCGGATCGAATTGCGAGAACAGCGACGTCAGTTTGACGCTGACATTCACGGGCGGAATCGGCACATCGTCGGCCTGGTCGGCCAGCGGCGTCCATTGCCAGCGCTGCGCCTTGCGCGGCAACTCGGTGATCAGGCCCATGTAGACCTGCGTGTAATAGTCCGATTCGCTGGTCGAGCACGCCGCCTCGCCAAGTACGTCGATACTGAAGGCGAGGTTTTGGCCGCGCAACTGCCGCAGCGTGCGCTCGGCTTCCATGATGTTCGTGCCGGCGATGAAGCGGCGGGCCATTTGCACGGCGGCCGTGCGGGCGGCGAATGAGAAGAACCTCGCTTTCAGGCTGGTCAGATCGTCAAAGTCGAGTTGCCGTGATAGCCAGTGTTCGAGATCGAGCTGCCCGCCGCCGAGTTCGGCAATCTCGGCTTGTTGCCGCGCGCGCCGCTCGGCGGGCGTCTCGTCCGGTTCGCCGTGGGCGTGCGATTTCGGCTTGGCAACCCGCCATTCCGGCTCGACAAAGTACTCTTTCAGGTGCCGCGCGATCTCGCGTGAACTGCTGAGTGTCGGCAATACGTCAATGAAGCGGAACGCTTTGAGTTTCAGCCGCTCGTTGCCCATCATCAGCCGCATCATGCGCTCTTCCCACCACAGGAATTGCAGTGGGTGCGGCTTTCGGCGGTCCAGTCGGCTGAAAATGTCGAGGCCGATCTGCTGCGTAAGCTGCTCGATGCTGGCCTGAGACGGAACCTGCGGCACAAGCCACCTCGCGGGCTGAGCGAACGTGAGTCGGTGAATAATTCAAGATGAGGGAGTTTAGCGGACGGTGAATGGGTGGGCAAACCTAATGCTCCGTCATTCCTGAACAGACGGATAGAGCTGTTTCAGCTTAATCCGTGCATCGGTCGTCGTGAATCGCCAATCGATCCGCGACTTTCGCGCGTTACGGCCCTTCTCCCACGCCGCGACCTCACGTTCCAGTTCCGAAGTCGAATCGATCCGCCGATCCAGGCACTGCCGACCCAGCAACCCCAACTCAATTTCCGCCATGTTCAGCCAACTGCCGTGCTTCGGCGTGTAGTGAATCTCCAGCCGATCCGCGATTCGCTTCGCCTCCGCCGGCGAAAACGCCTCGTACAGCGACGCCGGCGAATGCGTGTTCAGGTTGTCCATTACCAACACCACCTTCTCCGCACGCGCGTACGTCCGATCCACCATCTCGCGCACCGCATGCGCCCAATCCACTTTCGTCCGCCGAGCCGTGATCCGCACCTGACGCTTCCCGGCCAACGGCTCGCAAAACATGAACACATTCGCCGTCCCGTTGCGAACATATTCATAGTCATACCGAACTGGCTGTCCCGCCACAGCCGGAATCGCGGCCCGCGTTTCGCCCACCAACTGCTTGCTGGTCTCGTCCATGCACACCAGCGGTTTTCGGGCATCGTATGGACGCTGGTACACGTCCAACACGTCCTCCATCTTGCTCACAAACTCGGCGCTGGCCTGCGGCGCGATGCACCACTGCTTCTTGAGCCACGGCTTGAGCTCGTTTTTTTGAGCATCTGCCGCACGCATTCGCGCGAAACGCTGTCTACGAATTCGAGCGCGACCGCTCGATCGGCCAGCAGCCGCAGCGTCCAACGGCTGTGACCTTCCGGCGCCGGGCCGCAGGCCGTCGCGATTAGATACGCCTCGGCTTTTCCATCCAGCTTGCGCACATATTCCCGCTGCGGCGTCGCCCGCACGAGGGCGGCTTCCAGGCCTTCTTCGACGAAACGTTGCCGGACGCGTTCGACGGTGCGGCGGCTGACGTCCAACGCTTCACAGACTTCACCATCGTCGCAGCCGGCTCCGCCGGGGCCGCTGTCTGACTTGAGCAGAATGCGTGCGTGCGTGAGTTTTCGGGCGGCCGACTTGCCTGAAGAAACCAGTTGCTCGAGCGTCTGTCGCTCCTCGGCGGTGAGCGTAACAAAGTACTTTTTGACCATGCTGGGCCTCCCTGCCCGCGGCGGGGAATCCGCCACGGCGACAAGGATGACCGCATCCACTCGTCAATTCAAGCCGGACGGAGCACTAAAGGCACATGTCAGCAGCCCAAATCACGAGAGCATTCGCACCCAGCAACAGGATCAGCGAAGCAATGACAATGCCGCACTGCACGCCGCCGACGTCCGTGGGAGCGATCAACCGCGTGCGATGCAACATCCGGCCGGCCAGATAGACGATCCACATCAAGAATACGGCGCGGAGTGGAATATCGATGTACGGACCTAACGCAGCAAGCTGCGCAATGCTCGGCAATGCCGTCTTGCATTGCGACACCATCAAAGTCCCCATCGTTACGATGAACCGCACGAGCAGCAATTCCGCGCAGAATGCGACCAACGGAACGACGACCGCGGCCTCGTTTTCATATCCTCGCCAACCGATCGTGAGTGCCAGCGTCAAAATCAACAAGAGATGCGCGGCAGGTTCCAGGCTTAAAATCCAGTACGGTGGGAAGACGCCCTGTGTCCCGAACGGGGCGAACTCCAGTCGAAACGGCGGCTTAGCAACCTCCGATGAACCTCCCAAGAACGGGAAACTGAAATTGAAGGCGAACAGTCGCGTCGGGGTAGTGCGCGGATTCCCAATGCTGCTTACGACAAATTGATTGCCAATGAGCAGTAATAGTGGGGGCAGAAGCGACAAGCAGACAATCAGTATTGCGGGCCTCCGCAACCGACGCGCACTCGACCATGGATACGCGATCGGACTGCGCGATGTTCGGAAACAAAGTTCCCATGCCCGGCTTCGAGTGATGTTCGCGATCGCTCCGGAACTGGACGGATGCGAGACTCCGCACTCAGGGCATTTCATCTCGGCTGTCGCGGAGTGCAGTAGATATCCACAAGCATTGCACCAGTGGCGAGGCGCTCCGTCCGAATCGACCAGCGCGCCCATATCGCACCCTCGTCGCGCACTTATAGAAGCAACTCGGCCCTACGAAGTCGGCGCAATGTTCGCCGCCACATCCGTCGAATACGCCTTGATCGCCGGCACCATGCCCGCCGCCGCGCCGAGCAGGATCATGCCCAGCGGCGCGGCCCAGAGCACCGGATGGTACATGAACTGATCCAGCACCACGCCCGTCTGCGAACGGATCACCGCCGTCGCGGCCGAGATGATCGCAAAATAGACCGCAAACCCCGCCGCCGAGCCGATGGCCGCGATCGTGGCGGCTTCCAGAACGATCGCCGAAAACACGGTCGATTTTCTCGCTCCGAGCGCCCGCAGAATCGCAAACTCGCGCCGCCGTTCGTTGATGGTGTTGTATATGCTGGCCAAAATCGACCCCGCCGCCACGACCACGACCAGATACGCAACCAGTTCGAGAATGCGATTCACCCAACCCATCTTGTTGAACAAATCAAGCATCACCAGGCCGATCGGCCACGCCAGCGTCGCGATCTTGCCTTGTTTGTTCACTTCCGAATCGAGCATCAAACCCGCTTGCGGCGACTTCAATTTCAGCATGACCGTGCTGACTTCCTTATGCTCGTCGGGGATCGCCTGCCCATCCTGCGGCACAAAGGTCTTGCCCGTGCCGCGCAGCACATGCCCCTCCATGCGGAAGATGCCCTCGATCGGAATCCAAATCACCCGATCGGCGGGCGAGTTGGTCGGCTTCATGATGCCGACGATCACATATTCCTCGCTATGCTTCGTGCTCGGGTCAAACGTCAGCCCGTGATAGGGATTGATGATCGCGCCGATCGTCAGGCCCATCTTCTGCGCGACGAAGCTGCCGACAACCGCCTCGCGCCGCGTCACGTCAAAAAGTTTGCCCGGCGGCTGAATCTCAAACTTGCGGCCTTCCTGATACTCGAACTTGGTGAACATCTGTTCGGTCGTGCCGACGATGCGATAGCCGTAGTAGTTGTCGCCCACCGCATACGGCACGGCCAACTCGACATACGGTCGCTTGCGCACCTCCTCGTACAACGCCCACGGGATGTTGCCCGGCGAGGTCTCGAGATGAAACACCGAATTGAGCACGAGTTGCAATTGACTACCGCGCGCACCGAGCACCGCATCAAAACCCGCCTGCCCGCCGGTGAATGCGTCGAGCGTTTGCTTTTGGATGCTGAACACGGCCATGACCAGCCCGCTCGCGAGCGCGGTCGAGAGCACGGTGATCAGCGTCGAGAACAGGTGCTGACGCAGGCTGCGGCGGACAAGCAGGAGCAAGCCGCCGATCGTATCGAGCAGGCCGGCTTCGCGCTTCGGCTGAACGCGAGCGAGCGTCGGTGCCACGAGTTCGGCGCTCATGCGAACCCCCCGACGCTGGGCGATGCGTTCGCCAACGCTGCGGGTGCCAGCGCAGCTCGATTGATGTCGTGCAGTTGCCGCACGTCGTCGAAGCTGCGCAGCACTTCGCGATCGTGGCTGACCAGCAGCAGCGCCGCGTTCTGTTCGCGGCAAATGTCGCGAACGAGTGTTAGCGCATCGGTCGCGTGTCGATGATCGAGATTGCCCGTCGGCTCGTCGGCCAGTACGAGTCGTGGATGATTGGCCAGCGCCCGCGCGACGGCGACGCGCTGTTGCTGCCCGACCGACAATTGTCGCGGGCGATAGTGCAGCCGATCGCGCAGCCCGACTCGTTCGAGCAGGTGTCGTGCGTACGCTTCGTCCAGCCCGCCGCCGAAGCGCATCGCGAGCTCGACGTTTTCGAGCGCCGTATAGCCTTGCAGCAGATTGAACGTCTGAAATATGTAGCCGATCCACGTCGCGCGAATGCGATCGCGCTCCGATTCGCGCAGCGTACTGACCACCTGCCCGCCGATCGCGACTTCGCCGCTGTCGGGCGTGAGAATGCCGGCGATCAGGTGCAAAAGCGTTGTTTTGCCCGAGCCGCTGCTGCCGGCGAGTGCGACTTGCTGGCCGGCGGCCAGGTCAAAAGCGTCGACATCCACGATCGGCGTGATCTCGCCGTCGGGCGCCCGGAACGCTTTCTTGAGCTTGCGAATTTGCAGGACCAACCGCGCTCCTCGTCTACGCTCGCACCGCTGTACACGCGGCTGAACCGGCTGCGGCGAAACGACCGACAGAACGAGTCGTATTCTAGGCGCGATTCGGACGCGCGGGTTGGCCCTGTCGAGCAAGAAGCGAAAGCAAACACATTCTGAATCGAGCGTGTTTGCAGGCGAGGCAGGGCACGGGGAGCATGGGATTCTGGTCGCGTGAACTGATCGGGTCAGCCGGGCGCTCGCACCGCCTTTTTCACTAACAAAAGCGGGTAGGACGTCCGGACCACGCGGTTGTTTCCAAGCGCTGCGGTCGGTGCGAATTGAAATTCGCGCCGCCGAGAACGCAGATGCTCCCTGCGATGTGTCGCGCAACGGCGAAACGTCGCTCGCGCGAACTACCGAACTGCGTCGGCATCGGCGCGAAGCTGCGCGAGGATCGTGGCCAGCGCCGGATCGCTCACGCGATTGCTGCGTTCGAATGGGTCGTCCTCGAGATCGAACAACTGCTCTTCGCCCGTCACGATGCTTGGCACGGGCAGATACCGAAACTGCCAGCGCAGGCAGCAGACATTCGTGCCGAGCGTCACGGGTCGATAGAACCGAATGTACTTGTATCGATCGCGGCGACTCCAGCGCGCGACCAGCGAATTGGTCACATCGTCCGGCTCATCGGGAAACGGCAGGAGCGAGTAGTTCACACCCGCGATCGCATCGCGAACCGGCGCGGCGTCTTGCAAGAGACACGCCGCGAGGCTGCGACCGCTGAAAAAATGCGGTGGGCGCGAGCCGATCAACTCCATTACCGTCGGTGGAATGTCGACCACCGAGACCAGATCGTCGCGAACTTTCGGCTCGATCTTGTTGATCCAGGTGAACGAGATGTGCGTGCGATTTCCCTTTTCGTACGGCGATTGCTTGGCGATCGAGCCGGCGGCCCAGCCGTTGTCGGCGACGGTAATGATGAGCGTGTTCTCGAGTTGCCCGCAGGCGATGAGCCGCGCGAGGCCTTCGCCGATCGCGTCGTCGAGCCAGGCGAGGTTGCCGAGATAGTCGCGAATCTCGTTTCGACACGCGATCTGGTTTTGCTGCGACACGCCGGGCGGCACGACGATTGCGTCGACATCGATGCGTCCGCGATAGCGGCGCGGCGCGTCGAACGGCGTGTGCGGCAGGAGCGGTGCCCAGAGTGCGAACCACTTGACCGGCGAGCTTTCGGCGAGTCGCAGGAAACGATCCTGTCCGGTGCGTACGAACGCCGTGGGAAAATTCTCGGCCTGCTGCTGCGGGCCGGCTTTTTCGTAGCAGCGAAAGCCGTACGCCTCCGGGCGTGCTCCGGCGCGACCTTCGAAAAACTTGCCGCCGAGGAAGGTGTAGTAGCCGGCGTGAATGAGTTCGGCGGTGAACAGTTCGCGCGGGTCGAGGACGATGTCGACATCGTTGTTTCGGATGAGATGCTCGTCGGGAGTTTTGCCGCTGAGCAGGCTGGCGATCGTGGGTCGGCAGGTGGACATCGTGACGTAGCCGTTCTCGAAGACGCAGCCGCTCGCGAGAATGAAATCCAGATTCGGCGTGCGAGCCGCGGGACTGCCGAGAAAGCGATAGTGCTGGTAGTCGGCATCGTCGAGCAGGATGAGCCAGATGTTGGGGCCGTTGTCCGGTCGCGCGGCAACGGATGCGCTCGAGGCGAGGCAATCGTCGGAGTCGATGGTCTGTGCGACGGCGACATCCATGAGCGCGGCGGTGAGCAGGAACGCGAATATTTTGGGTATGCGGCGCATGGTGGTGTCGTGTTCCTTTGCTTGCGCGGTTGAGCAATGCACGATAGCCGTTGGAGCAGGGGCGCGGCCAGTGAAATTTGTGAGCGGTGCGCCGCGCGGGACGAACAAGGCCAAAGGTCGAATGCCGACGGGCGAAGGCGTGGTTGCGCGCGAACGCGGAGTGGAGAGTGCGGAATGCAGAACGAAGAAGGGCGCGCGGGATTGAGGACGGGTGAAGGTCTTGATAACGAAGGTGCCAAGTTCCACACATTTTGTTGACTACCTTCGGCTGGCTTGATTGATTTGCGGGTTTTATCGGGCGACGTCGCGGGTGTTGGAATCTTGGGAGGTGGCGGGAATCGGGATGGTGCGCAGGGCGGCCCACGCGAGGAGCGTAGGCGGCTGGCGTGCTTGTTTCGAGGCGCGGACGCGCGATGAACGGGGATTCGCGGCGGTAAGCGGATTTGTGCATGTGTGGCACGCGCGCGCGTGGCACGCGCGCGTGTGGCACCCGCTATCAACGGGTGCGATCGGATCGCGGCGTGTCGGATGCAACTTGAATCATCAAGCGGCTGCGCAACCCATTTTTGGACGCCGCGACGCTCGGCGACCGAGTCGTTCACTCACGGTCGGTTCACACTGCTCGCAGAGCAGTGGCACCCGCACGGTTTTCGTAGTTGGACGTAAGCGTCCGGTGAACCCCGTCTATTATCCGGCGTGCGGCGTGGCGATGATGCCTCCATCGAAACGGAGGCCGTCATGGCACGCAGTTCGCGGCGGGATTCAAACAAAGAATCGTTCTGGCGCAATACGATCGACGGCCACGCTCGCAGCGGACTTTCCGTGCGAGAATGGTGCCGCCGCAACACCTTTACCGAAGCGTCCTTCTACTCGTGGCGACGGGAACTCGCGCAGCGCGACACACCCCGCATTGGGCCGATGTTCGTGCCGCTGCGCAGCATCGCGAACACGCCCGGATCAGCGGACACGCCCGGATCAGCGAACACGCCGACCACGGCGGCGCGATCGAGCGGCAACACCACGCGCGCACCCGACGAACGACCCGTCGGTCGAATCGAGATCCTGCTGCCCGGGCCGCGCCGCGTACGCCTGATCGGGCCGGTCGATCGAATGGCGCTGGCCGACGTGCTGGCGGTATTGGCCGGCGATTCGTGCGCAGACCAGCCCCGCGCTGGCCGCCGGACGCGCGACGACGGGCGCAGCCCGACCAACAACGATCGCAGCGCGACCGACAACGGGCACAGCCCAACCGGCGGCAACGCGCGCCGCGCGGAGGCCCGCGCATGCTGACGCTGCCCAGCCTGGGCGAGATGGATCGCAAGCTCGGCGTGCGAATCTACTGGTGCACCTCGCCGACCGACATGCGCAAGGGCTTCGATTCGCTGGCGGCGCTGGTGCGCGAGCACCTGCAGCTTGACCCGCTGTCGGGCCATCTGTTCCTGTTCGCGAGCCGCAGTCGCGACCGGCTCAAGCTGCTCTACTGGGACAGCGACGGCTACGCACTCTGGTACAAGCGGCTCGAAGAAGGCACCTTCCGCCTGCCGTCGGCGAAGACGTGCGGCGCGAGCGCCGAGCTCAAGGCCAGCGAGCTGGCCATGCTGCTGGCCGGCATCGACCTGACCAGCATCAAGCGTCGCAAGCGATTCACACATGAAAAAGCCGTGAATTCAACATGATTTGTGACGGTCGAAGCGCGCGGCGCACGTCTACATGAGCGTGGCCACGGACGGCATCACTTCTGTCGCATCGCCCGATGATGAGCTTCAGCAGCTTCGCGCCGAAGTGTCGGCGCTGCGCCCGCTGCGCGATGAAGTCGGTCTGCTGCGCGCGCTGCGTGAGGAGCTCCTGAAGCAGCGCGAAGAGCAGAAGCGCACCATCGACCAGTTGCAGCAGCAGTTGCAATCGCTGCTGCGCCGCTTCTACGGCCGCTCCTCCGAAAAACTCAACCCCAACCAGATGCAGCTCTTCGAGACGCTGCTGAACAGCCTCGCGCCCAAAACGTTCGTCGATCCTGAAGAGCCGAGCGCGACGGCGACCGAGCAGGATTCCAGCGCAGCACAAGCTTCGCCCGCCAAAAAAGGCCACGGCCGCCGCCGCCTGCCTGCGGACCTGCCGCGGACCCCGGTGCTGCACGATCTGCCCGAAGGCCAGAAGCCCTGTCCCTGCTGCGGCAACATGCGGCACGTCATCGGACAGGAGATCAGCGAGCAGCTCGACTATGTGCCGGCCAAACTGAGCGTCATCGAACACACGCGGCTGACCTACGCCTGCCGGCACTGCGAACAGCAGGCCGCCGAGACCGGCCCGCAGATCGAGACCGCCGACAAACCGCGGTCGCCGATCGAGAAGGGCCTGGCCACGCCGGGATTGCTCAGCTATGTGATCGTCAGCAAGTACGGCGACCATCTGCCGCTCTACCGGCTGGAAGGCATTCTCAAGCGGCACGAGGTCGAGATCGCGCGTTCGACGATGTGCGGCTGGATGGGCCAGTGCGCGACGCTGCTGCGGCCGCTGCATGAGTTGATGGTCCAGCAGGTGCGCGCTTCGAAGGTGATCCACACCGACGACACGCCGGTGGACGTTTTGGAACCCGGTCGCGGGCAGACCCGCACCGGCCGCTTCTGGGTCTATGTCGGCGATGCAACTCATCCGCTGACGGTGTTTGATTACACGCCCAGCCGCAGCCGCGACGGGCCGCGTGAGTTCCTCAAGAACTGGAGCGGCTTTTTGCAGGCCGACGCGTTCGGCGGATACGACGGGATTTATGCGGGCCAGGCGGGCGGAGCGGTCACGGAAGTGGCCTGCTGGGCCCATGCGCGGCGCAAGTTTTATGATGCGCGCACGTCGGACGCGGCGGGCAGCGCGCAGGCGCTGGCGTACATTCGGCTGCTGTATGACGTGGAGCGCGAGGCCGAGCGGCGCTTCGAATCGGCGGCGGATGACGCGCGCGAATCGCAAAGTGAAAACGCGGCGCAATTGAACGCGTCGCCATCGCCGGACAAGTGCGCGTCGCCGCGGTCGCTCTCCGCGACTCGTCTCGCGCTGCGGCGCGAGAAATCGGTCGCGCTGCTCGAACAGTTCGGCGGGTGGTTGCACGCGCAGCAGGCGGGCTGGGGCGGATCGGCATTGCCCAAGAGTCCGCTGGGCCAGGCGATCGGGTATGCGCTCAATCAGTGGTCGGCGTTGAACGTGTACGCGACCGACGGCGATCTGGCGATCGATAACAACGCGAGTGAAAACGCGCTGCGGCGTGTGGCGCTGGGTCGCAAGAACT
>JBJXFK010000209.1:0-5788 GCA_046155505.1 Phycisphaerae bacterium
GGTGCGCCCGGTCCGGAGTCACCGCGGATTCCGTCGCCATTCGCGTATGCCCAACCAGATGAGTGCCCTCGAGATTCCTGAAGTCGTAACGTGTCGCGACTTCGGCAGGCGCCCCTATGTCCTTGTAAAGGTCGATGAACCGGCCGACGGACAACACGTGTAACCGCGGATACCCTGCGCGAATCCATCCGGCGACCTGAATCGGCGGCGCGGTGGTTTCCAGCACGCCGTGGTTCGCCTGAACACTTACCTTGCTGTCATCGCCCAGCTCCTCACGCGCCGTGCGCTCGAACGCACGCCAGTCGAATTCGTCTTCGCCAGAGTACAGACTGAATTTGCGGCGACCATCGGCAACCGGCGCCGTGAACACGGCCAATCCGGCGGAGTCTGGTCCACGCTCGGTCATGCCGATCAGCATCGGCAACATCAACTCGCCGAGTTGTTCCCTCAGCGCCGGTTTCTTCACCAGCAATCCCACGATTCCACACATAGTCGTTCTCCTGAAAAACTCTTACCGCAATGGCGCAAAGGCGCGGAGGAGCCGCGGAGAAGAACACGGCAATCCGAAGTGAACCCCTGGCCCTTGCCGACGTTCGTGCATATGTGCGGCCTTTTCCACGATTTCGCCCAATTTTCTTCTTGATTTCTCTGTGTTCTTTTCTCTGCGCCTTTGCGCCTCCGCGGTAAAGATTTTGACTTCTAACTCGATTCAGAAAAATTCGATATAACGCTCGCGCTCCCAGTCGGAGACATGTCGCGAGTATTCCACCCACTCCATGCGCTTCAGGGTAAGGAACTCCTGCGACAGTTCCTCTCCCAGCGCGTCACGCAGCACCTTGTCCTTTTCAAATTCGTCCAGTGCCTCCTTGAGGTTCTGCGGTAGAACGCCGATTCCCGCCTTCTTCAGTTTTTCGGGAGACCACTCGTAAAGGTTCTCGTTGATCGGTTTGCCTGGATCGAGTTTCCTATCCACGCCGTCCATGCCGGCGGCGAGAATCGCTGCGCTGGCAAGGTAAGGATTGCAGGCCCCGTCCGGCAACCGCAGTTCCAGTCGGCCGTAGGGTACGCGCACGCACGCGGTGCGGTTGTTGTTTCCGTAAGTTATATAGGCTGGGGCCCAGGTCGCTCCCGACAGCGCGCGCCCGACGACCAGACGCTTGTACGAATTGATCGTCGGAGCGACGATCGCGGTGAGTGCGCGCGCGTGCGCAAGCACGCCGCCCGCGAAGTGATAGCCCATCTGCGACAGCCCCAGGCCGTTCTTGTCCTTGTCGTCGTGGAACAGGTTCTTGACCTTGCCGCTGCCGATCGAGATGTGAAAGTGCGCGCCGGTTCCGGTTCGATTGGAGAACGGCTTGGGCATGAACGTGGCGATCATGCCCATCGAGCGGGCGATCTCCGATGCCGCCATCTTGACGAACACCAGCCGGTCCGCAGAGGCCAACGCGTCGCCGTAGGTGAAGTTGACCTCGAACTGGCCGTTGGCGTCTTCATGATCGATCTGGTACACGTCGATCCCGACCGACCTCAACGAGTCGACCATCGCTTCGAGAAACGGCACCGAGCGCGCCAGACCCTTGTAGTCGTAGCAGGGTTTCTCCAGCAGATCCGACTCATCCACCGGCGCCAGCGATCCGTCTGCAGCGCGTTTCAGCAGCATGAACTCGGGTTCGATGCCCGTGAACAGGGTCAGGCCTCGCTTCGCCAGCGTATCGAGCTGGCGCTTGAGCACCACGCGCGAACAGTAATCGTACGGCTTGCCGTTCACGTGCCCGTAGCAGGCCAGCCGCGCAAACCCCGGCATCCAGGGAATGAGCGACAGCGTGGACAGATCGCCGACCGCCATGTAATCCGGTCCATGCGGTCCCATGCCGAAACCCCAGAGCGCGAAACCGGCAAAGCCCGCCCCTTCATTGAGCACCATGTCGAGGTGTTCCACCGGTACCGCCTTGGCCTTTGCCGCTCCGTGAATATCGACGAACTGGGCGAGGATGTATTTGACGTGGTGATCCTTGAGAAATTTCCTTGCTGCTTGTGGCGACATATCTGCAATCTCCCTTGTTTACGACTTCGTCACTCCAGCTTGCCCGCCTCCGACAGCAGGGCCCCCGTTCCAATCGGTCCTCCTCCCAGTTCCGCGGCAATTCCGGTCAGCGTATCCCAGAGATACGGTGCATAAGTGGAATCGCACCAGATGCGGAAACCGGGAATACTTTGCTGATCCTGACGAATGATCAGGACTGCGACTCCGACCATCATCGTCATTACCACCGTCCGGCTTTCAGAACCCAGATCCTGGAAATCGACGTTGCAGGTCTGAACCAGCAATTCGTTGACGTGCCTGCCGACCAGCACGATGCCGGCGTCCTGACGAATTACCGGGTACACGCCTGAGGTTCCCGCTCCAAGGACGTTCCTTAGCCGGCTTGCCGCATCCCCGGACTGGGCGTCCTCGATAAAAAACTCGGTACGCCCCAACCGGGCGATGACACCACCGCCAGGCGTCTCGATCCACGTGTTCGCTTGCTGCGGCACGGGCATGCCCAGGCTTTCCAGCCAGCTCGCCGCTTCCGGGCCCTTGATGCCTGCTTTGTCCAGGCAGCTTAGATCGGCAACCGCGACGCATTCGCGCGCCGTAGTTTCATCTCTACCAAGACTGGCGGCCATGCGCATACCCCGCACAACGCACCACCGCGGATTCAACGCCGCGACGCGGTCATGCAACGGGCTGGTTCGAGTGACGCTCGTCATCAGATCGCGGATTTCTGGCGTTCGCCGGCAGGATCATAGAAGGGCGTGTTCGCGATCCGCGCCGGCACCATCTTTCCCCCGTCCACGCGAATGAAGAAACCACCGCCGCCTGCGACGATTTCAGGTGACACGAACGCGAGGCCGATGTGCTTTTCCAGTGCCGGGCTCCAGGCAACGCTTGTGATCCGGCCGGCTAGTTCACCGTTACGGATCACGAGATGGCACTCTCTAGGTATCGTTCCTTCGGTCGCAGAATCAAGTGTGAATCCGACCAACCTTGTTTTGGGACTCTTGCGCTGTACGATCTTCAGACTGCGCTGTCCGATGAAGAAAGTCTTGTCCATCTTCACCGCCCACTCGACCGCCGCTTCCCTGGGCGTGGTCAGGCCGTCGGTGTCCTGGCCGATGATGACGTGGCCTTTTTCCAGTCGAAGAAGCCGTTGCGCTTCGACGCCGAACGGACGAATGCCGTGCACCCTGCCGGCTTCCATCAGCGCGTCCCATATCGCGCAGGCGCAATCGGCGGGCATGTGAATCTCGTATCCGTATTCGCCGACAAAGCCGACCCGCAGAAAACGCGCCGGCACGCCGGCGACATTGGCTTCTCGCACGCCAAGGTAGGGAAACGCTTCTGAGGAGAAATCGAGGTCGGTGAGCCCGGCGAGGAGAAGGCGCGAGCGTGGCCCGGCGAGATTGACCGCGGCATACGCGCCGGTCGAGTTGACGATGCCGACCCGCATGCTCCATACGGTGTTCAGTCGCGTCATCTCGCGATAGACATTCGCGGATCCGGTCGTCGTTGTGGTGAAATAGAAACGCTGATCACCCAGTCGTGCGACCACGCCGTCGTCGATGATCACGCCGGACTCATCGAGCATCAGCGCATAGCGGGTCATGCCGACCTTCATGTTGGCGAAGCGCCCGGTGTAGATTCGTTCGAGGAATGCAGCGGCGTCCGGTCCCGATATTTCCATCTTTCCCAGTGTGCCGACGTCGATGATGCCCACCCCGGTGCGAACTGCAGCCGCTTCGTCGCGCACCGATTCAAGTTTGGTTTTTCCGCGTGCCATGTAGAACTCGGGCCGCAGCCATACGCCCGCATGCATGAACACCGCGCCTGCGCGCTCGTGCCGGGAATGCAACGGTGTCTGGCGGTAGGGCGTGAAGCCGCGGCCCGCCAGATGCGACATCGGGACCGGGTGATAGAACGGACGCGACGTGGTCGTGCCGACTTCGCCGGGCGTTGTTTTTAGCAACTTCGCCAGAATGCGGATCGCATTCATGTTCGAGTGCTTGCCCTGGCTTGGTCCCATTCCGATGGTGGTATAACGCTTCAGAAGTTCGATATTGTCGAAGCCCTCCTGCGCCGCGTTGGCAAGATCCTTCAACTGCAGATCTTCGTCGAAGTCCACGAAGTTTTTGGCACGCGGATGATCGAAAATCGGGTACGGGTGATTGGGCGAGGCCACCGTACGCGTAACCGCCGGCGCTACCGGCGCGGGAAGACCGAGATACTTCGCCGCCGCGATGCCCGCACTGGATCCGTCGCGCTGACGGTCTTCGAGCGCGTAGACGCCGTTGACCCGTCCCGCGGCGAACAATCCTTCGGCAGGACTTTCAGGCACGAACTGCCCGACTTGTGAATCGAAACGCATTTCGACACCGGCCTGATACATCAGCGCCGCGGCCGGCGCGTAGCCCACGCTCATAAGAATTCCGTTGCACGCGACGATTTCGCTCCGGGAGACGTCGGCTTCGCCACCCGGAAGCAGCGGGCAGACCACTGCCGCGCCGACCGCCGGACCATCCGCGCGCGCCTCGTAGATGCAGTGCCCGTGATGTATGCGAATCCCGGCTTTCTTAACCTTTGCTTCTTCATCCGTGCCGCCTTCACCACGGCGCAGGTCCACCACCGCCTCGACGCGGATTCCATTGGCGAGCAGATCGAGCACTGCCGCATAGCCGTCGTGGTTGCCGCAAAGCACGACCGCCGAGCTCATCGGCATTACCGCATAGCGATACATCAGCCGTTGTGCCGCGGAGGCAAGCATGACCCCGGGCAAATCATTGTTGCGGAATACCGCCGGCTGCTCGTAAACACCCGTCGCAACGACGACCGCGCGCGCGCGCATTTTGGTCATGCGGTCCGAATCCACCAGCGCAACCCAATTGTCGGTATACCAGCCGGCAGCCAGCATGCCGGTGCGCACGATGATGTTCGGATGCGCGTTCACGCGGGTCTCGAGATCGCGAAGTTGCGCACCCGCGTGGTCCGAGCCGCCACGCTGATAGGTAAGGCTGCCGCCGATGCGCGCATTCTCGTCCACGAGCACAACGCTTGCACCGGCATCCGCTGCCGACAGTGAGGCGCACATGCCCGACGGCCCGGCTCCCACCACCAACACGTCACAGAAGTCGTAGCGTTTCGGCGTCCTGATGCGAGACGTCGAAAGATCAAGTTTGCCGAGGCCGGTGGCGCGACGAAAAACGCGTTCCCAGAATGGAAACCACGCCTTCGGGGTGTGGAACGCCTTGTAGTAAAAACCGACAGGCAGAAAGGCGGACAACTTGTCGAGAACGCGGGCACGGTCGCGCGTGATGCCTCCGAAAGTGTTCACGGCCGTCAGAACCATGCGATCTCGCAGGAGTTCGACGTCGCCACGCAGGTTCGGTCTTGCACCGTCCTGAAACATGGCGTTGACGTCGTGGTTTGCCATTGACAGCACGCCGCGTGCGCGGTGGTACTTGAAACTGCGCCCGAGAACACGAACGCCCGCAGCCAGTAACGCACTCGTCACAGTGTCGCCCGCAAAACCCTCGTAGTGCCCGGACTCGAAGTCGAAGGTGAGTTTCTTCGTTCGATCGATCCACTCGCCAGCGACCGGCGGCAGCCGTGCGTTCACGTCGGCGCCTCCCCGAACAGGTAGGTACGCAGCACTTTGTCGGCAACGGTATCGCGCTCGGCGACGAACCAGATGCCGCTGGCCAAGTGTAGCCACCATTCCCGCTTTACGCCCGGGGCTCCGTTTCGATTGAA
>JBJXFK010000223.1:0-9012 GCA_046155505.1 Phycisphaerae bacterium
AGATGGCGGCGATCGGGCCACGAGTGGCGATGAAAGGCGTCTTGTGTGGCTGTCGGGCTGCTTAGCGGTGGTGAGAAGCTGCGCTCGAACAGCTCGCGGCGCGGGGCGTCGACGAGCGAATCGCCCAGCCCCGACGATGTGTAGAAGTGCGGCATCGCGTCGATCGCGGTCTGTTTGTATCGCAACTGATCGCCGTCGCTGTAGAGGTCGCCGATGCGGGTTTGATCGATGATCAGTAGCCGAAATGGCGGATAGCGTGACGGCGATAGTGTTGCGGCCGCGGCGGCGATCGCATCCAGTGAGTCGAGTGCGAGAAGCTCCGGGATGATCGTTCCGCGGCTGCGCAGCTCGCCGGGGCGAATCGCGTTACGGCGCACACCGTTGTTGACATTGACATTGACATTGAGCACGGTCAGTAGCAAGCCAGCATCGCTGAGGGCGATCCATGTGCCGCCCGACGCGGGATCGATCGGCAGAATCGCGCGGCGCGGGCCGAAGGATTGCATGCGCGGCGGTAGTGCGATCGGGCGCGTGCGCAACTCGTCGCGATTGCACGCGATGCGCACGCTGCGCGACCTTGCGTGCGTCGCGTTGCCGTGCGGTGCGGCTATCGGGACGACGGTGACGGTACACATGCGGTTTGCTCGAGGTGTGCGATGGTCGCCGGTGCGTAGCCGAACCTCGCCGGCAGCGGAACGCCAAGCGTGCGGCACATGGCCGAGACGATTGCATTGTGGTGGATCGTATGACTGAGCACGAAGGCCAGTTCGCGACCGATGGTCGTGCCGGCCTCGATCGTCGTTCCGTCGCCGCTGAGCATCGCGGTCAGGCGCAGCGGGCGTTCGAGATCGTCGTGATTGATTCGAGCGACGCGCAAGAGCAGTCCCTCGATCGCCTCGATCGCGGCGCAGCGGCTTGACTCGATTGATGTGCCGCGTTCGCGCCGGTCGTAGTCGAGCTCGCCGGTGGCGATCGCGGCACAGAGCGATTCGAAATGATCGAGGCAGTGCCGAACATGGCCGCCGATGCTGCTTTCGATCACGCCGACGGGTTTTTGCACGTACATCGGGTCGGATACGGAATCGAGCAGCGACGAGAGTTGCCTGAGCGCTGCTGCCAGCAGGGCAGCGGGGGGACAAACCCGGTCAAGCTGAAGCGTGTTGTTCATGCTACGTTTCATGCGTTGCTCGCAGTCCCGCCGGCAATGCCGAGCCGACTCGCGGCGGCACTGATCCACGCGTGCAGTTCGCAGCGGCGGATGACCAGCACGGCGGTACTGCAAACGAAAACCACATTCGCCAACGCGAAGAGCAGCCCGCCGTCATCTTTCACGACCACGCCGAGCTTGGTCAGGTGGCTCATGATCGCGCCGCTGATGACGGCGAGAGACAGTACCGCGCCGAGCAAAATCGTGCGCGGCGTCAGGAGCAGTACGCACGCCACGAGCTCGGCAACGCCCGAGCCGATGCGTCCCCACGGCTCCATGCCGAGCGTGCGGAAAATGTACACGGATTCCTCCGCAGCGGTGAATTTGAAGAAGAGCGTCTGGGCGAGGATCAGGGCCGTGATGGCCTGCAAGACCCAGCTTACCACGACGAGTCTTGCGTTCATGCGGTGCGGGTGATCGTGGGCAGTCATGGCTCGTTTCTCCAAGGCAGCGATTCGTGGCAAGTAATTGCTGCGAGAATCAGGTGGCAATCGAAAGGCGAGCATCGTCCTCCAGCCGGTGCACTCGCGGGTCGCACCGGCCGGAGGCCGATGCTCCCCGCGGTCGCGGAAGCGATGCGGCGCACGCTGCCTGCTGCGCGGTCGGGTGTTCGCGATCGTCGTTTCTTCATGCGGTTGGATGCTGTTGGGGTCGGCGAGTTACTTCGGCTTGGCCGTGTCGCTCGGGGCGATCTTGTTCCACTGCCGGTCAGCATCGACGGTCAATTTGGTTTCGGCCTTGTTCCAGTCGTTGAGCGCGTTGCCGAGCCAACCCTTATAGAACAGGAAAAGCCGACCGTTGGTGATTTTGAAGTTGGCCGGGTCGATCTCGACCCTGTCGCCCTCGGCCATCGCGGTGGCGCACCAGCCGCCATACGCGGGGGCGAACTTTTCCGGGTCGGCGGCGAACTTGGCGCGATTGTCCGGCGAGGCGAATTGATAGGTGACGCCGCGATAGCGACTCAGGAGGTCGCTCTTGCCGACGACGGGTTTGCCACCTTCGAAGTACGTGACCGGGTCGCGACCCTGGAGGGCGATCGCGCCCTCTGAGAGGTTGTATGCTTTCAACGCGGCATTTGCGGAGTGCTTTTGCACCTGTTCGACGAGTTGGTCGAAGGGCATGCGGTCGGTGTTGCTTTTGCCGACGTAACGAAACATCTCGTTGCCGTCGGGGCCGACGAGGACGAGGGCCGGATAGTGGACGGTCTCGCCGTGGAAGGCGTAGCCATCGGGGATGCTGAACTGCTTGGCGATGGCCGTGTCGGCGTCGCGGTAGATGCTCACGTCGATGCCCGACTGGGCGATCTTTTCGGCCCACTGTTTCACGTCGGCTTCGGGGTCGGGCTTGAGGAAGACGTGCTGCACGCCGGCGATCTCGGGGCCGCGGCGAACCATGTCGGTGGTGTAGCGCAGGCAGATCGGGCACTCGGTTTTGAGCAGGAAATGGATGGCGACGAATTTGCCGCGCGCGTCGGCCAGGCGGAACTGTTTGTCGCCGGCGCCGACAGTAAAGTCCGGCGGCGCGGCAGCGGCGATGGCGGACAGAGCGGTCGAGAGCGCGGCGAGCAGGACGAAATTTCGTGCGGTACGTCGGGTCATGCGGAATATTCCTTTCGGTTGGGGCGAGTGTGGGGGTTCTTGCGAGATTCGCCTCATGGGAATTGGATGCTGGGCGACGTGGCGCGTTACGTGCTGGCGATGAGACTGGCAGGGTGACGTGTGGGTTGGCATGGGAGCCGGTGACGTATCAGTGGTATTTCGAGGCTGCGCCGATTGCCGGCGCGACGAGTGCGACGCTGGCGATCAGTGACGTGACGCCGGCTGACGCGGGTGACTATTACGTCGTGGTCGATTCGTTCTGTGGAACGGGGACGAGCGACATCGCGACGGTGATCGTGCATCCGCCGTGCTATCCGGACATCGACGGCGATCGGAATGTCGGGCTGTCCGATCTGGCGTATTTGCTGCGATCGTTCGGTTTGTGCTTTGGTTCGCCTGGGTTTGATCCGGCGGCGGATATCAATCGGACGAATTGCGTAGATCTGCTCGATCTGGCGCAGCTGTTGACGGCATTCGGCTCCGACTGTCCGTAGCGCGCGGCGCGCGTGCGTTTTCGATTGGCGGATTTTTCTGACGGGGAGCGTCGGCGGTTTCGCCCGAGTGCATTCGCTGCGCACCGGCGAAGACGCCGATGCTCCCCGCAGAGTACAGATCGTCGTAACACACTTCTCTCAGACTACGCGGTGCCGGTGCCCCGCGTTCTGAGCACTCCGCACACACTCCCGCGTTTGCGGCTACCATCCCGCGTGTCAGTTGGGAGCGTTGACCGGCGACGTAAGATGCTGCCGAGCAATAGGATGGAGCTTGGACGCAGGCCGTTACCGACA
Source organism: Phycisphaerae bacterium (assembly GCA_046155505.1). GTDB lineage: Bacteria > Planctomycetota > Phycisphaerae > UBA1845 > Fen-1342 > JBJXFK01. Next base: position 3,594 of record JBJXFK010000223.1, read on the forward strand.
AAACGTATGAAGAGTTACGAGATATCCGCGACCGCCGAATCGAGCGGCTTTCAGAGGCCCGCCGGTGCGGCCCAGCCTCAGCCTGCGGACGCGGTCCCTTTCTCAGCGGCTTCACTTACCACACGCAACATCGGCGGACTCAATTGGATCTGTGACAACCGGTTCGCGGCGGTGCTGGCCGCTGTGCCCGCGTCGGCCTGGACCGACCCGGCGTCCGCGGGCTGGCAATGCGTGAAGCAGAACTCGGTGCGGCGCGTCTGGCGGGCGACGATCGGTGACAAGTCGTATTACCTGAAAATCTGTCGTGACGGCGGGCGATTCGCGGCGTTCAAACGATTCTTGCGCGGGCCGGCGTGTCTGGGCGAGTGGAACGGCGGCATGTACGCCCTTCGGCATGACATTCCCGCCGCACGGCCCGTGGGACGGGTCAATTCGTTCAATTGCGGCGGGGTGCGTGCGTCGCTGCTGGTGACCGAAGCGATTGAGCCGGCGTATCCGCTGTGCGATTTCTGGCAGACGATCGCCGCTGACACGGATCGTGTTCGCCGACGCCGCGACAGCAACCGGCTGATCGACCTGTTGGCGCAGATGATCGCGCGGGCGCATCAGGCGGGGTTTGAGCATCTGGATATGCACGCGGCGAATATTCTGGTGCACCCGCTCGGCCAGCGCCGCTATCGCACGGTGTTTATCGATCTGCAGAGCGCGCACATCGACAGTCCGCTGAGCGATCAGGCGGTGATTCGCAATCTGTCGCAGCTCAATCAGTGGTTCCGCCGACAAAGCTCGGTGAGCGAGCGGCTGCGGTTCTTGCGCGCGTATTGGCGCTGGCGCAACGAATATGAGGGCGCGTTCGCGCACTCGCGACCGCTCGTGTTGACGTTTGTCGAGCTGATCGAGGCGCTTGAAACGCAGGCGGATTTGCACGCGGGCAAGCTGTGGTCGCAGCGCGATCGCAAGGCGATGCGCGACGGTCGATATTTCGCTCGCGTGAAAGTGCCGGGCGGTTGGCGGGCGCGCGTGTTCGTATCGGCGAAGCCGCGCGTGGGCGAGGCTCCGCCCAGCGGGCCGCTGCTGGATCGATCGACTTGGAAGCGGTTGCTCGCGGCCCCGCTGGCGTGGTTTGAGCGGCCGGGGCAGGAGCGGCTGAAGGATTCGCATTCGGCGCAGGTGACGCGCGTGTTGCTTGACACCGGCGCGGCGCAGATTCCCGTCATCGTTAAGCGCCCGTTGCCGCGCAACGCGCGTCGCGCCGCGCGACAGAGCATGCCGCCGTCGCGCAGCATGCGCGGCTGGCGCGTCGGCAATGCGATGCTGCACCGCGATCTGCCGACGCCGCGACCGCTGGCGGTACTCGAACGGCGGTTCGGCCCGTTCATTCTCGACAGCATGTTGTTGACCGAGGCGATTCCGGGAGCGCTTGATCTCGAAGCGTATCTAAGGCGCGAATTTGGTCGTTCGTCGCGACGCGAATGGGCGCGCACCAAACGCACGCTGTCGGCGATGGTGGTGCGTGAGTTGCGTATGCTGCACGAGCGTGGCTTCGAACATCGCGATTGCAAGGCGGGCAATTTGCTCGTCGCACCCGAGCCTGACTTGCGCGTATTGTGGATCGACATGGACGGTCTGCGAATCGTCAGTCGGCGCGATCCGCGGCGCGAATTGACCGCACTCGCGAGGCTGTATGTCAGTCTTGCGGAAGTGCCGGGGCTGGGCCGCACGGACTTTGCACGAGCGCTGCGCGACTATCTGGCTCGGTATGGCGGCAGTCGGCGCGATTGGCGCGAGACGTGGCGCGAGATGCAGCCGATGATCGCGCGCAAGGTGGTGGCCAAGCGTGTGCGGCGCGAGTGGAAATTGGCGCACTACGGCCGCGAGTAGCGAAGACGATTTTGCGACTCGCGCCTGTCATCCCTGAACCGCGAGTGGATTTGAACACCTCAAGCGATTGTCGCATCGTGTCTGCAAAGCCCCATTTGTTGGGTATCCGCCCGATTTGCGACATTCAACGCACCGGCCGCTGCCCGCAAACCGCGCATCGCCGATAGGATTCCCGTAGCTGGAAGTCCCGGATACGCTTTGCGACATCACGATGTGGCCGTTCGATAAACCTAACGCACGCCGGCTCGAGATTCGCCGATCCAAGGCGGAACGCAGCCGCGCCGTCGCCTCGCGGTTCCTTGATCCGGGGCGGATCGGTTTCACGTTTGTTACGCTCTGTAGCGCGTTACTGGCGGCGCTGATTCTCAACATCGGCGGGCAGCAGATTTCGTTTCGCGAGGGCCAATACCTGACGCGCCCGTTCGCGTCGCGGGTTGCGTTTCCGGTCGCCGATCCGAAGCAGACCGACGAGATGCGGATTCGCGCGGCCGAGGCATCGCCCAGCTACTTTGAACTGGATGGTTCGCTGCTCGACGAGATTCGCGGTCGCGTGAGCAGCGCGCTCACGCTGGCCAAGGCGCACGTCGGCAACCCCGAAGCGCTGATCAAAGAGGCCGCGACCAAGAAAATTCCGCTCGACGCGGCGGCGGCAGCGCAGCTCATCAGCATCGCCGAGAGCGACGCGACGGATGATTTTGCGCGGCGGGTTGAGTCGGCGCTGGGCGTGCTTGTGGCCGTGCCGCTGGCTCGCCCGGCTGAAGAAGCGCTGCGGCGCACGACCGCGCGTGCGGTACTGATCAACGCGCAAACCGGCAGCGAGCGCGCGATCGAAATGTCGCGCGTCGTTTTCGTGAGCAACGTCGAAGCCGTCGAGGCGCTGTTCGATCGCAGTGTCGCGGCGTTTCAGCCGGCGCTGCGCGGCGCGTTCAAGTCGGCGATGCTCGCCGGCCTGCGCAGCGGCGAGGCGGAGGTGATGACGCCGCTGTATCGATTCAGCGATGCCCGCACCGCAGCTGCGGCTCAAGCAGCGCGCGAGGCGGTCGCGCCGCAGTTTCTACAGTTCGGGGCGAATGACATTTTGGCGACTGTCGGCAAGCTCGACGCCGATGCGATCGAACTGCTGCGGGCCGAGCACGAGGCGTGGCTGGCGGCGGTCAATCAGTCGAGCGCCGCCGACGCGTGGATCGAGTGGCTCGGGCGATCGCTGCTCGTGTTTATTGTCGTGTTCGGCGTCGCGACGTATGTCACGCGTTATCAGCGGATCGGGTTCGGCAACGCCAAGGACATCATTCGACGGACCGCGTCCGCGTGCGTGATGCTCGGTTTGCTGGCGATCGCGCGGCTGGCGTTTGTTTGGAGCGACGCGCCGCCGCACCTGGCGGTCGGGACGCAGGCGGTGGCGGCGGGGTTGCTGGCGATCATCTATCTGCCGGGCGTTGTGTTCGCGGTGAGCGCCGCGTTGGCGATGCTGATTACGTTGGCGGTGCAGCAAAGCCTGACATTTTTCGTGATCCTGATGATCGTCTCGGGCGCGTTTGTTTTTGGCCTCGGCGATGTGCGCAATCGCGGGAAGATCGTGATTGTCGGCTTGTCCGCGGCCGTGGCGGCGGCGATCGCGACTGTCTGCGGCGCGCTGGTCAACGGGCAGCCGGGGTACTTTGCCGTCTATCAAGGTGCGTGGGCGGCGGGCAGCACGCTGCTGGCGGCGTTTGTGCTCGAAGGCGTGTTGCCCGGCGTCGAACGCGTGTTTCGCCTGAGCACGGGCATGACGCTGCTTGAGTGGTGCGATGCGAACAAGCCGCTGTTGCGATTGATGGCCGTCGATGCGCCGGGGACATACAACCACAGCTTGCTGGTCGGTGCGCTGGCCGAGTCGGCGGCAGAGTCGATCGGTGCGAACGGATTGCTCGCGCGGGCGGGCGCGTATTACCACGACATCGGCAAGATCAACAAGCCCGAGTATTTCGTCGAGAACCAGACCGCCGGCGTGAATCGCCATGAGCGGCTCTCGCCCGCGATGAGTCTGCTGATCATCATCGGGCACGTTAAAGACGGTATCGAGATGGCCAAGGAGTACAAGCTACCAGCCAGCCTGCGGCCGTTCATCGCCGAGCATCACGGCACGACGCTGGTCGAGTATTTCTATCATGCGGCCAACCGCATGCGACGGCCCGACGATCCCGAGGTGAGCGATTCGTCGTTCCGCTATCCGGGGCCCAAGCCGCAATCGCGTGAGACGGCGATTGTGATGCTGGCCGACGGCGTCGAGGGGGCGGTGCGGGCGATGAGCGATCCGACGCCGGGGCGGATCGAGGCGGTGGTGAGCGAGATCGTTCGCAAGCGACTGATGGATGGGCAATTTGATGAATGTGAACTGACGTTTCGCGAGTTGGCCGAGATTGAGAAGAGCCTGATCAAGAGCCTGTGCGGCATTTATCACGCACGCGTGGTCTATCCAGAGGCGGCGGACGACGAGCCGGGCGAGCGGCGCGGGGCGGGGCGGGCGGAGGCGGGGAAGCTGACGAGTAGCGCCTAGTTTCTAGGGCCTAGCGATGGCGGTTTCCCGAGCAGGCGAGTCTCTCGACGCACGCCGAATCGTTGATTTCATTCGACGGATGATCCTCCGCGTATTTGGTTGAACGGCAATCCGCCGGTTGCAATCCCGCGTAGTTATCATGTGCCAGGACTTGCAATAGGGGCGCGGGATGCGGTTCGTCGGGTGGTTTTGTTGCTTGCTGATATGCGGCGTGGGTGCGCTTCATGCGAACGCGCACGATTTCCTGTTCACCGAGACGCGGGCGCACTTTCATTCGAACGGCATGTATCAGATCGACATGGTGGTCGATCTCGATGCGCTGGCGCTCGGCGAGCCGGCGAGCGCGGACAACAGCAAACTGCTCGCACAGATCCAGGCCATGACGCCGGGCGAGCGCGACGTGCTCGCCGAGCATCTTCGACGACTGTTCACGACGCGCACCACGGTGAAGTTCGACGGCGTGGATGTGCAGCCGACGGTCGAATTTCTCGGCCCCGATTTTCGTTTGCCGCCGATCGTGGCTTCCGCGGCGCAGATTCCCGCCGATGAGCCGGCGTCGCAGGCGAAAACCGTCGCGAGTGAATCGCAACCGACAGCCAGCGCGCCGGTTTCGCTTCCAGTGGCGATACCGAGTTACTTCGGCGTAGTTGCGCGGCTCAGCGGTCGTGTGCCGCCCGAAGCACGCGAGTTCACGTTTCGCGCGTCGCGTGCGTTCCAGAATGTGCATCTGTATCTGTCGCGCGAAGATACCGAGCGTGTGATTCACTACATCCTCGAAATCTCCGAGGAAAGCCCGCCGTACCAGGTGCTCGCGCCGGTGATTCCGCCGACACGATTGCAGGTGGCGTGGCGCTACACGGTGCTCGGGTTCGAGCACATTTTGCCGAAGGGGCTTGATCACATCCTGTTCGTGGTCGGCCTGTTTTTGCTGAGCAATCGCATGCGCCCGCTGCTGCTGCAAGTCAGCGCGTTCACCATCGCGCACACGGTGACGCTCGCACT
>JBJXFK010000230.1:0-31576 GCA_046155505.1 Phycisphaerae bacterium
GGTGCGAATTTAATTTGCACGGGCGGGAGGCCGATGCTCCCCATCAATTCGGCGTTGCCGGAGCGCTAGGCACTCCGGCCCCTCAATATAAATCCGTGAACGCGCCGGAGAAATCCTCTCTCGCTCCCCGTTCTCTGTGCCCTCAGTGACCTCGGTGGCTTCCCGTTCTTCGCCGTGCCTACAGCCCGCGTATGAACAACCGCCCGACTCATCCCACCAACCACCAATCATACGGAACTCCGTAGCCTACCAACATGCACGCCCGATATGGTCACTGTCCAATAATTTGCCAGTTTCCATCGAATCCAACCCAGACGTTCGATGAAGTGTCACGCCGCGATGACAACTTGACCATCTCGATCGCGCGCGCCTATCACACGGCCCTCACGTCCAGAGCCCGACTCGCTTCGGCCGCCCCGCTCAGCATTCACTCCACGCCGCCCGCCTTAACAGTATGTTCGCATAATGATAGCCATCGGCTAACATCCCCTCTTTACATTCTGTTCGGTAAGCACCGGTCGCAGCCGCCCTCGCGGCTTGGCAAACAGGCAGGTGGTCTATGGCGAGCGGAAAGAACATTCTCGTGGTCGAGGACGAAGCCGATCTGGCTGAGCTGGTCCACTTTCATCTCGAAAAAGAGGGCTATCGCTGTCGCAAGCAATACGACGGCAACGCCGCCCTTGCCGAAGTGCAGCGCGACCCGCCGGACCTGATCATCCTCGATCGCATGCTGCCGAAAATTTCCGGCGACGATGTCGCCAATCGCCTGAAACGCGACCCGCGCACAGCGGGCATCCCGATCGTCATGCTCACCGCCAAGGTCGACGAAACCGACGAGCTCATTGGCTTCGCCCTCGGTGCAGACGACTACATTCGTAAGCCGTTTTCGATGAAATTGCTCGTCGCTCGCGTCTCGGCCGTGCTTCGCCGCAAAGAGGCATCCGAACAGACCGCGGAACTGCTCACCGTCGGGCCGATCTCGATCGACCGCGCTCGCCACGAGGTGCGCGTCGGCGACGCTTCCGTACAACTCACCGCGACCGAGTTTCGCCTGCTGCTCGCTCTGGCCGGGGCCCGCGGACGCGTGCTCGACCGAGATCAACTGATCGACTCGGTGCTCGGCACCGGGGTTGGCGTCACCAATCGCACCATCGACGTCCACGTCGCCGCCCTGCGCAAGAAGATGGGCGAGGCCGCGAATTGGATTCAGACCGTCCGCGGCGTCGGGTACACTTTCCGCGAGCCTCAGCCCGAACACAACGAGGCCTAGGCCGCCGGCGGTCGAATGTACACGCGCGAATTGTCGTGGAAACTCGTCATGGGTCTGGCGCTGCCCGTCGTGGTCGCGCTGGCCGCGATCGTCTGGTTTTTCCAGACCGAGATCAACCGCGTCCACGAAGATCAAACCAGCCAGGCCCTCCTCGTTGCCGGTCGTCTGATCCGCCACTCGGTCGAGTCCGCTCCTGATCGCTCCACTGACGCGCTCCTCGAAGACCTGCGCCAGCAACAGATCGAAGCCGTCATCGTCTCGGATCGCGGCGAAGCGCTCGTCGATACGCGACGCTCGCGCGCGTCGATCGAGCAGTTGTTGCAACGGTCCGAAGTGCGCAACGCCCTGCTCGACGGTTTCGGCCAGATCACTTGGTCGCCGCGCCCCGATGGCGGCCCGCACCGCGCCGTAGCGCTCAAGATCGGCGATGCGACCGGCAAGGGACTCGTCTGGCTCAGCATGCCCGTGCCGCAACTCGCCGAACAGCCGCAGACCGTCACGCGCATCGCGGCGTTCGGCGCGATCATCGGCCTCGCGACGGTGCTCGTGCTGGCGTATGTCCACACGCGCCGCTGGTCGAATCTGCTGCGACGCATCACCGAAGCCGCAACCAGTATCTCAGCCGGCGACCTGTCGGTTCGCGCCGACGTCGCCGGTTCAGAAGAACTTGAAGTGCTCGCGCGGGCAATCAACGAGACGCGACAACGCCTCGCCGTGCATACCGAGACAATCGACCGCCAGCGGCGCACGTTTGAAGCGTTGCTCACGCAGCTTCGCGAAGGCGTGGTCGTCGTCGGTGCCGATCGGCGCGTCGTGCTGATCAACCCAGCCGCGTCGCGACTGCTCAACCTGGGCACGTTTAGTACCAGCATGTACGTAGGCCTCGCACTCGAACGCTGCATTCCGCAGCTCGATTTGCAGCGCCTATTGCTCGCACCCGAACTCGTCGCCAACGTGAGCAGCGAGCAGCAAGCCGACACCGGCGGCAGTGTGATGCCGCCCGAACGCACCATGTTTGAATCGCGCGTCCAGGTCGATTCGCCGCACGGCACGCTGCACTTACTCGCGCACGTTTCGGACATCATTCTGCCCGGCCCGGGCGAGCTGGCCACGGGGCCGACCATCGGGCGCGTGCTGGTGATCACCGACATCACCGAGCTGACACGCAACCTTCAGATGAAAACCGACTTCGTCACCAACGCCTCACACGAGCTGCGCACGCCGCTCAGTACGATCCGCGCTGCAGTCGAAACGTTGCAGCAGCTCGACTGGCAGACCGACGGCGATGCCGCGACGCGCTTCGTCAACGTCATCGAGCGCCAAAGCCGGCGACTCGAAGCGCTCGCGAGCGACCTGCTCGACCTGTCCAAACTCGAAGCCGGTACCGCCGGATTCCGCACGCGAACGCTGGTCGTAAGCGAGCTCTTCGGCGAATTGCGCAGCCACTTCGCCGAACGCATCAAACGCAAGCAAATCGAGTGGCGAACTGACGCGCTACGCTGCGATCGCGGCTCGATCATCGCCAGCCCGCAACTTTTGCGTCTTGTGCTCGACAACCTGATCGATAACGCGATCAAGTTCACCGACGCCGGCGGTTCGGTGACCGTCCGCTGCGTCAGCGACGCGCACTCGATTCAGTTCGAAGTCGAGGACGACGGCTGCGGCATTCCCTACGAGGATCAGCAGCGCGTGTTCGAGCGGTTCTATCAGGTCGAACGCGCGCGTAGCGGCGGGGTGATCGAACGCGGCACGGGCCTCGGACTCTCCATCGTGCGGCACGCGATCTCGGCCATGGACGGCCAGGTGCGCCTCGACAGCAAGCCGGGCGAGGGAACGCGCATCACGATCACCATCCCGCAACCAGCGGTCGCGTCCGCCGCGTGAGCATCGCGCCCGGCTACGCGAGCACCGCCGCGCAGCAAGTCACATGCGTCTCCGCCGCAAAGTCCACCGCCTGGTGATATCGCATCAACTGAAACGCAGTCCCCGGCAGCGCGCGGGCCGTGACATATAAGTTGCCCACGCTGCAAATCCGGGTGCGATTCTGATTCGCCCGCACCAGATCGACAAACCGCTCCGGCTGCCCGCCGACCAGAATGCTGAGCAGCGCCCGATCGAACGCGCCGATCTCAAGCATGAATTCAGCCGTCGTTGGCTGCTCCTCGCCGAACTTCTGCCCGACGTGACTCAGATCGACGCCCGCAATGACAATTGTGCGACGCGAGTCTGCCGCGATCTCAGCCGCGAGCGCATCGCAAAACGCATCGAGATTCACGCCCTGACCGTCGATCGGGTCCATGCCGCTCGGCCCGGTCGGGTCGGGGCACAGAATCGGCACGATCGTCGGCGCGTGATCGGGGAACGCGGCCTGAAGCAGATGCACCTGCAATTCGATCGAGTGCTCGCAATCGTGATCAAACTCATGCATGCGCAGCGACTGGCCGACTCGCAATTCGAGCGCATCGACAAACGCCGCGTCGGTTTTCGCCCGCCCCAGGGGCGTGAGAAAGTCCTTGCTCGTGGCCGTCACGCAGCGACCCAGACCATAGTGATTCACGCCGAGAATGACGTATCGATCAGCCGCGCCGGCCGCTTGAAGCGTGGCGTACGCGTCGGCGTAGCAGGGCTTGCCGCGCGCATAGTCGAGATGCGGTGCGACGATGCCACGCAGATTCTTGTGCGCCCCGACGCTCCCCGATGCAATCACCGCCTGCAATTCGGCAGCCAGCTCGCTCGCCGTCGGATAGCGATCGCGATTGTCGCGCGCATCGGATGCTGCATACGCAGCCTGCTTTTCCGCCAGCGCCTCGGCGAAGCGCTCGTTGTAGAGCAAACACGCCTGATCGAGCGCGAGATGCAGCTTGCCAAGCTCTTCGAGCGGCAACATCTGCCCAAACTGCGAGTGGAACAACTGCGCGATGCGCTCGTAGGTCCGTTCGCCGTCGAAGTGTGCCAGCAGAAAATAGCCCGGCGGCGAAACCGCCAGCGGCGACGGCATGATCCGCAGTGGGTCGCGAATCACAAAGACCAGCCCCTCCTGCTCCGACTGCACCGGATGCACGTCCACGGGGCGCAGCGGCGGCGGCACGACTTCGGCCAGAATCATCGCACGCTCTCCAACGGAATCTGCGCCGCCCAGCGCGCCTGCGACCCCCAGAACAGATGCACCCGATCGGAATCGAACGCCGGCCCCATCTCAAAGCGCAGCGCCGACACGCCGTCCGCGTCGGCCGCGAGCACCCTGACGCGCATGTCTTTCCACTCGATCGGCCGCTCGCCGCCGCGCAAGACCTCGGGCCTGCCCGACGCAACCACGAGCGCGCCGTAGGGCCCGCCGAAATAGCGATCCTTGGTGATGCGCATCTCAAAGCTCGTGCGATCGGTGAAACGCAGCTCGGTCGGCGTGATCACACCCAGCACGCGCGGCGACCAGGTGAGCACCACAAATCGCAAATCCTTCAAACCCGTGCGCGCCTCGACGATGTACTTGGCGTAGTGCGCGATGATCGGCAGATTCGCCACATACACCGTGTCGCCGCTGCGCAAGGGCCGCGGCGACGTGATGATCTCCTCGGCGATGCGGTCTTCGACGCGCTGGCCCATATCCATCGCCAGACCCGCGAAATAGCCGAGAAACGCCAGCAAGAACGCCGTAAACCCGCCGACGATCCAGGTCGTACCCTCGATCAGCTGGCGTTTCAGATTGCGCTCGGCGGGCAGGCTGTAGTGAATCATGCGAAAGATCATCGCGATGACGATCGCCCAACCGACGCCCGGCAGATACAAATGATGCGGCGACTCGAATACCGGCAGCACCGGCACCATCAACAGCCCGAGCGCGAGCGGACCGAGCCACGCACCGAGCGTGCCGCGATTTGCCCACCACGCCACGAACATGATCCCCATGCAGAGCACCGTCAGCCCGTAGAACAGCAACGGACGCGGCTCGAAATACGCCAGCCCGCCGAACGGTACGACCGGCACGATCAGAAACTCGCCCAGCACGTAGTAACACGCTTTGTTGAGCACGAACTCGAAAAAGTCGGGATACGCCGGCGTGTACACATACGGCGGCGGCGGAATCCCCTGCGGCCCCAGCATTGTCGAACGCACCACGACGTAAATCGCAACGATCGCCCAAAATCCGCCGTGGACCAGCAGCGTCGCCCGTGACCAGCGCGTGCGATGGAAGATTTCAGCGGCCAGCAACAGCGGCGGCAACATCGCGGCGTTTTCGCGGCAGCCGAGCGCGAGCACAAAGCTGACATAGCCAAGCAAAATCCAGCCGAGCGAAGGACGCCGCCCGCTGGCGTATCGCTCAGCCCAGAACCAACCGCGCCAGCGCCCGAAGCACAGCAGGCTGATGAGCAGAAACGCCGTAACCATGACTTCGGTGATCGATGCGATCCACTGCACGGTCGCGATGTGCGCCGGATGAACGGCGAACAGCGCCGCCGCCCCCCAGCCAATGCGTTTGTGCCCGGTCAGTTGCTGCCCGAGCACCATAAGCAAGACGCACACCGCCCAATGCCAGAGCAGTGACGCGACGTGCAGCGGCGCGGGCGACCAGTCGAACATCTCGTACAAGAGCTTCATGAACGCGAAGCTCACCGGACGAAAGAATCGCAGCGTACACTCGGGCAGATACCACGATTCGAGCGCGCCGCCGACCAGTTCGAGCCGACATGCGCCGACCAAATCGGTCAGTGTCCAGCTTGCCGCCTTCAATTGGCGATAGTGAGCGTGATCGTCAAGAAACAGCCCGTGCAACACGCAGCGCCCGTGCATGATCACGACGATCAGGCCGAGCGACAGAACCGCCCACACCCAGTGATGCGACGCACCAGCCGGTCGAACGTCGGGTTGTGCCGCAACGCGCCCGCTCATGGCTTGTCAACCGCCGGTTGCGCGCCGTCGGGCTCTTCCAGTTGCGTGAATTCCGCCTCGCTCGGCAAATGCGCGCCGAGCAGCGGCACGAGCACGCCGGGCAGCGCCCACACGAGTTGAATCAGTCGAATCGCCAGCGCAAACGCCACGCACGCCGCAGCCGAATTCAAACCGTCGTGCCCGAAGAACTGAATGTACGCCCATTCGAGCACGCCGAACGCCTGCGGCGGCGAAATCGGAATCGACGCGATCAGAAAACCAATCGGCACACAAATAAAGTACAGCGCCGCGTCACCCTTCATGCCGAGCGCACGCGACATGAGGAACGCGCTGCACACGACGAGCAGCCACAGCGCGATCGTGAGGCCGACCGACATCGCCAGCAGCGTCTTGTGCCGCCGCATCGCGACCGTCGCGCGGCCGACGCGCAACAGATGTTGCCCCGCGGGCAATCGCTCGGCAATCGCGCCGAGTCGCAGCACGCTACGCAGCCGCGTGCTGAAAATCACGATCGACCCAACCAAGAGGCCGCACCACACCATGCTCAGCCCGCCGGCGAGTGTGTTGCGATATTTCGCATCCCACGGCACGGTCTTCCAAGCGATGCCGAGCATCGCGGTCGCGATGATCATCAGGCCGAGCAGACCGATCACCCGATCCAGAAAAATGGTCGTCACCGCCTCCGTTTTGTGATGCGTGTATTTGGTGACGTAATACGCCTTGAACAGATCGCCGCCCGTGGTGCCGGGCAACGCAAAATTGAAAAAATTGCCGGCGAACGTGAGCTTCGTCGCGTCCCACAAACGCAGCGACACTTCCTGCACGCGCAGCATCCAGACCAGTCGCACGGCCGCGAAAAAGGGCACCGGCATGAACGCCAGGATTGCGAGCAGCGCGGTCGAAACGTCGAGGTCGCTGACGATGCCGTGAATGCCGAAGTTGATTTCGGGCAGGCCGGTTTCGCCGGCCTTTTTCACATCCGCGATCGAGATCTCGACCGGCTTGCCGTCGCGCAGCACGGTGAATGTGTCGCCGCGCGTTTCGAGCAGCCGCACCTGCGTGCCCGCCGCGTCGGCGAGCGTCAGGTGGTCGTGCCAGCTCACCTTGAAATACAGGTAGAGAATCGCCACGACGCATAGGCCGTAGCGCAGCAGCGTCAGCAGCCAGGATGCCCAGCGGCTTTTGAGCAAGTCGGACCGCTCCCCGCCCCGACGACCCGCCCGCGCCACGCGAACCGCCCGCCGAAGCCCAAGTCGCGAATACTAATCCGATCGCGCCCGTGGCGGGAGGGAGCTTGCGTGATCAGTGAGCGCTTCGGAGGGCAAACGCGTGTCACCGCGACTTGATCCCCAAATGCTCGCGAAACCGAGCCACGGTTCGCGCCAGCCCCTCGGCACGATCGACGCGCGGCTGCCAGCCGAGCCGCGTGCGGGCGATGGTCGTGTCCGGGCAGCGGCGATTCGGATCGTCCTTCGGCCGTTCGGTAAAGCGAATCTCGCTCTTGCTCTCGCACAGCCGAATGATCTCGCGTGCGAATTCGAGCATCGTGATTTCTTGCGGATTGCCGATATTCACCGGGCCGGTAACGTCGCTGTGAACGAGCCGAATGAAGCCGTCGACCATGTCGCTCACGTAACAGAAGCTGCGCGTCTGCTCGCCGTCGCCGTGAACCGTGATCGGCTTGTTGGCGAACGCCTGCACGACGAAATTCGGCAAAACGCGGCCATCATCGAGCCGCATGCGCGGGCCGTAGGTGTTGAAAATGCGCACGACCCGCGCGATCGTGTCGGGATAGCGCTTCACATAGTTGACGATCAGTGCCTCGGCGAATCGCTTGCCCTCGTCGTAGCACGCGCGCGGCCCGATCGGGTTCACGTTGCCCCAATACGTCTCCACCTGCGGGTGTCGATCGGGCGTCGGATCGCCGTAGACCTCGCTGGTGCTGGTGTGCAACAGCCTCGCACCGTGTTTGCGGCACAGGTCGAGCAAGTTCCACACGCCGCGCGAGCAAACGTCCATGATCTCCAGCCCGCCGGGCGCGAAATCGACCGGCGACGCGGGACAGGCGAGGTTGTAAACCACCTGAAACGGCTCGGCCATCTCGCCGCTCGTCGGCAGCGGCTCGGTGATGTCGTGTCGCACAAACCGAAAGTTCTTCATCGCCGAGAGATCGCGGACATTGATCTCCTGCCCGGTGCGCATGTTGTCCATGCCGACGACGCTATGCCCCTCGTGCAGCAGCGTTTCGCAAAGATGAAAGCCGATGAATCCGGCACAGCCGGTGACCAGCGTGCGCATCTCGTCACTCTCCCGAGCCAAACGTGAAGGCCGAAGGTCTAAGGGCGAAGGCCGAACGCCGTCCGCGAATCGCGAGTACGCGAGCGCGCCTCATCCTTCGGCCTTCAACATTCGGCCTTCGCCCTTCGACTTTCAGCTTTCGGCCTTATTTCTTCGCCGCCGCATACAGCTCCGCCACCTTGTCCCAATTCACGACGTTCCAAAACGCCGTGATGTAATCCGGGCGGCGGTTCTGGTAGTTCAGGTAGTACGCGTGCTCCCACACATCCAGCCCGAGCAGCGGCGTGTGGCCTTCCATCAGCGGCGAATCCTGATTCGGCGTGCTATGTACCATCAGTTTGCCGCCACCGTCGACTGACAGCCACGCCCAGCCGCTGCCAAAACGCGTGGTCGCCGCCTGGGCGAATTTTTCCTTGAACGCATCGAACGACGTAAACGCAGCGCTGATCTCGTCGCCCAGCTTGCCGCTCGGCGCGCCGCCCTTGCCGGGGCCGAGGATTTGCCAGAACAGCGAGTGATTGGCATGTCCGCCGGCGTTGTTGATCAACACCTGCCGCACGCTGTCCGGCACGGTCGTGATCTCGCGCAGCAACTGCTCGACCGGCTTGGCGGCCAAAGCGGCGTGCGCCTCCAGCGCCTTGTTGGCGTTGTTGATGTACGCCTGATGATGCTTGGTGTGGTGGATTTCCATCGTCCGAGCGTCGATGTGCGGTTCGAGGGCCTTGTGGTCATACGGCAGCGGCGGAAGTGTGAATGCCATCTCGGGTCTCCTTGATCAGGGTTTCGTGCGTTTGTGCTGTACCGGAATTGTCGCACGCGAGAAGAGTATATGCCAGTCCGCCGTCCCGAATCCGAATGCGACGCGCAAGCGATCCGAACGCGACGCGCCAGCGAGTGAACGCGCGCGGCAGCGTGCGTGCATCCGAACCCCGAGCGCGAGCGAGCGGGGTTGCCCGCCTGCGCCGGCCGGGTGTCATGCCGACGGCCGTTCGCGTCGGTATATCCCGCGAACGAAATTAGCCGAAGGCGGCTGCTCCACAACGTTGGAACGCCGCACGCAACCGCGCCGCTACGGATGCTCCGCGGCCGGGAAAATGCGATCGATCTCGGCCAAGTCAGCGGCGCTGAGCGTGAAGTCGAGCGCCTTGACGTTCTCCTCAACCTGCTGCGGTCGAGACGCACCCAGAATCACGCTCGTCACCGCCGGTCGCCGCGCGACCCATGCAATCGCAAGCTGCGCAAGCGAGCAGCCCAGACGTTGCGCGATGGGACGCAGCTTCTCGGTTTTCTCGACCGCGACCATGTCGATTTTCTTGAGGAACGCGCTCATCTTGTCGTTGGCCGCCCGGCTGTCCGTCGGCGTTTTGCCGCCCGCGTACTTGCCGGTCAGCAACCCCTGCCGCAGCGGACTCCATGTGACGAAACCCATGCCCAATTCGAGCGCCGCCTGCTGCACGCCGCTGGTCTCGACCCGCCGTGCGGCGATGCTGTATTCGGGTTGATCGCTGTATGGCGGACACGCACCGAGTTGCCGGGCGACTTCGTGCGCGAGCCGCAATTTGTCGGCGGGCCACTCGCTCGTGCCCCAGTAGAGGATTTTGCCCTGGCGAATCAAATCATCCATCGCGCGCACGGTCTCGAAAATTTCGACATCCGGGTCATAGCGATGGCACTGCATCAGGTCGATGTAGTCGGTCTGCAAACGCTTTAGCGACGCTTCGACGCTTTCGAAAATGTGTTTGCGCGACAACCCGCGATCATTCGGCCCGTCGCTCATGGGAAAAAAGCACTTGGTAGCGAGCACAATGTCGGCCCGCCGCAGCGGCTTGAGCTCGCGCCCGGTGACTTCCTCGGACGCGCCGCGGGCATACACGTCAGCCGTGTCGAAGAAATTGATGCCGAGATCAAACGCCTTCCGCACGCACGCGCGGGCGGTGTCGTTGTCGATCCCGTTGCCGAACGTAAGCCATGTGCCCAGCCCGACCTCCGACAGTTTCACACCTGACTTACCAAGCCGTCGATAGTTCATGTTCCACTCCCGTCGCGCCCTGCGTGCGAATTGCAGATATCTAGGCACTATGAACTATGAACTAGACACTAGTCACTATTCATCCGCGAGACTCCGCAGCATCCACGCCATTTTCTCGTGTTCTTCCATCAGCCCCGTCAAAAAGTCGTTCGTGCCCGCGTCGCCTTGTCCCGCGACCGAATCCACATCCGCGCGCAACTGGCGAATCAACGTTTCATGATCGACGAGCAGCGCCGCGCACATCTGCGACGCGGTCGCCGGCCCGCTGTGGTCTTTCAAGCGGGCGAGCCGCGAAAACTCGCTCAACGAACCCGGCGACAAGTGCCCGAGCGATCGAATGCGCTCGGCCACCTCGTCGATCGTCTCGGCCAGGTCGTCATACTGCCCCTCGAAGAACTTGTGCAGATCATTGAATCGCGGCCCGCTCACATTCCAGTGAAAATTCCGCGTTTTTGTGTACAGCACGTATTCATCGGCGAGCACACCGCCGAGAATCTTGCACACCGATTCGCGCTGCGCTTCGCTGAGGCCGATCTGCGTTTTCAACATGGTTACATCCTCACTTCAACCTGCCGCCGGGCGTCGCTCGATGTCAGCCGTCGGCGTGCAGACGCTTGATCATATTGATCTGCCCGACATGGTACAGGTCATGCGACGTGATGCCCATGATCAGATCGCGGGCCGACATCACCCCGAATTTCTTCGCCGCGAGATCGCGATCGTCGATTGATCGAATCGCGTCACGTAGCCGTTCATGCTCTCCTTCAAGAATTTTCACGCAGCGCTTCCATGCAGCCGCATCAAGCGGATCGGGCTGTGCGATCCAGTTGCTGCCCGCAAGCGCGAACGAGCCGCGTTTTTCGCCCAGAATTCGCCGCCGAATCGTGTACTTCCAATACGCCGTGTGCAGCACCTGCTCGCAAATACTGTGTCGATTCGTGGCAGGTCGCCACGCCGCCTGTGCCGGCGTGAGTCCGCGAATCGACCCGCGCAGGTTCGGCCCGTGCCAGGATTTCTTGCGAAACGCCTGCTCGAAATGAATGAGCAACAACTCGACTTGATCCTGCTTTTTCGCCATGCGTCACCTCGTGTAAGTCGGGGGATGTGCGTCGGTCGCGCCCCGCATTCCGACAACCTGCGGCTCGCCGTTCGCTACCCGAACACACGCGGGCTGCGCATCACCAGCACATCGAGCGCAGGCACCGTCGCGCCGATGTGCCGCAGCATGTTGAGCGCCTGCGCCCGATGGTGCGCGCCATGCGTGCAAAGCTGCAGCATCGTCTCGCCCAGTGAAAACGTGCGCGTCACGCCCGGGCGCGGCTGCGCGCTCACCAACTTGGCCAAATCCGCATCGTTCATTCGCGACAGGTACAAATTCCGCACGCGGGCCGTCTCGGCGAACAGCACGCGCAGCTCGGCCAGCGTCGTGCGCTCATCAGTCTCGGGAAACAAATTTCCCGGCCCCAGCAGCCAGTTGTCGAGCCACCACTGCTCGGCGAAGCGAATATGCAGCAGCGTCTTGCGCAGCGTGCCCAGCCCCAGCTCAAACGGGCGATCAAGCTGCGCGTCGCTCAGATTCGCGGCGGCCGCATGCACCTCGTCGCGAGCCCAATCACCATATTCGTAGTAGGTACGAACCGTCTCGATATCGAGCGTCGGCGGTCCACTGCCGGCTGCCTGCAAATCCAATCGATAGAAGATGTAGTCCAGCCCCGGCTTGGGCACCTCGGCCCCGACGTGGCGCAGCATGTTCACCGCCTGCGCCCGGTGATGCACGCCGTGATTGGTGACGTGCAGCATCATGTCGCGCAGCGCGAACTCGTTGGGCGTGCCCTTGGTGTTCGTATAGTGGATGACCTGATCGAGCGATTCGTCCGTCAGGCCGTCGAGGAAAGCGGCTCGCTCGGCTGCAAGCTCACGATTCTCTTCGACCAACTGCTGCACCGTCACGCCCGCTGACGACCCGCGGTAACGCGGCGTCGCCGATCGCTTCCACCGATCGAGCCAGACGCGCTCCGCCGACCAGAGGTGATTGATCGTCTCACGCAGCGACCCTTCGCCCATCTCAAACGGGCGATCAAGCTGCTCATCACTCAGGCCGGTGCATAGCGTGCTGAGCCGCGCCCACGCCCAGTCGTTGTGTGCGAACAAATCGCGAAACGTATCCAATTTCGACATATTGATCCTCCGCGATCAGCCGATTCGACGCGGCGAATCATATCCTAACAAAACGTGAACGCAAGGCCGGCATTCGGACGGGCGTCGCGCACTGCCAAGTAGCGCACCGATCGCTCTGCCCCGCACGATCGTACAAACGCGGCGTCGCTTTGTAATCTCAACCAGCGACCGCGTGTTGTAGACTTGAACCGTCGCAAGCCACCGACGGCGCGGCCTTGGTTGCCGTAAAACGCCGTCCGCGGCCGCGACACACGGAGACGCGCGATGCTGATCCCCGGAATGATCGCCACGCGATCGCTGCTGGCGGCGACAGACTCGACCGCACTGCTCGTATTGCTTGCAATCATCACGTTGGGCGGGCTGATCGTCGCGCTCAGGTCGGTTGGATCAAGGCGTTCTCAGCAGCGGCCCGACGCGACAGCGCCGCATCGAGGACGCGCCGATGGTGGCTCCGATTCTTCCGCCGGCTCGTGGCTGCATACAAGCGGATCGAGCAGCGCCAAAAGCCCCGGCTCACAGCCTACCCCGGTCGCGCACCAAGCTGTCGCCGCCGTAACGGCTCATCAGGCCTTCGCCAGTTCGCAGCCGGCGTCGGACGAAGCGATTGACGAATCGCACGACGCATTCGATTGCGGCTCCGACGGCGCGGATAGCGGCGGCTCAGGCAGTGATAGTGGCGGATGCGACGGCGGCGGCGATGGTGGCGGTGGCGACTAGCGCCCGCGTGGCACAGCCGCGCGACCGCCGGTAGCATTCGCGTCTCAATTATTCGCGCGGTCGCATCGCTGCCACTTCATCGTCAACGGCCGTCACACCGCGCGGCTCAGGAGCGCACTGTGTACGACCCGCGTCTCGACAAACTCGCCGATGTCATCGTCAACTACTCCGTCGCAGTGAAGCGCGGCGAGGATGTTTACATCACCAGCGAAGCCATCGGCACGCCGCTCGTCACCGCGATCTACGCGGCGGTCGTCAAGGCCGGCGGTCATCCGTTCGTCTCGATCAAGCCGGACGAATGGGACGAAATCCTGCTCACACTCGCCAGCGACGAGCAGTTGCTGCGGGCGAACACGTTTGAGAAATACATCATGGCCACGGTGCCGGTGCGCATCGCGCTCTGGGCCGAGCATAACACGCGCAGCCTCAGCAACGTCGACACCAAAAAACAAGCCGCGCTCAGCAAGGGCCGCAAGCCGATTCTCGACATTTTCATGAAGCGCGAGGCGCTGGTGGGCAACGACCCGAAGCGGCTGCGCTGGGTCGGAACGCTCTTCCCGACTGCCGCATCGGCCCAAGACGCCGAGATGTCGCTGCGCGAGTACGAAGACTTCGTCTACCGCGCGGGCAAGCTGCATCTGCCGAACCCCGTCGCGGCGTGGAAAAAACAGGGGGTCGCGCAGCAACGGCTCGCCGACTACATGAACAAGGCCCGCGAGGTGCATTTCAAAACGCCGCAGGGCACCGATGTGCGTATGGGCATCGCCGGGCGAAAGTGGATCAACTGCCAGGGCGAATCGAATTTCCCCGACGGCGAGATCTTCAGCGCCCCGATCGAGGACGCGGTCGACGGCACGGTCTACTACCAGATTCCCGCGGTCTATGGCGGGCGCGAAGTGACCGACATTCGCCTGACATTCAAGGCCGGCCGCGTGATCGATTGCTCGGCGAGCAAGAATGAGGATTATTTGATCAAGATGCTCGATCAGGACAAGGGCGGGCGCACGCTCGGCGAAATCGCGCTGGGCACCAATTACGACATCAAAATCGCCACGCGCAACACGCTCTTCGACGAAAAAATCGGCGGCACATTCCACGCGGCCCTCGGCGCGGCCTATCCCGCGACCGGCGGCAAGAACAGCAGCGGCCTGCACTGGGACATGGTCTGCGACTTGCGCAAGGGCGGGACGGTGACGGTCGATGGCAAGGTGATCAGCAAGAACGGGAAGTTTGCGAAAGCGGAATGGCCGCGTTGACAACGAATGGCTCGGGGCAGCACTACGCCAAATCCTCCAGCTCCGCCCGCAGCTCGCGAACCCGCTTCAATATCCGATGCTTCGCGTTGTACACCAGCTTGATCGGCACGCTCATCGCCGCCGCCGCCTCTTCCGCGGATTTGCCGAAACAAACGACATGCTCAAACGCCTCGAATGTCTGCGGCTCCACCTCGGTCTTCACGCGCTCGAGGCACTCACGCAAGAGCGCCTGTTCCCACTCGACATCCCAAACGCCGCTCGCTGCCTGCTCGTCGGGAACATTTCCCATCAGCGTCGTCGCCCCGCCGATGTCGGCCGCCGGCGTCGCGTGGCGACCCTCGCGGCGACGATGGCCGAGCGCCTGCCGATACGCGATGCCGAACATCCAATTGCTCAAGCGCCCGCGCGACGGGTCGAACTGCTGCTTGCGAAACGCCTCGGCAAATGCGATGAGCGTCTCCTGCGCCACGTCCTCGGCGTCGATCTGGGCGAAGCCCATGCCGCGCGCGAACGCCACGATCGGCTTGCGAAACCGCTCGGCGAGCTGCTGCCACGCCGCGTGATTGTCGTAATCACGCAGGTCACGCAGCAATGTTGATGTAGTGGCCCATTCCACGGCGACGCATCCAGAAAGCCAAACGAGCGACCGCAGCCGATAACGTATCGGACCTGCGGCAAGCGGCTAAAGCCATGCCCGCAAAGCACTTGAATTCTAGCCGCGCACACGGCGTTTCGAGCGACGATTTTTCGTCACGACGGCAAGATTGCGCAAACGGCCCGATCCGCCAGCGGGCAAACCGCAGGTTCCGACTGACACCGAACCCAGAAAATTCAACCGGGAACCGCGGCGTTCCAATCCCAAATCCAAAATCCAAATTTGCATTGCCCCGGCGGCCTCGCCCGCCTCCTACGGCTTGTTCACCGGTTGCGACGCCGGTGCCTTCGCCTTCGGCAACGGCGTCGTGTCCGCAGCCAAATCGCCAATCGCGAATTGGATACCCGCCAGGTAGTGCCCGAGCACGCGCGGGTTCAAGTAAATATGCGCGTTGTGCCCGAGCGAGCAGTAAAACACGCGGCCCTTGCCCTGCGTGCGTACCCAGCTCACGCCGAAGTCGCCGTCGGTGCGCTTCACGCCGCCTTTTTGCAGGTTGGTTTTGATGTCGTCCAGCGTGAGCAGTACGCGCTGCTTGTCGCGAGCGTACGGCTCGCGCAGCTGATAAATCTCTTCCTTGAACTCCAGCGGCCCGCCCTCCAGCGGCTTTGCAACCGGGTGCCCCGGATCGTCGACGCGAATCACCACGTCGTCGCCGGCGTTCCACGGGTGCCCGTCGAAATAGCCGCCGATCGCCTCGCCAAACCACGCGAATTGATAAAACGTGTCGGTCGCCGAGTGGATGCCGACAAGTCCCTTGCCGCTCTCGACAAACTCCGTCAGATTTTGCTTCAGACGTTTTTCAATCTCGATCGCCGGCCCGATTTTGTCGCTCGGCAGTTTCTCCCAATCGGCCGGTCGAAAGAGTTCGCCCGTGGTATTGAGCAGGATCACCGCGTCAAATTTTTCGAGCGTCGCTTTCTCAAACACCGCCGCGTCTTCGCTATGTGTGACCGTGAACGCGCCGCTCTTCTCGCCGAGCGCTTTCATCGCCGCGACACCGAACGGGATCGAGTCGTGGCGAAAGCCGCGCGTGAGCGTGAACACCAAGACCTGCCGCGGCTTCTCGGGCTTGGCCGGAGCGGCGGCGGGACAGGCGGCCTTAATCATTTCGAGTTCTGCCGGCGTTTGTGCGGCGGCGATCGTGGTCATCAGACCGATCACCAGCGTGACGGCGAAGCAGTTTCTCATGCGTTTTCATCCTCGTTGCGACGCTTTCGGCCAGTCGCCGCCATGTGGAGCTGCCGCCCTCGGCTGCTTTTCTTGTACACGACGCGCTTCGCGCCTTCGCGGCTCACCCCACTCGCTCGCGCTCGGGGCGCGGACTCGCTTGCGCTCGGGGCACTCGCTTGCGCGTCGCGTTCGGATCGCTGACACGATGCGCTCGGCGTTTCAGTCTCAACTCGCTCCTCGCTACTCGCTCCTCACCCGCGTCGCCCTCACCCAATCCAGATACCCAAACCGCCACACAAACACGAATCCCACCGCGATGATCCCCACAAATATGGCGAGATCAATCAGCCCCGCGACGCCCGACTCCAGGTACACCACCGCCCACGGATAGAGCAGCGCCAGCTCCACATCGAAAATAATGAACACCAGCGCCGCGACGTAAATGCGAACGTCAAACTGCACCCAGCTCGGCCCGAGCAGTTCCTCGCCGCACTCATACGCCTCGCCCTTCACGCGATGCGGATAGCTGGGCCGCACCAGCCGCCCGATCAGCAGCGGCGCGACCACCATCAACGTGCCCGCGATCGCAAAGAGCAAGATCGCCTGAACAACCGACAGCGCATCGCTCGTCGGCTGCGGCGGAATGACCGCGTCAGCCAGAAGTGTCATCACGCCGCGCCTCCGGTCGGTGCTACGGAACTCGACGCGGCTTTCGGCGCAGGCCTCGCCGGCTGCGAATCCTCGAGCGCCTTGCTCATCTCATCGCGCAGCGGCAAGCCGCGCTCGATCCACGATCGCTTGCGCGCCTCGGCCCATGCCGGCGGCTTGTCGCTTTGCATCCACAGCGGCTGCACCGTCTGCAATCCGTCGCGGGCCAAATCGGTAAACTCGACCACCATGCTCTCGCGGTCATAGCCCGACATGTCATGAATATCGCCCATGTGAATGCAATCAGTCGGGCACGGCTCGCAGCACAGCGCACAAAACATGCACTTGGCATAGTCGATCCCGAATCGCTGCATCGCCCCGCCGCGAGCGATGCCGCTCTCCTTGTCGATCTTTCGCGGGCCGCTCTTCTCGATGTAAATGCAATCGACCGGGCACGCTTTCGCGCACAGGTCGCACGCGATGCACTTCTCGATCTCAAACCAATGAAATCCGCGATACCGCGGCTTGATCGCCGGCGCGACAGCCGGGTATTGCAGCGTGACCGGGCTGGCGAACGAATAGCGCAGCGTGATGCGCAGCCCGATCGCAATATCGCGCAGCGTGCGCCAAATGTTCGCAAAGTACGCGCGTGCGGAATGTTGACCCACGACGACAAACTCCCGTCGCGAGATGGCGGCAGCCGAGCGGCTCGACCGCTAGCCGAGCATCATGACGGTCTTGGCCGTCTCGTTGATGACGTTGTTGTCTTCGAGCAACTGAAAAAACAGCTCGCCCAAAATGCCAAACAGCACGTTTTGGGCAACCGCCTGCGCGATGAGCAGGCCGCAACTGGCGAACTGCACCAGCACGCCGCAACAACCGACCAACGCCGCCGTCTTCCACGCACGCTTGCTCATGTAGACCTCTGATTGACTCGAATGTGCAAGCGGTCAGCCGATTCGGCCCCCGCCGCCGCACGAACTATACAGGAACCCGCATGGCCGACAAGCGAGGCCGCGCCGGTGGTAGCTCCCAAGCGGCGAGCGAACTGGCGCGCGGCGGCGTGCCACCATTGCCGATCCGCGCTATCCTTCCAGAGTCTCGTTCGCGCTGAGCCGAAATCAAGGAGGTCCGCCGTGCCGATGCATCCACGCAATCCGCGAAACTCGCTGCTTCTCGCCGCCCTGCTCGCCGTCGCGACGCCCATCGCCTCCCTCGCCGATTGGCCGCGCTGGATGGGTGACAAACACGATGGCGTCTATCGAGAAGCCGGTGTCGCAACCGAAATTCCGTCGAGCGGACTGAAGGTTAAGTGGCGCACGCCGATCGAAGGCGGCTACGCGGGCCCCGCCGTCGCCGACGGGCGCGTGTATGTCTTTGACTACGTTCGTAAGTCCGGCGAACCGACCAACGACCCGCAAAAACGCGTCGAGCTGAAAGGCGAAGAACGCCTGCTTGCGCTCGACGCGACGACCGGAAACGTCGTCTGGGAACATCGCTACGACTGCACCTACACAATTTCCTATCCCTGCGGCCCGCGTTGCACGCCGACCGTCGCGGGCGGCAAGGTCTACATCCTCGGCAGCCAGGGCGATCTACGTTGCCTCGACGCCGCGACCGGCAAACTGGTTTGGAGCAAGAGCTTCACCAAGGACTTCGCGGCCGCCGTGCCGCTTTGGGGCTTCTCGTCGCACCCGCTTATCGACGGTGATCTGCTCTACACAATGGTCGGCGGCAAGGGTCAGGGCATTGTCGCATTCGACAAAAACACCGGCGACGTGCGTTGGAAGGCGCTCGACACGAAGGCCGGCTATGCCCCGCCCGCGATCATCACCGCTGGCGGCACACGCCAACTGCTCGTTTTTCATCCCGAGGGCATCACCAGCGTAAGCCCCACTGACGGTACGCAATATTGGTCAGAGCCGATCAAGCCGCTCTATGAAATGTCGGTCGCACGGCCCATGCTCGACAAGGACATGCTCTATCTCGCCGGCATCGGAAAGCAGTCGCTCCTGCTGAAACTCGCCGCCGACAAGCCGACCGCCGAGATCGTCTGGCGTGATCAAGAACGCGACGCCATCCACCCCGGTACCAGCACGCCGCTCTTTGTCAACGGCGTGATCTACGGCTCGGATTGTGATCGCGGCGAGTTGATGGCCCTCGACGCCGCCACCGGCAAACGACTCTGGTCCACGTTCGCCGGCACGCGCCCCGACGAGACCCGCCGCGTCCCGCACGGCTCGGCATTCCTCACCCGCATCGGCGACACCGACCGCTATTACATCCTCAGCGAAGTCGGCGACTTCATCGTGGCGGAACTGACGCGCGACGGCTACAAGGAGCATGGTCGCCAAAAGCTGCTCGAACCCACGGGCGAAGCGTTCGGTCGCTCAGTCGTCTGGAGCCACCCGGCATACGCGAACAAGACGGCCTACGCGCGAAACGATAAGGAAATCGTCGCCCTCGATTTGAGCAAGTAGGGTGGGCATCGCCCACCATTTGCGCCCGGTTCGACATGCCCGTCGAATATTGGGCGATGCCCAACCTACGCGCCTCCGTGCCCGACGCCGGCTCGCACGGCGAGGCATTAACCGAGCCCCGACCGTAAGGGAGGGGTTTCATTCCTCCGCCGCGAAAACCCCTTGCGTACGCGCGGGGCTCGGTTCTCACGCGACAACGCCCCCCGCGCATTCACACCGTCGTTTGATCATCCCCTCGCCTCAAAGAAAACCGGCTGCCCCACCGCGATTCGTCCACGCCGCGCCACCGCGCAATACACTCCGGCTTGGTTGCTACGCATCCGCACGATCGTTTTCAGCACCTCCGGCGTCGAGCGCGCCGAATCCGGATCGAGATTCACCATCGAGCAACGCTCGTCGCGATGCGTCACCGCGATCGCCGCGCATTCTTCCGCTTCGCCAAACGAAAGTACGCCGCCCACCCACTCGTCCTCTTCAAACGCGACCGATCGGCTACTCGCAATCAAAATGTTCGGCCGATACCTCCGCACATCCGGCGGCTGCCCGACAAGCCGGGCGATCTCCTCGACGGTCGCCGTCGAGATCAACGACACGCTCGCCTCGTCAAAGATGCCTCGACTGAGATGCGTCATCTCGACCGGACCGCCGCAGCGACGACCGATTTCACCCGCCAAGTCGTCGCCAAAGATCGCCAATTCCTCACCCGTCGGCGTTCGAACATGCGTCGGCAACTCGCCCCCCGTCGCCGCCTCCAGCCGTTGCGGCACATACCTGATCAACTCGGGCAGTTTTGACGCCGTCAGCCACGGAAACCCGCCGCGATCACCAACCCGACGCAGCGCAAGCCGCCGATCACCCGCCAGCCCGTGCCAACCCAATTCGGCCGCCTCCAGCCGTTCGCCCGCCATCGACTTCACCGGATAGCGATAGAGCGCCGCAATTTCGCCAATCCACTTCGGCATGTGACCTGTCATCCGCAAAAGAGTGTCCTACGAACGCGCGTGCGTCAATCGTTGTTCCCGGTGCCCAATTGATGAGACGCACTGTTCACCAAGCGATCTCTTCCCCAATAAGCCAGACGCGGAAACAGTCGGCGATCGCGCCACGCTGACTCTCCTCGGTCCAAATCTACCGGGGAGCCAGCGCTCAAATCCGTGCAAATCCGTGTCATCCGTGGCAATTCCTCGGTGTTCTCCGTGCACTCTGTGGCTCACCCCGGTCTCCGTTCCTACGCTTAACGCGTGGCCAACAATCCGCCTCATCGCGACCCGCAACCAAAATCCCGAACCTCCGTGGCCAGGCACAACAAACGTCCGATATGGCCAGCGTCCAATAATTTGCCCCATCCCGCGAATCCCGCCCCAGATGGTCAAACTTTTGGCACGCCGCAACACAAACTTGACCATCTCGAAGCGCCGCGCCTACAAGGCGATCCACCGCCGCGTGCGCCAAACACCCAGCGCCACAATCGACGGCCACCTGCTCCACTTTGTCGATCGGCAATGGCCACACCCTTTTCTGACCGACCGTCTCGGCGGCAAACGTCTCCGCTCCTGCCGCCGAACTCTTGCTACATTTCGCCGACCGAGGAGCTATCGATGCGTCTGCGTCTCACCGTCACGTGCCTGATCTTGGTCTGTACCAACGCCGCGCTGGCGCAGTCATCGTCTCAGCCCGCACTGCGCGGCACGGCCAAAGTTATGGCCGACGCCAAACGCCTCGAGCCGCTCGCGAAGTCGCCGCTGCTTCGCGAATTTCTGCGCGCTACTCAGCACCTGCCGACGATCTCACCGCGCACACTCTGGCTCGACCCGGACAAGCGCGTCTATCTCAGCCAAAGCGAATTCGAAGCCCTCAACGACGAGGCCCGCGCGAAAATCCGTGTGACGCCGCGCGACGAGGATTTCTACTACAACACCAAGTACGGCTCGCCGCTCTCCTACAGCCGCGCGATCGATATTCTCGCCGCCGCCGGCCTCAAAGAATGGAAAGGTAAACGCATTCTCGACTACGGCTACGGCACCGTCGGTCACCTGCGGCTCATCGCACTGTGCGGTGCCGATGCCGTCGGCGTCGATATCGATTCCATGCTGCCCATGCTCTACAACCAGCCCGACGATCAAGGCAAGGTCAAATCGCCCAGTGGCGAATCGGGCAGAATCACGATGGTCCATGGCAGTTGGCCCAGCGACGCCGCCACGCACAAAGCCGTCGGCGAAGGCTTCGACGTGTTTATCTCAAAAAACACGCTCAAACGCGGATACATCCATCCCGAGCAGCAGGTCGATCCGCGCATGCTCGTGCAACTCGGCGTCGAAGACGCGGCCTATCTGAAAGCGATCCACGACGTGCTCATGCCCGACGGGTTCGTGCTCATCTACAACATCAGCCCGCAGCGCACGCCGCTCGGCCCCGATTACAAAGCCTGGTCCGACGGACGCTGCCCGTTCCCGCGCGAGGTTCTCGAAACCGCCGGATTTGAAGTGCTGGAGTACGACCGAGACGACATTCAACCCATGAGCGAAATCGCGCGCGGCCTGGGCTGGCACGAAGCACCGTTCAACATGAACTTTGGCACCGACACGTTCGCCGAGTACACGCTGCTTCGCCGAAAGTGAATCGCCGGCGCGCTACGCCGTTCGCACGACGCCGCCGCGTCGCGCGGCGCGAATGCAGATGTCGATCAGCGTCGCGCGATTAATCGGCTTGGTCGCATACTCATCGCAACCGGCCTCGATGCATCGTTCGCCGTCACCCGCCATCGCGTGCGCGGTGAGCGCGACGATCGGAATCGCCACGCCGCGCTCACGGAGCAGGCGCGTCGCCACGTATCCATCCATTTCGGGCATTTGCATGTCGGTGAGGATCATGTCCACCGGCAACGGATCCTGAATCGAGCCGTCGAGGGTGCCGTCGTCGGTCAGCATCTCAATCCCGCGCCGGCCGTTGTCGGCGACCATCACCCGCGCCCCCGCTTTTCGCAGGTGAAACGCGATCAGCCGCTGATTGTCCGGGCCGTCCTCGACTAGCAAAATGCTGACGCCCGCCAGCGGCTCGCGCGCCGCGTTAATCAGCGACGCAGCCGCGCCGTCTGACGGCTCGCGATCATTGACCACGCGCAGCTCGCCTGGCTCGATCATCTCGATGCCCAGCGTGTCGCCCGCCGCGATCGTGACCGTAAACGTGCTGCCCACGCCGGGCGTGCTCTCGACGCTGAGCTCGCCGCCGAGAAGCTGTGCGAGTCGTCGGCTGACGTGCAGCCCCAGTCCGCTGCCGCCATAGCGCCGCGTGGTCGATGCGTCGGCCTGAACGAACGCGCCGAAGAGCCGCGACTTCTGTTCATCCGTCAATCCGATGCCGGTGTCGCAGACGTCGATCCGCACGAGTTCGGGCTGGTGCGCGGCCATCGACACCCGCACCGAGATGACGCCGCGCTCCGTGAACTTGATCGCGTTGCCGAGGAGGTTGGTCAGGATCTGCCGCAGACGCACCGGGTCGGTGCGAATCGCCGCCGGGATCGGCGTCTCAAACGTCGCTTGCAGCAGCAGCCCCTTGGCCCGCGCGTGAATCGACATCAGCGACAGCACGTCGTGAATCGTGTGATCGAGCCGCGTCGGAATCGCCTCGACGTTCAGCTTGCCGGCCTCGATCTTTGAGATGTCAAGAATGTCATTAATGATCGCGAGCAGGTGCTCGCCGTTGCGCCGAATCGTCTCGATGTGTTCCAATCGTCGCACCGGCGCGGCAGTGCGATCGCCATCATCGGCCAGCAGTTCGGCATAGCCCAGAATCGCCGTCATGGGCGTACGAATTTCGTGACTCATGTTAGCCAGAAACTCGCTCTTGCTCTGGCTGGCGGCGGCGACCTCGACCTGCGCCTGACGCAGTGCGAGCTCACGCTCGACCTCGGACGTCACGTCGGTCACCGTGCCGTGCAGCGAGATCACCCGCCCGGATCCGTCGCGTTTCGCACGACCCTCGGACCGCACATAGCGACAGCCGTTGTGCCCATGCCGCGTGCGCAACGTCAAGCTGAACGGCGCGCCCTGGGCCGCACACGCACACACCGCCGCGTCGAGCCGGGCCGCGTCCTCGTCGGCGTATAGCTGGAGCGCGTCGCCGAACGCGAGCGGCGGCTGCGAAGCATCGTGGCCGAACATCCGGTAGACCTGCTGCGACCATTTGATCGCGCCGCTCGGCAGTTCCCATGACCAATTGCCGCTGCGCGCGAGGGCCTGCGCTTCTTCGAGGGCTGCCGTGGTCGATCGCAATTCAAGCTCGGCGATTGCTCGTGCCGAGTCGTCGACCAGCACGCCGCGCAAAATAGTGCGCGCACCGACGTGCTCGGGCTGGTATACGAGATCGTCGACCCAGACATGCCGCGCGTCAGCGGCGATCATGCGATACTGAAATCGATGCGCGCGATCGGCCGCAACCTGCGCTTCGCAGAATTGCATGGCCGGCTGTCGATCGTCCGGGTGAATGTGATCCTGCCAAAAGTTCGGCTCGTACCACATACCGAGCGGGTACCCGAGCATCGCCGCTGCGGCGGGCGAAACGTACGTGAAACGACTCGCGTCGCAGTCAAATTCCCAAAGCACAATATTGGCTTGCTCGACCAATCCGCGGAAGCGTGCGTCCTCGATCGAATGAACCGCATTCGCCGATCCGTCGGTCGTCGCGCGATGCCTGTGCACGACCCAGACGTTGACCGCCGCCAGCGCCGCGACGATGGCCGACTGCGCGATCGGCGCGGCCGGCAAGAGCCAGATGGCGGCGACCTGTGCGGCAACAATTGCGCAACACGGTGCGATCGGCAGACTGGTTCGCGACTTTGGATTGAACGACCCGTGAGTCATCAAGCGATTCCCTGCCGGGGAGCAGCGGCGGCAAAATTCCGGTACTGCTCTATCGGATAACCACGCTTCGTTCTGTCCTGTTTTGATGCAATCGGTTGCAAGCGCGAGAAAGCCACGCGGCTCCATGTGTGGGAACGATCCGCGCGTTCCGAACGATGTAGAAGAAATTCAGCGAATTGCCGCGCGCTGGACTAGCGCACGCTCACGGAACCGCCGCTTGCCGTGCTGCCGCGTGCGAGCGAATCGGCGTGCGACTTCTGCGCCTGAATCAGCAGCGTACCGCTGAGCACCAGCATGACTGCGATAGTCGCGACGACAATTTTGCTTGCTGCAGGCACGAGCAATCGAATGCCCGGTTCCGCCGACTGACGAAAATACGTCAATTGCAGCACCGCCGCATAGTAGTACAGGCTGATCGCCGTATTCGCGACGATCGCCGCGACCAGCAACCAATGCGCCGGGTGTACCGCCGCATTTCCGCCGACGCCCGCCAGTGCCGCGATCAGCCAGAATTTCGCCACAAACCCGCCGAGCGGCGGCAGGCCGACCAGCGAGAACAGACAGACCGCCAGGCTCGCGGCGACAAGCGGATCGCGCCAGCCAAGGCCGACGAACGCATCGAGTCGCTCGCTGTCGCCGTCGCGCGCTACCAATCCCAGGCAGATGAATGCCCCGACATTCATCACGGCATAAATCGCGACGTATTGGGCGATTGCGCTAACCACCGCTGCGTCTTGCGTCCCCGACGTGGGCACAATCGCTGCGGCGGCGAGCATCGTGCCCGCATGCGCGATCGACGAGTATGCCAGCATTCGTCGCATGCTCGTTTGTCGCAACGCGGCGATATTGGCCAGGAACATCGTCATCATCGACAGCGTCGCGGCGGTCCAGATGATCGCATCGTGCAACGCGACGGACGTGGTTGCCGCCGCGGCCAGCGACCCAATCACGCGCAGCAGCAACACAATGGCCGCCGCCTTGCTGGCCGTGCTGAGCCAGGCTGTGATCGACAGCGGTGCGCCTTCGAACACATCCGGACACCAGAAATGCAGCGGCACCGCCGAAATTTTGAACAACACCGACGCGAGCGCGAGCAACAGCGCCATGCCCGCGAGCAACACCGTCGCCCCACTCGCGACGCCGTAGACACCTTCCAACATCAAATGAAGCGACGACGCGATCGTCGGAATGTGCAACGACCCGCTGAGGCCAAAGAGCAGGCTCGCGCCGAATATCGCAATGCCAGTCGTCGCCGCCCCGAAGAGCACGTACTTCGTCGCCGCCTCAGCGGAGGTGCGCCGCGAGCGATCGAATCCGGCGAGCGCGTAGCTGGGCATGCTGGTCAGCTCGATCGCGATGATCATGAGCAGCAAATTCGTCGTGCTGGCCATAAACATCATGCCGACGGCCGAGCAGATCAGCAGCGTCAGGAATTCGGCGGCGTGTTCGCGCCAGCCGCGGTCAAACCAGTGCGCGATTGCAACCGTCACGACCAGCAGGAGCGCCACCACGATGCGCACGAACTGCCCAAGCGAATCCGCGACCATCATTCCGGGTGCCGTGGTGAAATATCTGTCGCTCGTGCGAATCGTGAACAAATCGATCGCTCCCGGCGCAACGAGCGGCATAGTCATCCACGCCGCGCACGCCGCCGCCAGTCCGCCCAGCACAGTAATCGTCGTCGCGATTCGCGTGTCGCGACCCAGAAGCACCGCCGCGAGCAGCACCGCCACCGCCGCCGCGACGAGGATGAACTCCGGCAGCATGAGCCGCAGCGAGAGCGCGTCGGGTAGCCAGTAGGTTGCTAGCATCGCCCTTCCCCGGGCGCGACCGCGTGCAACCGATCAACAGATTTTGAATCTTGGATTTTGGATTTTGGATTGGAATACGCGCGGGGCGCGTACCCTCCGCAATCCAAAATCCAATCCCGGCGCGCCGGGACAAAATCCAAAATGTCCGAAGGTTGGTTCACTTCGCGAGTCCCGCGATCGCCCCCATCGTGGCGTTGATGAAATTCAGCACCGTTTGCTGCGGCAAGATGCCAAGCAGCACGCACAGCGCTGCCAGCGGCGCGAGGATCGCCAGTTCGCGCCGATCGGCATCTTGCAAGTCCGCTTGATCCTCGCGCGCCGCACCGAGATAGACGCGCTGAATCATCCAGAGCACATACGCCGCCGCGAGCACCGCGCCGAACGCCGCCGCGATGCCGAGTACATGCGAATATCCAGACGCCTTCAGCACCGGCGACGTAAACGCCGCGAAGATCGCCAGTACCTCACCGATGAACCCGCACAGTGCGGGCAGGCCGAGCGATGCGAAAAAGCCGATCGTCGCCAGCGAACCGTACATCGGCATGCGCAGCCACAACCCACCGAAGCGATTGATGTCGCGATGGTGCAGACGCTCGTAGATCAGGCCGACGAGAAAGAAGCACATCGGGCTGCTGATGCCGTGCGCGATCATCTGAAACATCGCCGCCGCATAGCCCACGTCGTTCATGGCCGACATGCCGAGCAGCACATAGCCCATGTGCGAAATCGAGCTGTAGGCGACGAGCTTCTTGAAATCGTCTTGCGCGATGGTGCAGAGTGCGCCATAGAGAATATTGATCACGCCGAGCGTCCCGAGCGCGACGGCCAGCGTTTCGCCCGCACCCGGCAGGATCGGATAGCAAATTCGCAGCATGCCGTAGCCGCCCATTTTCAGCAGCACGCCCGCCAGAATCATGCTCACCGGCGTCGGAGCCTCAACGTGCGCATCGGGCAGCCATGTGTGAAATGGGAAGATTGGCATTTTGATCGCAAAGCCGATGAAGAGCAGGATGAACATCGTCGTCGCGAACGGCCAGCCGAGGAACGTGGCCGCGCGGAACGTGCTTTGAATTGCAGGCTCGGTCGCCAGCTTGATCAGGTCGAACGTGCGAACGTCAGCCGCCGGGTAGAAGTGCATCGCCAGCATCGCGACCAGCATCAGCACACTGCCCGCCAGCGTGTAGAGGAAAAATTTGATCGCCGCGTACTCGCGCCGCGGCCCGCCCCATACGCCGATGAGAAAGTACATCGGCAGCAGCATCACCTCCCAGAAAATGTAGAACAGAAAGAAGTCGAGCGCGACGAACACGCCCAGCATGCCCGTTTCGAGCAGCAGAAGCATCGCCATGTAGCCCTTGAGGCCGCGGCTGAGCTTCCACGATTCAAAATTCCAACTCGCGGCGACGGCGAGCATGCAAATGAACGTCGTCAGCAAGACGAGGGGCATGCTGAGTCCGTCGATGCCGAGGAAATACTCGACTTTGAATGACGTGCCGGCCGAGAACCAAGTGTGCCGCTGCTCGAAATAGAGCTTGCCGTATTCGCGCGTCGCCGTCGCGGCGTCGCCGAAAAGGAACGGCCCGAGCAACAAGAGCGACAACACAAACGTCGCCGCCGAAAAGCCGATAGCCGCGCGCTTGATCGCACCGCCGTCGCGCAGGCAGAGCACGACCAACATGCCAATCAGCGGCAGGAACACGATCCAGGATAGAAGCGAACTTTGATTCATCCGCGGCGCTCTCCAACGCCCGCTGCGTGCTGCGCGCTCATTCCAGCCGAGCCCCGACCGTCAGGAAGGGGTTGTGCATCGATCGCGCGAAACCCCTCCCCTACGGTCGGGGCTCGGAAAATACGCTCAAGCTTTGGATCGTGCGCGACCAACTTTTGCCACAGACCGCTCCATGGCACGAGAATGGTACAGAGTGCGAGGCTCAGCAGCAGCAGCGCGAATCCCAGATCGCCGCCGGTGAGCAGAAAAATCAGCAGCGATGCGAGTGAGGCCATCGCGACGAACACATATTGCCGCACGCGACCGGTTTGAAGTTGACTCAGGCCGCCGCCGACCGCCCAGAACGACGAGCCGACGCCGTTAACCGCGCTATCGACGCCGCGCGCGTCGAGAACGACGCCGCTGAAGCGGGCGACGCGTTCGATCATGTATGTCACTTGATTGACGACGCCATCCACGACCCATTCGTCGAACAACCGGCAGGCGATGGCCAGCACCTTCGCACCGCCGACGAAAATCGCGGCGTACAGTTCATCGATAAAGAACTTCCGCGAGATGATCGCGTGCGCGAGTCGCACGACCGGCAGCGCCGCGATGCGGCCGGCGAGGTCAAGACCATCGCGATACAGCCACCACGCGCCGCCCAGACCGACCAACCACGCAAAGCCGACATATGATCCGAGGCACATGTGCTGCTGCTCGACCTTCGGATCGTGAGCATCACGCAGCGGCGACCCGACGAACGCCGGCTCGGCGGCGGCGACAAAGCTGCGGAACAGAAACCAGCCGCTGAGAATCGTCATCGCTGCGAGGATCATGAGCGGCGCGGTGAGCGCGGGATGTTCGCGCGCCGCGGCGTGCAGCCGTTCATCGCGCGGCTTGCCAAGAAACGTCAGGACATACATGCGACCCATATAGAGCGGCGTGAGGTAGGCGATCGCCAATGCAATCGCGAACAGCCACCACGAAATCGGCGACAAACTCGCATCGCCGCCGGTCGCGCGGGCCAGTGTCACGCCGAGAATTTCGTCTTTGCTGTAATAGCCACCGATGCCCAGGCCCAGCCACGGGATGCCGGCACCCGAGATGGCCAGAACGGCGATGCCCATCGTGATCGCCGTCTTCGGCATGCGATGCATCAAGCCGCCGAACTTGCGAATGTCCTGTTCCTGATGCGTCCCGTGAATGACCTGCCCCGCGCCGAGGAACAGCAGTGCCTTGAAGAACGCATGCGTCAGCAGGTGAAACAGCGCGCCGACCCACGCGCCGACGCCGATCGCGAAGATCATGTAGCCGAGTTGCGAAAGCGTGGAGTACGCCAAGATGCGTTTGATGTCGGTCTGCACGAGGGCCATGAGGGCAGCGAGCACGAGCGTGATGCAGCCGATGACCGCGATCACACCGAGCGCCACGGGTGTCAGCAACGACGTCACCCGCGCGACCAAGTACACGCCGGCGGCCACCATTGTCGCGGCGTGAATCAGCGCCGACACAGGCGTTGGGCCTTCCATCGCATCAGGCAGCCAGACGTGCAGCGGGAACTGCGCGCTCTTGCCGACCGCTCCGCAAAACAGGCCGACGCCCAGCCACGTCGCGGCGGAAATCCCGAGCCATTCGGTCTGGAACAGCGGCGCGGCCGGCGAAAGGGCCGCGAAAATCGCCGCCGCACCGGTTAGCGACAGCGTGCCGAGGTACGCGAGGCACATTGCGATGCCGACCATGAATCCGAAGTCGCCCACGCGATTGACGAGAAACGCCTTGAACGCCGCCGCCCGCGCCGCGGGGCGATCGTGCCAGAAACCGATCAGCAGATAGCTCGACAGGCCGACGAGCTCCCAGAACACGAACATGATCAGCAGGTTCTCGCTAAGCACGAGGCCGAGCATCGAGAAGCAAAAGAGCGACAGAAACGCGAAATAGCGCCCGAATCGCGCATCGCCATGCATGTAGCCGATGCTGAATACGTGGATGCACGTCGCGCAGACCGTGATCATCACGAACATGATGATCGTCAGTGAGTCAACTTGGAGGCTGAGCGGAATCGTGATGCCGCCGACCGCGAGCCAGGTGAACAGCCCGGCCGCGCCGGACCGCGTGGCCTCGGCTCGTGCATCGGCACCCGCCGCGGACCAGACGATCAGCGCAATGATGGACAGCAAGAGCGACAGCGCGATTCCCGCCGTAGCAATCCAGCCGGCGATCGGATCGATCGCGTCGCGCTGCGCCGGGTGATCGCGGTGTGTCGCTGCGCCATCCGTTTGATCAAAGTCCGCCCACAGCTCGCTCGGCACGGGCAGCGCCGCAACCCAGCGCCGCGCAAACACCAGCACCGCGAACGCCGCCAACGGCGCGATCACGGCGAGGAGCAGAAGGGTTTGCAAAAGGCCGGCCATTGCTACTCCGAAATGCAGAATTAAGAATGCACAGTGCAGAGAGCGTTCACGCTCCAGATACGTCGGCACGCGCGCGGAAGCTTTCTGCATTCTGCATTCTTCATTCTGCATTCATCCTTTCAACTCGTCCGCCCGATCAACGTCGATCGTCGAGTGCGTTTGATACAGGTTCAGAAAAATCGCCAGCGCAATCGCCGCCTCCGCCGCAGCGAGCACGATCACAAACACCGCCGCGATCTGCCCGTCCAACCCGCCGACGCGATAGCGACCGAACGCGACAAAGTTGAGCACCGCCGCGCTGAGCACCAGCTCGACGCCGATCAATACGCCGATCGCGTTGCGGCGTGTGACCATGACGGCGAGGCCGACGCAGAAGACGAGCGTGGAGAGGATCAGGTAGTGGGTCAGGCCGATGATCAGCATCGTCTCTCACCGTGCTCCATTGGCCGTCCGGTCGCTGCCGCCGGACGCGCCAAGTACGCCGCCCCAATCAACACCGCCAGCAGCAGCACCGAGATCAACTCAAACGGCAACAAGTACTCCGTCAGCAACGCGCGACCGATCTGCTTGACCTCCACCATCTCTGCCGTCGGCGATGCGTCCGGCAAAACCGGCCACGGTGTGCCGAGTAACACCAGTAACATGCCGACCAGCAACACGCACGCAAGTCCGATCGCCGCCGCCACCTCGCGTCGCGGCACAATGGGCTGCAGCCGCGGATCGCGCGACGTGAGCATGACTCCGAACACAATCAGGATCAGCACGCCGCCGACATACAGGATGAGCTGCACCACCGCGAGAAATGTCGCCGACAGCGCGAAATAGAGTCCAGCCGCCGCACCGAGCGTGCCCAGCAGCCAGATCGCCGCGCGCACGATGTTCCGCGTGACCAGGATCGCCAGCGCCGACCCGGCCATGATCGTCGCGAACAAATAGAACGCCAGCGCTTCGAGCACGCACTAACTCCCGACCAGCGGCCGCCGCACGGCCATCGGCCCGACCAGTTCGCTACGCCGCCGCAATCCGCCGATCGCCGCTGCGACGAACCACGCGATTACGCCAACCATCGCGATCGACAGCAGAATCGATATTCCGTCGGCCACCATCGCGAACCCGCCGCTCTGCCGTCGCGCCAGCTCCCAAACCGCCGCGAGGCATAACACCGCCAAATTCAGCGGCAGCAGCACCTGCACGCA